>JBBSPR010000041.1:0-15877 GCA_038258615.1 Sphingomonadales bacterium
CCATCGGACATGGAAACCACCATCGCCAAGCCGATCGAGGATGTGCTGCAAGGGGTGGACGGCATCGTCAAGGTCGCCTCGACCAACACCGACAGCTCGTCGGTGATCACTGCCGAATTCAGCTGGGATGACAACCCCGAGAAGAAATACGACGAGGTGGTTCGCGAGGTGAACGCCATCCGCGGCACCTTGCCCTCCGCACTCCAGCGCCTCGAATTCCGCCGCAGCCGCACCACCGAGGCCGCGATCCTGCAGTTCGCACTGGTGTCCGAGACGGCCTCCTACCGGCGGCTGGAAAAGCTGGGCAAGGATCTGCGCGAGCGGATGAACCGCGTGCCGGGCGTGCGCGAAACCCGGGTCTGGGGTATCCCGCGCCCGGAGGTGACCGTGGCGCTCGATCTCGGCCGCATGGCGCAGCTCGGGCTTCCCGTCACCGCGGTCACCGATGCGCTGCGCCAGGGCTCCACCGACCTGCCGCCGGGTGCGGTGCACAGCGGCGACCAGCGCCTGAATGTGCAGGCCGGCGGCGCCTTCAAGTCGGTCGACGAGATTGCCGACGAGCCGGTGCGGGCGCGTGACGGCAGCCTGATCCGCGTGAAGGACGTGGCGGAGGTGGGCTGGGGCTATGAGGAGCAGCCGCACATCGCGCGCTTCAACGGCAAGCGCGCGGTGTGGGTGACACTGCAGCAGAAGGACAATCTGAACGTCCTCGATATCCGCAATGATGCGGTGGCGGCGGCCGAGGCCTTCCGCGGGCAACTGCCACCCGATGTCACGCTCGAGCTCGGCTTCGACCAATCGCTCGATATCGGCCGCAAGCTCGCCACGCTGGCGCGCGATTTCGGCATCGCGCTGCTGCTTGTGCTCATCACGCTGCTGCCGCTGGGGCTGCGCGCCTCGCTGGTGGTGATGGTGTCGGTGCCGCTCAGCCTGGCGATCGGCGTCGCGGTGCTCAGCTTCACCGGCTTCACCCTCAACCAGCTGGCGATTTCGGGCTTCATCATCGCGCTTGGGCTGCTCGTCGACGATTCGATCGTGGTGACCGAGAACATCGCCCGCCACCTTCGTGAAGGCGAGGACCGGATGTCGGCGGCGATCTCCGGCACCCGCGAAATCGCCGTGGCGGTGCTCGGCTGCACCTTCGTGCTGCTGTTTGCCTTTTTGCCGCTGGCGTTCCTGCCCGAAGGTGCGGGCAAATTCACCCGCTCGCTCCCCGTCGCGGTGCTCGGCACTGTGGCCGCCTCGCTGGTGGTGTCGCTCACCATCGTGCCATTCCTCGCCAGCCGGATTCTGCCGCGCACCGAGACCGAGCATGGCAACCGCTTCCTGCAGGCGGTGCAAAAGGGCATCCAGACCTTTTATGCCCCCATATTGCATTGGTCGCTGGAGCGGCCGTGGCGGGCGATGGGCATTGCCACCGCCATTGTCATCTCGGGCTTCGGGCTGGTGCCGTTCATCGGATCGAGCCTGTTCCCGCCCGCCGATGCGCCCTATTTCCTCGTCACCGTGCGCGCGCCGGAGGGAGCGGCGATCACCCAGACCGAACGCGCAACCCGTTTCGTCGAAGCCGCGCTCAAGGACGAGCCGCTGGTGCAATCGCTGATGACCAACATCGGACGCGGCAACCCGCAGATCTTCTACAACCAGCGCTCCTTCGACCAGCGGACCAACCTGGGCGAGGTGTTCGTGGTGCTGGAAGATTGGGACCAATATGATGGCCCAGCGCTCGTCGAGCGGCTGCGCGCGAAACTCGATACCAGCCCCGATGCACAATATACCGTGAAAATCTTCCAGAACGGCCCGCCCATCGATGCGCCGATCCTGGTGCGCATCTTCGGCCCCGATCTGGACGTCCTCAAGCGGCTGGCGACCGAAACCGAAGCGTTGATGCGCAAGGTGCCCGGCACCCGCGACGTCAACAACCCCATCGCCACCGACCAGCCGCGGCTCGACCTGGGGCTGGACAGCGGCAAGGCGGCCCTGCTCGGCGTGGTGCCGGGGGCGCCGCGCCGGATCCTGCGGCTGAGCCTCGCCGGCGAGGCGGCTGGCCGCTTCCGGGACAATGAGGGCGACAGCTATGATGTGGTGGTGCGGCTGCCGCTCGCCACGCGCCAGCCGGTCTCGATCCTCGACCAGGTCTATGTGCCCGCCGCCGGCGGTGCCATTCCGCTGCGCGAGATCGCCAATCCGCAGCTCGATTCCGCCCCCCCGCGCATCAGCCGCGAGAGCCAGCAGCGCGTGGTGTCGCTTACCACCGAGGTGGCCCCCGGCTTTCTCACCGCCGCGGTCAATGATGCGGTGTTCGCGGCGATCGACACGGTGGACCTGCCCGAAGGCTACCGCGTGGCGGCCGGTGGCGAGGCCGAGGCACGGTCGCGCAGCTTCTCGGGCCTCGGGCCGATCATCGCACTTGCCGTGTTCGGCATCCTCGGCGTGCTGGTCATCGAATTCGGCCGCTTCCGCGCAGTGGCGGTGGTGGCTGGTGTCATCCCGCTCGGCATCTTCGGCGGGCTGGTGGCACTGTTCCTCACCGGCAATTCGATCAGCTACACCGCCGTCATCGGCTTCGTCGCGCTGATCGGCATCGAGATCAAGAATTCGATCCTGCTCGTGGATTTCACCACGCAGTTGCGCGCATCGGGCATGGAGCTGCGCACCGCCATCGAGCGCGCCGGCGAGGTGCGGTTCCTGCCTGTGCTGCTCACCAGCGTCACCGCAATCGGCGGCCTGCTGCCGCTGGCGCTCTCGGGCTCAGGCCTTTACGGCCCGCTGGCCTGGGTGATCATCGGCGGGCTGGTGTCATCCACGCTGCTCAGCCGCATCGTCACGCCGGTGATGTATCTGCTGATCGTTCGCGGCCATGAGGCACCTGCGATGGCCCCGGCGGACGGTGCCATCGCCATTCCCTGAACCGTATCAGTCGTGCTGGTGGAAGCTATCGAAATGCTTCGTCACCTGCACGGCATAGCGCTCCTCGACATCCTCGAACTTGCCGGTGGCTTCGTTCAGCGCCAGCACCTGCCCGGTGCCGATGTTATAGACCCAGCCGTGCAGCTGCACCGTGCCCTTGGCGAGCGCCACTGCCACCGATGGATGGGTCTTCAGATGCGCCAGCTGCAGCAGCACATTCTGCTGGAGCAGGTACATCATCCGCGTCTTTTCATCCATGTCCTGCCCCGTGGCCTCAACGATCTGCACGGCAGCGCGCATATAGCCAAGCCAGTCGCGCACATGTGGCAGCGCATCGAGCTTTTCCGGTGCCAGCGCGCCTTTCACCGCACCGCAATCGGTATGGCCGCAGATGACGATGTGCGGGACATTCAGCGCGCCGACGGCAAATTCGATCGCCGCGGTGGTTGCCCCGGTGCGGTTGTCGTGCGGTGGCACGATGTTGCCGGCATTGCGCACCACGAACAGCTCGCCGGGATTGCTCTGGGTGAGCATGCCTAGCTCGATCCGCGAATCCGAGCAGGTGATGAACATCGCTTCGGGCGACTGGCCTTCGCTCAGCAGCGCGAACAGCCCCTCGTTCTTGGGATAAATTTCGCGTTCGAACTTGACAACGCCTGCTCCGAATTTTGGCACGACCTGCTCCCCTTGTGGCTGCGCACATCCGTGCGCGGGCTGCACCTTTTCAACATCCCAATCCTAACGCCACATGAACGGGCGCCGAATTATCTCAGGCGAGCCATCGTGCCACCGCCTCGGCCTGCGCCGCCATCGCCTCCCAGCCGGCTTCGAAGCCCATAGCGCCAGGGCGCTGAGCAGAACCATTCCTCGATATGCTCGGCCATCGCCTGCCACACCGCTGCCGGCGGCACCGCGATGAAACGCGTCACCTGCAATTCCTGATTGCGTTGCGTCCATTCAGCCCGGCGGCTATCGCTGAGCCATGAAGCGCACCATCGGCCAATCCCCCGCCCATACGGCAAAATGGCGTCCCGCCACGCAGATGGTGCGCGGCGGCACCATGCGCACCGAAGTCGGGGAAACTTCGGAGGCGCTCTTCCTCACCAGCGGCTATTGTTACGACAATGCCGAGGAGGCCGCCGCGCGCTTCCGCGGCGAGCGGCCGGGCATGACCTACAGCCGGCTGCAAAACCCCACCGTCGAGATGATGGAGCAGCGCCTCGCCCTGATCGAAGGTGCGGAGTCCGCGCGCGCCACCGCCAGCGGCATGGCGGCGATGACGGCGGCCCTGCTCTGCCAGCTTTCCGCCGGCGATCATCTGGTGGCGGGCAAGGCGCTGTTCGGCTCGTGCCGGGTGCTGGTGGACAGCATCCTGCCACGCTTCGGCATCGAGACAACCACGGTCGACGCCCGCGACACCCAGGCCTGGGCCAGCGCGCGCAAGCCCAATACCAAGGCGTTTTTCCTCGAATCCCCGAGCAACCCTGGCCTCGACATCACCGACCTGCGCGCTGTGGCGGATATCGCGCACGATGCCGGCGCGCTGGTCGTGGTGGACAATGCCTTTGCCAGCCCCATCGTGCAGCGCCCGCTCGAGCATGGCGCCGATGTGGTGGCCTACAGCGCCACGAAGCTGATGGACGGGCAGGGCAGGGTGCTCGCGGGTGCCGTGCTCGGCTCCGAGCAATGGATGAACGATGTCTATCTGGCCTTCGCGCGCCACACCGGCCCCAACCTCTCGCCCTTCAACGCCTGGCTGATCCTGAAGTCGCTGGAAACGCTCGATCTGCGCGTGTCGCGCGCCTGCGAGAACGCGGAACGGGTGGCCAGCTTCCTCGAAGCCCGGGTGCCGCGGCTGCTCTATCCCGGCCTCGCCTCGCACCCCCAGCATGGCCTCGCCATGCGGCAGATGCGCAAGGGCGGCACCATCATCGCGATGCACCTCGATGGCGGCCGCGAAGCGGCGCACGGCCTGCTCGATGCGCTCGAACTCATCGACATCTCGAACAACCTCGGTGACAGCCGGACGCTGATGACCCACCCCGCCAGCACCACCCATGCCAGTGTGAGTGCGGCCATCCAGGCCGAAATGGGCATCACCGAGGGGATGCTGCGGCTGTCGGTCGGGCTCGAAGACGCCGATGACCTGATCGACGATCTCGACAATGCGCTGAAGGCGATCGGCCTTTAGCGATGAAGATGGAGGGCTTTTTCGCGCACAGCGCCACCACCAATGGCATCACCGTGCGCGTGGCTCCACGCTTCCTCCCCGAACAGTCGGACCCGAACGGCCATCGCTTCGTGTGGAGCTATCATGTGCGTGTCGAGAACCATTCCAACGACATCGTGCAGCTGCTGCGCCGCCACTGGATCATCACCGATGGCGTTGGCCGGATGAGCGAAGTGGAGGGTGAGGGCGTTGTCGGCGAGCAGCCGGTCATCCCGCCGGGCGGCAGCTTCGACTATATCTCCGGCTGCCCGCTGCCCACGCCGCGCGGCAGCATGGTCGGCCGCTACCATATGGACGGGCCCGACGGCGGCTTCGATGTCGTCATCCCGCCGTTCGCACTGGTGCGGCCGCCGGCCGGCACGCCTTGAGCCGATGAAGCGCACGCACCTGCCGCTCAACGCGCTCCGCGTGTTCGATGCCGCCGCCCGCCATCTGAGCTTCACCCGTGCCGCCGACGAGCTCGCCGTCACCCCGGCCGCGGTGGGCCAGCAGATCCGCGCGCTGGAAGAAACGCTGGGGGTGATCCTGTTCCGCCGCCAGACACGCGGGCTGGAACTCACCCCCGAGGCCGAGCGCGCGCTGCCGGCGCTTCGCGAGGGCTTTCGGCAGTTCGAGGATTCGGTGCGGATCATGCAGCAGGGCCAGGCCTCGAACATGCTGACCATCGCCGCCCCGCGCGATCTCATCGCCAAATGGCTCGCCGCCCGGCTGGCCGATTATGCGGTAGCAGCACCCCAGCTGCGCTTCGTGCTCGCCACGGTGGAGGACGAGCCCGATTTCACCGAGGCCAATCTGGATGTCGCCATCCACTTCGGCGCCGAACCGAGCGCGGAAGGCGTGCACGCCCGGCCCCTGGGCGCGGAGACGATCGTGCTGGTCGGCCCGCCCGGCACTGCCGCCGATGCCCCGCGCGTGGCGCACCCTTGCGATGCCGAGGCGACCGGTTCGATCATGGCCGATGCCGGGCTGGCGATCGATGCAGCCCTTGCCGGACTCGGTGCCGCCCGGGTGCCGAGCCTCATCGCCGCCCGCCATCTGGCCGCCGGCGAGCTGGTCGCCCTGGCACCGCCGGAGCCGAGCGACCACAGCTGGTGGCTGAGCGCCCCCACCCCGCAATGGCGCCAGGCCAAGGTCCGCGCACTTGTGGAGTTCCTGCTGCAGCCTTAGACGCCATTGCGTTCTGATGTGATCAAAACGCGGGTCTAATTCTTTGTTTCCATGTGTTTTTGTCGCAAAATCGGTGCCCACTTTTTGCGAAACACACCCTAGCTAAGCTCCGCATCCGGCGGCCCGATGTCCACGGTCGTGTCGCGCTCGACGGCGGCCACGCCCTCCACCTGTCGCAGCCCGGCAAGATCACCGGCGTCGCACGCGCCGGTGATGATGCCGATCGCATCGAGGATATTCTCGATCTCCAACCCGGCATCGGCCAGCCTGCGCCGCACCCCGGCGGGTGCGCCGGCGTTGAGCGTGACGATGACTTGCACTGGGACTTGCACTGGATCGGCCATGATCGGTCCTTCACACCATCCGTTGCATCAGGGCGCCTGCACCAGCCCGCGTCCCACACGCGATGCAGGATAGGGCAGGGGCCGCGCCGTGGCCAGCAGCCGTTGCCACAGCGGCATGCCGCGCAGGCCGGTCGCCTGCGCCCAGAGCGCCGCCACCCCGGCCACATGCGGGCAGGCCATGCTGGTGCCGGTCTTGAAGCCATGGCGTTGCGGGCGCGGCACCGAGGAGTAAACGTCGCGACCGACCGCCGAAATGTCGATCTTGCCGCGGTTGGAGAAGCTCGAGGGCGCCAGGTTGCGATCGAGCGAGGCCACCGACATGATGCTCGGCGAATTGGCCGGCGCCCCCGTGGACGAGGCCGCATTGCCGGCTGCGGCAATGATCAGGCAGCCCCTCCCCAACGCCACCGCCCCGGCCATGGTATAGGCGAACTGCTGGCCGGTCTGCGCACCTATCGACATCGAGATGACCGCGCAATTGTTGGCAATGGCCCAGTTCATGCCGGCCAGGATGCCGCCGGTTGCGCCGCTGCCCGAGTTGCTCAGCACCTTGCCCACGAAGATGTTGCTGCGGTGGGCGATGCCATATCGCGGGATCGATCCCGGCGGTGCCAGCGGCCCGCAGGCGGTGCCGATGCAATGCGTGCCATGGCTGTGAAGGTCCTGCACCGGCTGGCCCACGAAGCTGCGGCTCACCATGCCCCGGCCGACAAATTTCGGATGGCCGAGGTCCATGCCGGTATCGAGCACCGCAACGCGGATGCCCTGTCCCGTGCGGCTGCTCTGCGGCACGCGCGAGGCGATGAGGCCGGGGGTGGCGCCGAGCACCAGCGCGCCGGCCTCCTCGTCTTCCTCGTCCCCGGGCGCGCCGAACCCGCGGAGATCGGCCTCGATGGTCTGGGCCGCGCGCAGGAAGCCGCGCAGATATTCGCCGGCATCGCCCTCGGCAAAGGCGAAATACTCGGGCTCTATCACCTGGATCGGACTGTCGGAATCGAACGTGCTGAAGCCTGCGACGCCCATGCTGCGCTCGGCCGCGGCATCACCCGAGATCACCGCCACGCCGATTTCCGGCAACAGCAGTGCATCGGCATCGCCGAGCCCGTCCATCGCCACCGCGCTGTCCTCGAAATCGCGCGCGTCGGCGGCGCGCAGCCCCATGTTGGCCAGGGTGCCGTCATCGCTGGCGCCTTCCTTGTACGTCACGATCATCCGGCCGGTGGTCAGCGTCTCGTCGGTTGCGCCGAGCGCTTCGCCGGTGCCGCTGCCTTCGGCTTCGGCGCGCTCGAGTGCTGCCAGCAGCATCGCATCGACATCGGCGCCCAAACCGCCGCCACCACCGCCACCACTACCGCTATTGCCGTCATCATCCCGTGTGGGTTTGCGTGCCATGTCATCTTCCCCTTGGATCAGGTTGTTTGCACAATGAAGATCGGTCCCGCCGGGGCATTTTCCCCGGCCAGATCGAACGACAGGATCCAACCGCGGCAAGTGCCGCGTCTGGATCTGACGATGTTTGCGGCCCCATTGGCGGATCAGTCATGCACTGCTGATTCGGTCCGTGGAGAATACCGAAGATCGGCAAATAAATGCCTAACCACCCGTCGATCATGGCAACCGATGCCGGAGCGGACCCTGCGGCACCATGCCGACGCCTGCAGAGGCCAAGCCCCTAATTGCACATTCATATTCGAGCCGTTATGGCGAGCGTTCAAACAGCCTCTTTCAGCAGGATGACCCATGAACCACTCGATGCTCTTCGCGGCCGCTGCCCTTCTGGCTGCAGCCCCCGCCGCAGCCCAGATGCCGAAGGGCGATGCCGCCGCCGGCGAAAAGGTGTTCAACCAGTGCAAGGCCTGCCATGTCACGACCAAGGGCGTGAACCGCGTCGGCCCGTCGCTGCACGCTGTCGTCGGCCGCAAGTCCGGCTCGGTCACCGGCTACAAGTACAGCGCCGCCAACCAGAAGAGCAACGTGACCTGGGATGAAGCCACGCTGTTCAAGTATCTGGAAGCCCCGATGAAGTTCATGCCGGGCACCAAGATGGCCTTTGCCGGCCTCAAGAAGCCCGAGGATCGCGCGAACGTGATCGCTTATTTGAAGACGCAGAACAAGTGAAGCACGGCGCGGATTTGGCGTAAGCTTAACCCCGACTTGTGAGAACGCGGCCAGCGAGGCGGACAGCTTCGCTGGCCGATTTCGTCTGACCCCGGCCTTCGCCGGGGCAGGCGTCGGCCCCGGCTTTTCCGGGGCCTCTTTTTTTATCCTGCCACCCACATAGAATCCTGCTATCCGCCCCCCATGCTCACCATCAACAACATCACCGTCCGCCTCGGCGGCCGCACCATCCTTGATGGCGCCTCGGCCACGCTGCCGCCGCGCGGCCGCATCGGCTTCATCGGCCGCAACGGGGCCGGCAAATCGACGCTGATGAAGGTGATCGCCCGCCAGCTGGAGCCGGACAGCGGCAGCGTCGACATGCCCAAGGCCGCGCGCATGGGCTATGTGGCGCAGGAAGCCCCCGCCGGAAGCACGACGCCGTTCGAGACCGTGCTCGCCGCCGATGTCGAGCGGGCCGCCCTCATGATCGAGGAAGAGACTTCGCATCCCGAGCCGCACCGGCTGGCGGAGATCCATGAGCGGTTGATCGCCATCGATGCCTATACCGCCCCCGCGCGGGCGTCGCGCATCCTGGTCGGGCTCGGTTTCGACGAAGCCGCCCAGCATCGCCCGCTCGACAGCTATTCGGGCGGCTGGCGGATGCGCGTGGCGCTTGCAGCGCTGCTGTTCAGCCAGCCCGATCTGCTGCTGCTCGACGAGCCCTCGAACCACCTCGATCTCGAAGCGACGATGTGGCTGGAGAATTTCCTCAAATCCTACCGCGCCACCATCGTCGTCATCAGCCATGAGCGCGACCTGCTCAACAATGTCGTCGACAATATCCTGCATCTCGAGGGCGGCAAGATCACCCTCTATCCCGGCGGCTATGACGATTTCGAACGCCAGCGCGCCGAGCGTCTCTCGCAGCTGGCCAGCGCCCGCGAGGCGCAGGCCGCGCAGCGCGCCAAGCTGCAGGACTATATCGCCCGAAATTCCGCCCGCGCCAGCACCGCCAAGCAGGCGCAGAGCCGGCAGAAGGCGCTGGCGAAAATGCAGCCGATCGCCGAGGCCGTCACCGATCCGTCGCTGGTGTTCAACTTCCCGTCGCCGCCTGCGCTCAAGCCGCCGCTGGTGCAGCTCGATCATGCCGCGGTCGGCTATGACGGCAAGGCGATCCTCGAACAGATCGACCTGCGGCTCGATCCCGATGACCGGCTGGCGCTGCTGGGCCGCAACGGCAATGGCAAGACCACGCTGGCGCGGCTGCTCTCGGGCCAGCTGCCGGCGATGGCGGGCAGCAAGCACGCGCCCGGCAAGCTGCGCGTCGGCTATTTCACCCAATATCAGGTCGAGGAGCTCGACAGCGACGACACTCCGCTCGAGCATATGAGCCGGCTGATGCGCGGAGCCAACCCTTCCCAGGTGCGTGCCCAGCTCGGCCGTTTCGGCTTTTCCGGCGCCATGGCCGAGCAGAAGGTCGGCAAGATGTCGGGCGGCGAAAAGGCCCGGCTGGCGCTGGCGCTGATCACCCGCGACGCCCCGCACCTGCTGATCCTCGACGAGCCGACCAACCACCTCGATGTGGATACCCGCGAGGCGCTGGTGCAGGCACTCAACGATTACAACGGCGCCGTGGTGGTGGTGAGCCATGATCGCCACATGATCGAGGCGAGTGCGGATCGACTCGTGCTGGTCGATGCCGGCCGTGCGCGCGAGTTCGCCGGCAGCCTCGATGATTACACCGATTCGATCCTCGGGCGCGCAGGCGGTGGCGGCGACGGCAAGCCCAAGGGCAACAAGAAGGACGATCGCAAGGCCGCCGCTGCCGCGCGCGAAGCCACCGCCGGCCTGCGCACGGCCGCCAAGGCCGCCGAGGCCGAGGTGGCCAAGCTGAACGCGCGGCGCGGCGAGATCGACCGCGCCCTGTTCGACCCGAAGACCTGCATCGTCGCCGACATGGGCCGCACCGCCTCCGACCTGATGCAGGAGCGTGGCCGGGTGGAATCGGCGCTCGCGGCTGCGGAAACCGCCTGGCTCGAAGCCAATGAGAAGATCGACGCCGCAGGCTGAACGCCGGCCAACAGCCCGTTCAGCTTCGCGCCAATCACCTTGGTGCAGACAGGTTCCACCAGCCCATCACGGCTGCGGGAAAGGATCTGATCATGGCTGGAAAATTCCTCCTCGGTGCGCTCGCTGCAAGCATGGCGTTCACCGCATTGCCGTCAGCTGCCGTCGCCGGGGACCGCGATGATCGCTACTACGGCCGCGATGGCTATTATCAGGTCGATGATCGCCGCTTCAACGACCGGCGCTTCGACGATCGTCGCTTTGACGACCGCCGTTTCAACAGCCGCCGCATTGACAACCGCCGCTACGACGACCGCCGCTGGAACGGAAATGTCCGCGGCCAGGCGCGCTGCTACGACGAAGGCAAGGGCGGCACCGTGATCGGCGCCATCGCCGGCGGCCTTCTCGGCAACCAAGTCGCCGGGCGCGGCGACGGCCTTCTGGGTGCTGTGCTGGGCGGTGGTGTCGGCGCCCTCGCCGGCCGCGCCATCGACAAGTCGGACGGTCGCCCCTGCCGCTAAAAAGCGGCCGCTGAAGAGCTTCCGCTGTAAAATGGCATCAGCCGCAACCCCGACGAGCGCCGCGCCCCCCGCGGCGCTCGTTTCGCGTCAGCTGTTGTATGCCCGCTCGCCATGCTCGCCGAGGTCGAGCCCTTCGCGCTCCACGTCGGGCGTCACCCGCAGCCCCGTCGTCGCACGCGCCACACCGCAAGCAATCAGCGTGCCGATCGTCGCCCAGACGATGGTCATGCCCACCGCCAGCAACTGCGTGACGATCTGCGCCCCCATCGCAAAGTCCTCGCCTCCGGGCCCGCCAAGTGCGGGCGCATAGACGATCGCCGTACCGATGGCGCCGATGATCCCGCCCACGCCATGGATGCCGAAGGCGTCGAGCGCATCATCGAGCCCCAGTCGCGGCTTGATCAACGCCACGAACACATAGCAGCCCGCCGACGCCAGCACGCCCAGCACGATCGCGCCGAACGGCCCGGCATTGCCCGCCGCAGGCGTGATCCCCACCAGCCCGGCGATCATCCCCGAGGCCAGCCCGAGTGCCGAAGGCCGATGGCCGAGCAGTTGCTCGATCAGCAGCCACGCCAGCGCCGCCGCTGCGGTCGCCACAAAGGTGTTGATCATTGCCAGCCCGGCAGCACCATTGGCTTCCAGCGCCGAGCCGGCGTTGAAGCCGAACCAGCCGACGAACAGCAGCCCCGTCCCAACGAGTGTCAGCGTGAGCGAGTGGGGTGCCATCGATTCGCGCTTGTAGCCGATCCGCGGCCCCACGATCAGCGCCGCCACCAGCGCCGATACCCCGGCATTGATATGCACCACCGTGCCACCGGCAAAATCCAGCGCGCCCATCTCGAAGAACAGCCCGCCGGTCGCCCACACCATGTGCGCGATCGGCAGATACACGATCGTCAGCCACACCAGCGCGAACACCATTACGCCCGCAAACTTCATCCGCTCGACCACCGAGCCGAGCACGATCGAAATGGTGATCGCGGCAAAGGTCATCTGAAAGGCGATGAACACATATTCGGGAATCACCACGCCATCGGTGAAGGTGGCCACCGTGGAGTCCGCCGTCACGCCCGCCAGAAACGCCTTGTCGAGGCTGGCGATGAACGGCTTGAGCGCCTCGCTCGCGTCCGGCCCGAATGCCAGCGAATAGCCGAAGGTCACCCACAGCAGCATCGCCAGCGCGCTCGCGGCACCGATCTGCGTCATCACCGATAGCATGTTCTTGGCGCGTGTGAGCCCGCCGTAAAAAAGCTGCAGCCCCGGCATGATCATCAGCAGCACGAGTGCCGTCGCCAGCATCATGAACGCCGTGTCACCCTTGTTCGGCACCGGCACCACATCCTGCGCCATCGCCGGCACGGCGGCGGCAACGGCTGCAACCGCAGCCAGCCATGTCAAAGCTCTTGTCATCATGCCCCTCAAAGTGCCGCTTCATCGGTTTCGCCGGTGCGAATACGCACCGCCTGGCCGACATCGGCAACGAAAATCTTGTCGTCGCCCACCGCGCCGGTTGCGGCACTCGCCTGGATCGCTTCCATCACCAGCGCCACCTGCTCATCCTCCACCACGATCTCGATCTTCATCTTGGGAACCATGGTGCTGGCCTCGCCGCCGCCGGCCTGCGTCTCGCGGCCGATACCGCGCACCTCGCTCACCGTCATTCCCTGCACGCCCGCTTCGGTGAGGGCAGCGCGCACGCCATCGAGCTTGAACGGCTTGATGACAGCAATGATCAGCTTCATGCGTCCCCCGCGCCGGCCCCGCCGGTACACGCACGATGCATGGTCCGTGCCAAAGCAGCATCACCGGATACTGCCCGCACAAGCCTGCCACGGCTGCCCGTTCCTTGTGCAATCGCCGCCACATGGCGCGCAAATGCGCAGCGCGTCAGGCGTCGAGCGCCTCGGCATCAACCGCCTCGGCGCGGGACTGGATGAAGGCGAAGCGATGCTCGGGGTTGCGCCCCATCAGCCGCTCGACAAGGTCGGCCACCGCCGCCTTGCCATCGGCATCTTGCGGCAGTTGCACGCGCAGCAGCGTGCGCTTCGCCGGGTCCATCGTGGTTTCCTTCAGCTGCCCCGGCGCCATCTCGCCCAGCCCCTTGAAGCGGCTCACCTCCACCTTGGTCCGGCCGGCGAAGGTCGTCCGCATCAGCTCCTCGCGGTGGCCATCGTCGCGCGCATAGGCCACCATGCCGCCGGCGGCGAGCCGGTAGAGCGGCGGCAGCGCCAGATACAGCTTCCCGTCGCGCACCAGCCCGCGCATTTCCTGGAAGAAGAAGGTCATCAGCAGCGTCGCGATATGGGCGCCGTCAACGTCAGCGTCGGTCATGATGATGATCCGCTCATAGCGCAGCGCCTCGGGCGCATAGCGCTCGCGGGTGCCGCAGCCGAGCGCTTGGATCAGGTCCGCCACTTCGCTGTTGGCGCCGATCTTGGCGGCATTGGCACTCGCCACATTGAGGATCTTGCCGCGGATCGGCAGGATCGCCTGGGTCATCCGGTCGCGCGCCTGCTTCGCCGAGCCGCCGGCGCTGTCCCCCTCGACGATGAACAGTTCGGTGCCCGCCGGGTCGGCGCGCGCGCAGTCGGTCAGCTTGCCCGGCAGCCGCAAATTGCGCTTGCTCGTCACCGTCTTGCGCTTCACCGCCAGCTCGGCCCGCCGGCGGAGGCGATCTTCCATCCGCTCGGTCACGAAGCCGAGCAGCGCGCGCCCGCGCTCGCCCGATCCGGTCAGCCAATGGTCGAAATGGTCGCGGATCGCATTCTCCACCAGCCGCGCCGCCTCGGGAGAGGTCAGCCGGTCCTTGGTCTGGCTCTGGAACTGGGGGTCGCGAATGAACAGCGACAGCATGATCTCCGCACCCGAGAACACATCCTCGCCAGAAAGCTCGGCGGCCTTCTTGTTGCCCGTCAGCGTCGCAAAGCCGCGCAGGCCGCGCAGCAGGGCGGCGCGCAGGCCCGCCTCATGCGTGCCGCCATCGGGGGTGGGGATGGTGTTGCAGTAGAAGCTCGCCGCCCCTTCGCCATAGAGCGGCCAGGCGCATGCCCATTCCACCGCCCCCCTCTTGCCGTCGGGCCCATCGGGCAGGTCGGTGCGGCCGGAAAAGGCTTCGGGCGTCACCAGCTCCCGGCCGTCGAGCCGCTCCTTCAGATGGTCGGCAAGCCCGCCGGGAAAATGGAACACCGCCGTTTCGGGCGTCTCGCCATCGAGCACCGCGGTCTTCCAGCGGATTTCGACGCCGCCGAACAGATAGGCCTTGGAGCGCGCCAGCTTGAACAGCCGCGCCGGCTTGAGCCTCGCGTCGGCGCCGAAGATCTCGGCATCGGGGTGGAATTTCACGCTGGTGCCGCGGCGGTTGGCCACCGGCCCCAGCCGCTCCACCGGCCCCAGCGCCAGCCCGCGGCTGAAGCGCTGCCGATAGAGTTCGCGGCCCCGCGCCACCTCGACAACCAGCGCATCCGACAGCGCATTGACCACCGAAATCCCCACCCCGTGCAACCCGCCCGACGTGGCATAGGCCTTGCCGCCGAACTTGCCGCCCGAATGCAGCATCGTCATGATCACTTCGAGCGCGGATTTGTCGGGAAAGCGCGGGTGCGGATCGACGGGGATGCCGCGGCCATTGTCGATGATCGTCAGGCTGCCATCGGCCTCGAGGCTCATCTCGATCCGGCTGGCATGGCCCGCCACCGCCTCGTCCATCGCATTGTCGAGAATCTCGGCCGCCAGATGGTGCAAGGCACGCTCGTCAGTGCCGCCGATATACATGCCCGGCCGCCGCCGCACCGGCTCCAGCCCTTCGAGAACCTCGATGTGGCTGGCATCATAATCGGTGCTGGTGGCAGTGGCGGCGAAGAGATCACTCATGGTGCCGGTGTAGCGCGGGGCAGGGGATCGGAACAGGGGGATGGAACAAGCGGCGAACAAAAAATTTGCCGTTAAGCCTTTTTTTGCATTGCAACATGCGATGTTGCAGCGCAATATAATCAGGCCAATTTGGCGATCCTCCCCAAGGATAGACTGGGCCGGAACCAAGGTTCCGGCCCTTTTTTTGTCCCTCGCGCGCAGAGCGGAGCATGTGTCGGGGCGTGCAAGAGAAAGAAAAAAAGCCCCGGCAAAGCCGGGGCCGTCGGACGGGTTCGGGTGGCTTTGGGCCACCCGCCCCGCCGGCCGGGCTTGCGCGAGTCGAGGCGGAACTTGCGTTCCGCCCCCGCCGCGCCGCGCCTTACATGCTGTAGTACATATCGAATTCCACCGGCGCCGGGGTCATCTCCCAACGCTGCACTTCCTCCATCTTCAGCTCGATATAGCTGTCGATCTGGTCGTCGGTGAACACGCCGCCCTTGGTGAACACTGCCCGGCTCTTGTCGAGTGCCGAGAGCGCTTCACGCAGCGATGCGCATACCGTCGGCACCTTCTTCAGCTCGCGCGGCGGCAGGTCATAGAGGTTCTTGTCCATCGGGCCGCCGGGGTGGATCTTGTTCTCGATCCCGTCGAGGCCCGCCATCAGCAGCGCAGTGTAGCAGAGATAG
>JBBSPR010000042.1:0-15584 GCA_038258615.1 Sphingomonadales bacterium
CAGCACGGCGCGCACTTCAGCGGCGGCAAGCGGTCTTGCCACGTCGCCGGCATCAGTGGCGGCGCGGACGGGGAAGCGGTTGTTGCCGGCACCATCGCTTGCCACAAAGGCATCGGGGTGGTTGAACTCGGCGGCAGTTGCGGGGCGCAAGCCACTGGCTTCGCTGCCATAGCCGGCACCGGCAACGATGCCGCCGCCGCTGAAGCCCCCGACCGCGACCAGGCTTCCGGCGGAGCCCAGAGCGGCAAACGGGCGTACCGCGCCAGCGCGCAGTCCGGCCTCGCGCGCATCGGAATAGCGCAGCAGCGTGCCATCGACCGAGATGCGATTGGCGCGGATCGTCTCGGGCGCTGCGAAGCCGATGGTGGCGGCAAGCGCGACATGCTCCTCGTCATCAACGTCGATGTCGGTGATCTCGGGGTCGAAGCCATAATCGCCGTCGGCCATCACGCCCACCCCGCCGACCACGACGCCATCCTTGTAGAGCGGGAAGCCGCCCGGATCGGCTGCCAGCCCGAGCGGCGACCGCTTCGGCCCGATCATCGGCACGCCGACACCAAAGCGGGTATTGAAATCCGAGCACGGCAGCTGCGAGAACTGCACGCCGAACAGCGGCCCCGATTCGAGCCCGCGGGTGCTGGCGCTCGGCGGAAAATGCTCCTGCACGATCATCGAGGCGGTGCGGGTGGAAAAGGCATTGCCGACACTCGAAAGATAGGCGCCGGTGATCGCCTTGGCGATGGCGGCCAGCTCGGCGGGCACGGTAACATTCTGCACGTCGAGGCTGCCGCTGGCGCCGGCGCGGGTGGTCGCCGTCGCGCGCGCACCTGCCATGCGGTAGACGGCGAGCACATTGCCCACCCGGTCCACCACCGCGATCACCGCCGGTGTGCCGCGCGCCTCGGCCTCCGCCACCGCGCGGGCAATGACAGTCTCCACATCGCCGACCCCGAGCGAGACGATGGCGGGCCTGGCATAGACGCTTGCCGGCGTGGCCGTGGATGGCGGCGCGCCGCCAGGCGAGGATCCTGTGACCGGGCTCGGCGCGCCGCTGCCGGTCTCCCCCGTGCCGCCGCCGCACGCCGCCAGCAGCAGCACAAGCGGCAGGGCAATGGCCAGCTTCCGCCTCATTGCAGCGCCCGAACCTGCCCGGCCACCCCGGAGAGCGCCGCGCGCAGAGCCTCCGGATCGAAGCTGTTGGCATCGCGCGCCGCGGCATAGGCGCGGTCGAGCGCCGGGCGCATGGCGGCGGCCTGGGCTGCGGTGATCCGCCGGTCCTTGACGAGGCTGGCAATCAGCGTATCGGCCGCCATCACCGCCTGCGCGCCGCCCTGATAGTCGGTCAGCCGCGCAGCATCGTCCTGCAGCACGGCATCCAGCATCGCGAAGGTCTGCCCCTTGTCGAAGCGCGCCGCCTCGAAAAGGGCGGCAAGCTTGTCGGCAGTGGCAGCGAGGGCGGACGCCGCCTTCAGCGCGCCGGCACGGTCCCCGCCCAGCGCCGCATGGAAGCTGCGCGTGCGCGCCTCCAACTCGCTTGCCAGCGAGGGGGCCGCTACTTTGGCGGCGGCGGCGAGCATGATCAGGCTTTCGTCGTTCCACACCACGGCGCCGGGCAGGATCGGCCGCGCCGGGTTGGTGCGGCCCGCCACGTCCACGCCGGGATCGTCCGAGAAAGTGCGATGGCACGAGCGGCAATCGAAAAAGTAGAACTCCGGAAAATTGCCGGCGGCGCGCGGCGGATAAAGCTTGAGCGCCCGGCTTACCGCCATCGCCTGCCCCACTGCCCAGACCTTGATGCCGGGCTGGATGCCCTTGCGCGCGGCATAATCGGCATCCTCGTCATGGTGCGACTGCAGGCTGGTGAACAGATCGAGCTCGAAGGCGATGCGCGGGTGGCCGGCGGCCATGATCCGATGGGTCACGAACTGGCCGGGCTTGGCAGAGCCGTAATGGCAATCAAGGCAGACGCCGGCACGCACGCCCGGCTCGTTCACCGGCCACATCCCGCGCGCCACATTGTCGGCATGGCTGGCACCGACCGCAGCATGGCTGGCAAGCCAGCCCGTCGAGCCACCATGGCACGCCTCGCAGCCCACTCCATCGGCCTGCAGGAAACGCGGGCCGCGGCTCGGCGCCGGATCGCCATGGCAGGCGATGCACGCCTCCGACGACTGCGGATCGCCGATCCCCAGCCGCCGCGCGATCGACTGGCTGCGGGGGCCGGCAAGCACACTCCAGGCGCGCGAATGGGTGCCGGTGAGGCTGGCGGGGTCCTGCCAAACCATCAGCTCGTTCTGCCGCACGCGCGGCCCGGTCGCTTCCTGCCGCCCATGGCAGGTCGTCGAGCCGCAGCTTGCAACGCCCTGATGGGTGGCGGGATCATGCCGGGCGGCCGAGGGTGTTGCAGCCTCGAGCGGCGGTGTGCCCTCGCCGCCGGGGCCGATCACGAGCAGCATGGCAAATATCAGGGCGGCCAGCATCCTGCGCACCGGGCCGGCGATGGGACTGGCCCTCGAAACCTGCTGCCCACTGGCCATTGCTGTCCCTGTCCCCACCCCTGGGACATACGTTAGCGAAGCGTCCCTCGGATGCAAAGCAAAGCCACCGCGCCTCTTTGTTGCAGGCCGCGATGAAGCATTGACCCTCGCCGCAGAGTGGCCCTAGTATTTTTGGAAGGTCCGGCGAAACTGCCGGCACATGATTGCATGCACAGGGCCCGCCAGATGGTCCGGCATGGTCCACAACGGGGAGAGAATGATGGCAACTGCCACGACGATCGCCAATGACCTTGGCCAGCGGCTCGATGCTGTCACCGTGACCAGCCTTGCCGATATCAGTCGCGCGGCCGCGGCACTGCGGGACATCGCCGCCGATCTCGCCGATCTGCGGGTGGCCGCATGGGACAATATCGCCTCCAAGCAGCCGATGTTCGATGCCGACGGCAAGGTACTCGCCGCCAGCGTGTTCGGCTGGTGCCCGGACACCGAATGCTGGTGGACCGATTCCCGTCTGGCGCTGTCCTCGCCGCTGCCGCGCGCCTGCCGGTACGAGAGCGATCCGTTCTGGGCCAATGCGCAGGGCTTCCACACCCGCCAGCCCAACCGCTACCTCGATCAGATTTCGCTCCACGATTTCGAGAAGCGCGCGCTTACCCGCGCCGCCATCGTGGCGCCGGTGCATCTGCCGTTCGGCCAGATCGGCATCGTCAACTTCAACAGCCGCGATACGGCACGCGATGACCTGTCGGTGGAATATGCCGCCCATGGTGATCTTCTCAGCCTGTTGGCGCAGCGATTCGTGGCGGGCTATGCCAAGGCGAACCGCACCCGGCCCAACCACGGCAAGCACAACCTCCCCAGCGATTGCCAGCTGACCAAGCGCGAAGTCGAGTGCCTGCGCTGGGCGAGCTTCGGCAAGACCGACCGCGAGATTTCGCTCATCCTGTCGCGCAGCCACGCCACGGTGCGCTTCCATATCCAGAATGCCGGCGAGAAGCTGCACGCGGTCAACCGCTCGCAGACGATCTTCAAGGCGGCACAGCTCGGTTTTCTCGGCGTTGCTGCCTGAGTCGACCAGCGGGGAACGAGGCAGGTTCCCGGGTTCATCGACGCGTAACCTCTGCTGGCGCAGAAGCGGCGCATGAAACATGCCCTCGCCGCCCTGTCCCTCATCACCCTCGCTGCCCCCGTGCAGGCGGCGCCGGCTACCCTGGCGGATGTGTCGCGCTCCCTGGCTGCCACCACGAGCATGACCGCCAGCTTCACCCAGACAGGGGCGGACGGGCGATCGCTCACCGGCAAGATGGCGTTGGCGCGCCCCGGCAAGGTGCGCTTCGAATATGACGCGGCGAAGATCCTGCTCGTCGGCGATGGGCGGTTGCTGACGTTCGTCGATTACGCCGTCCGCCAGGTCAGCCAATGGCCGGTCAAATCGACACCGCTGGGCATCCTGCTGTCAGCCGAGCCCGACCTCTCCGGCGTGGCGAGCATCATCGGCGGCAATGACGACATGGTCATCGTGGAAGCGAGGGACCCCAAGCACCCCGAGTTCGGCACGCTGGTGATCCGCTTCACGCGCGAGGCCGGTGCGCCGGGCGGGCTCGCCCTCGCCGGCTGGACCGCTCAGGACGCCCAGGGCGGATCTTCCGAGATCCGTCTGGCCGAAGTGCGCTACAATGCTGATCTCCGAAAGGCAGACTGGTCGTTCCGCGATCCTCGACGCACGCCCGCACGCGCGGGCTGAAGCCGCGCGAGTCTTGCGACACACAAACGGTGCGTTCGCCCCGACGTTGCGGCCAGCGCAATCATCGACGCAGGCCCCCTGGGCGACATGCCGAAAACGTCTTCGAAAGCGGCGGTTGAAACCGGACAGGCCACAAAAAAGCCGCGGTCGTAGGACGAGCCGGCAATGCGCCTTGCCCACCGGTGGCAGGATGTCCATGATCCCGGACGGCCGGGGAAGAGACATTCTCCGAGACCGGGGATTGACCAATGAACAGCCTGTTGGTGCTTTATGGTTCTTATCGGTCGGATCGCAAAGGCATCCGGCTTGCCGACTATTGCCTCCGGCGTTTTCGCGATCGCGGTGTGGAAACCGAACTGGTCGACGCGAAAGCTGTGGGACTGCCGATGCTGGACCGGATGTACAAGGAGCATGAACCGGGAACGGCGCCACCCGCCATGCAGGCGCTGGCCGGGAAGATTCGTGCGGCCGATGCATTCCTCTTCGTGGCCGGAGATTATAACTGGGGCATGCAGCCGGGGCTCAAGAACCTGACCGATCACTTTTTGGAGGAATGGTTCTGGCGCCCAGCGGCGCTGGCCACCTATTCGGCAGGGCGACTCGCCGGTGCACACGCTGGCTATGCCTGGCACCCCACCCTGTCGGAAATGGGCATGGTGGTGATCCCGAGCACGCTCGCCGTCGGCAGCATCGGTGGCGCGCTCGACGAAGCGGGTGTTGCGACGGGAAGCGGCGGAGAGGCGCTGGAGCGCAGTTTCGACCGCTTCGCCGACGAGTTTGCTTGGTGGGCCGATGCGGCCAGGCGCCATCGGGAGGCGGTCGCCCCGCCCTATTGACGACCGGTCGTCCGCCGTCTTCCGCAACCGCAAAGGGCGCTGCGGTGTAGCGTTTGCGCCCGTCAGACTTCGTCGCGGCGCAAGCACGTCAATTCATGATTGTTGACGATCCCGACCGCCTGAAGCCAGGCTATAAACGATCATGGGTCCGACGAACTTGAACCCTCGACGCTTGATCTCGCTGGAGATTGGCTCGGAAAGCGGTGAACGTCGATCCATTCCCGGCCGGCGTTCCTGATCTTCTTGCCTTTGGTGAGGGACCAGCAGAACCGTGCGAAATCCTCACCGCGTTCCCGCCGATCATCCATGTTTCCACCTTTTCAGCGATCGTGCAGCATGGCCCAAGACCGATCACTGCCGTCCGCTTTCATGTCGTCATCACATGCGTACAGCCTCGCGCCGCTGCGATCTTTTCAAGAAAATCTTGCAATTCCGGTGACCACTGTTCATGCCCCCGCAAGCTAGAGCCAGTATAAAGGAGCAACGGATGGTGCTGCTGCTGGAGTTCGCCCCCTGTTATCCAGCAGCGCTTATTGCGCCATCCCATGCGTGACGAGCGCAGACCCGACCCCCGCACCATGCCCCCGGTGCGGGGGTCAACTCGTTTTGGGCCCTTCGCCAAGTCGTGCTGCAGCAGATGCGGATCGGGGGCGAATGCCTCAATCCGGCTTGTCTGCATCTTGCAGAATCGCCGCCGCGATCTCCGGCGGCGCGGCCTTGAGCGGACCGAGTTTCGGCCACCATGCCGCCACGCCGGGCGGCGGCGCCGCTTCTGGGTAGACCGTCACGGTGAACGCTCCGGCGCTCGGGTTCTGGCGCAGCGCCTTCAGCCGCTCTTGATACTCCTTCGAATACCAGAAGGTCCGCGCATGGGCGAAGCACGGGAAGCGTACCATCAGCATGCTCTGGGCCGGCGGCGGCGATCCTTCGAAAGTGGCGATGCTGCGCGGGACGTTGATATAATAGCCGCCCAGCTTGTCATACAGGCCGGAGTCGCGAATCGCGGCGCCATAGGCCCGGATCCGCGCCCAGTCCTTGATTTCACCTGCCACCAGCATGATGACCGGCTTGTTGTCGCAGACTTCCGGATCGAGTGACGGTGGTGGCGGCATCTGCGCCACTGCGGGAGCCGAGACCAACAGGAGCATGAGCGTGCGCATGGTGCGGAGTGTTGCGCGCGCGCCCCCTTTTCGCAAGGGTTGGCAATCCCTAAGGCATTGCAGATGAGCATCACCGTCGCCAGCTGGAACATCAATTCGGTCCGTTTCCGGATCGATATCGTCGAGCGCTTCCTGGGCGAGACCGGCGTCGATGTCCTGTGCCTGCAGGAAACCAAGGTGATGGACGATGCCTTTCCGCACGCCGCCTTCGAGGCGATGGGCTATCGGCACCGGCTGCTGCATGGGCAGCGGATGCACCATGGCGTCGCGATCCTTTCGAAGATCCCGCTCGCGGAGGCGCGCCGCAACGATTGGCAGGACAATGGCGAGGCGCGCCACATCGGTGCCCGCCTGCCGAACGGGCTGCTGATCGAGAATGTCTATGTGCCGGCGGGCGGTGACATCCCCGACCGGCTTCTCAACCCCAAATTCGGGCAGAAGCTCGATTTCCTGGGCCGGATGACCGACTGGTCGGCAAGCCTGCGCGAGCCGACGCTGATCGTCGGGGATTTCAACATCGCCCCGCTCGAATGCGATGTGTGGAGTCACAAGCCGCTGCTCGATGTGGTGAGCCATACGCCGATCGAGGTGGAAACCCTGCGCCAGTTCCAGGCCAGCCACGGCTGGGTCGATCTCGGCCGCCTCTTCATCGCTCCGCCCGAGCGGCTTTACACCTGGTGGAGCTACCGCGCCGCCGACTGGAAGGCCTCCGACCGTGGCCGCCGGCTCGACCATATCTGGGCTTCGCCCGAACTGGCGCCGGCTGCGAAAGCCTTCATGGTGCTGGAGGATGCTCGCAACTGGGGCAAGCCCTCCGACCATATCCCGCAAATCGTGACGCTCGACTTGTGACGGGGCGCTCGTGACGCTCGCCCCGGACTATGCCGGCATCGCCGCATCCGACGCGCTGCGCCGCGGGCAGATCGTACGGGTCGGCAGCATCGCCATTCTGGCTGCCGAACTCGCCGATGCCGCCTCGCTGGCCGCGCTCGAAACGCAGGACCGCGCCGGGCTGATCATCACCGCGCGTCGCGCCGCGGTGCTCAACCTCGCCAACCAGATCGCCGCGGCTGCTGCCGACCCCGAGCCGGTATGGGTCGAGCGGCCGAACTGGCTCGATCTCGATGCCAGCCGTGCCGTGGCCGACCCGGTGCTCGATCTCGCCACACCCCTGAAAGGCCCGTTCCGCACCCGCTCGCTCGGCGATGACACCGATTCGGGCCGTGCCGCCATCGCATTGGCCAAACATGCCGGTCTCATTCCCGCTGTTTATGCGGTGCCGCACGGTGCCGCAGGCGCGGTTGTGGAAGCCTGCACGGCGGCGGCGCTCGCACTGCCCGCACAGGCGGCGCGTCTCCATGTTTCGTCGCGCGCCCGGCTGCCGCTGGAGCTGGCCCCCGACACACAGGTTGTAGCATTTCGCAGCGCCGATGGCGGCCCCGAGCATCTGGCGCTGCTCGTCGGCGATCCCAACCCCACCACCACCGTGCTGGCGCGCCTCCACAGCGCCTGCCTGACCGGCGATGTGCTCGGCAGCCTGAAGTGCGATTGCGGGCCGCAGCTGCACGCCGCCCTTGGTGCCATCGCCGCCAACCCCGGTGGTGGCATCCTGCTCTATCTGCAGCAGGAAGGGCGCGGCATCGGCCTCATCAACAAGCTGCGCGCCTATGCGCTGCAGGACCAGGGGTTCGACACGGTGGACGCCAACACGCGCCTCGGCTTCGAGCCGGACGAGCGCGATTTCGGCATTGCAGCGGCGATGCTCGCAGCGCTCGGCGTGCGCAGCGTCGAGCTGCTTACCAACAATCCGGACAAGGTTGCCGGGCTTGCCGCGCATGGCCTGGAGGTGACGCGGCGTGCCCATGCGATGGCCCCGGGCGAGCACAACCAGGCCTATCTCGCCACCAAGCGCGATCGGCAGGGTCACCAGCTGTGATGCGCCTATCTGCGAGCGTGTCTGCCGGCACCCTCAGCTTCGAGGGCGAGACGGTGCCCGCCCGCTTCGGCCGCAGCGGCGGCTGTGCTGCAGACGCCAAGCAGGAAGGGGACGGAATGACGCCGTTCGGGCTCTGGCCGCTGCGCACGCTGCTGCTCCGCCCCGACCGTGGGCTGGCAGTGCCCGCCACCCGCCTGTTCTGGCGCTGGCTGCGGCCTGGCGACGGCTGGTCGGACGATATGGCCGATCCGGCGTACAACCGCCCGGTGCGTCACCCGCATCCTTTCAGCGCCGAGCGGCTCTGGCGCGATGATGGCGCCTATGACGTGGTGCTGGTGCTCGGCCACAACGACCGGCCGCCGGTGCCGGGCCGGGGCAGCGCCATCTTCCTGCACTGCGAGCAGCCCGATGGCCGCGCGACAGAAGGCTGTGTGGCGGTGGCGCGTGACGTGCTGCTGCGCTGGCTGCCACGGCTGGGGCCGGATGCGGCACTCGCGGTCGGCGAATAATCTCAGCCCAGCAAGCTCGCCACCGCATCGACGATGGCCTCGGCGTCGAGCCGATAGCGACGATAGAGATCGGGCAGGTCCCCGGTCTGGCCGAAACTGTCGGTGCCGAGCGGCGCCACGCGGTGCCCGCGTACGCCGCCGAGCCAGCTGAGCGCCGACGGCGAGCCATCGAGGATCGTCACCAGGCCAGCGCCGGCCGGAAGGCCCGCAAGCAATGCCTCGACATGCGCCGGCTCGGCGTCGGCGCCCGTCCAGCGGCCGGCATTGGCGGCCGACCAGCCGCGGTGCAGCAGATCGGGCGAGGTGACCGCCAGAATGCCAAGATCAGGCAGGTCCTCGGCGAGCTGGTCGGCAGCTGCGAGCACCTCCGGCGCGATGGCGCCCGAAAAGGCGATGGCTGCGCGGGTGCCGGGGCCGGGGGCGCGCAGCCAATAGCCGCCTTTCAGCGCATCGCCGCGCCAGGCGTCGTCTTCGCGCGTCGGCTGGGCAATGGCGCGGGTGGAGAGGCGGAGATAGACCGAGCCGCCGTCCGGAGCCTGCATATGGTGGAAGGCCCATTCCATCATCGCCGCCAGCTCGTCGGCAAACGCCGGCTCGAAGGCGGTGAGCCCCGGCTGGCCCATTCCGATGAGCGGCGTGTTGATCGACTGGTGCGCACCGCCCTCCGGGCCCAGGGTCAGGCCCGACGGCGTCGCCACGAGCAGGAACCGCGCGTCCTGATAACAGGCATAGTTGAGCGCATCGAGCCCGCGCGAGATGAATGGATCATAGACCGTGCCGATCGGCAGCAGTCGCGTGCCGAACAGCGGTGCCGCCAGCCCGGTTGCGGCGAGCATCAGGAACAGGTTGTTTTCGGCGATGCCCAGCTCGATATGCTGGCCGGCGGCATGCGCTGCCCATTTCTGCGCCGAGGGGATCTTGGCGCCGGCAAACACATCCTTCAATTCCTGCCGGCGAAACAGCCCCCGCGCATTCACGAAGCCGCCGAGGTTGGTCGAAACGGTTACATCGGGCGAGGTGGTGACGATCCGGTCCGCCAGCGGATGCCCGGACTTGGCGAGATCGAGCAGGATGCGCCCAAACGCCGGCTGTGTCGCCTGTTCGCTGCCCTCCGGCGTGTTCAGGGTGGGCACCGGCACGCGCGCAGCGTCCGGCTCGGCGTCACGCCCGGCGAGCGCACAGCCATCCACAACCGCCTGCAATTCGGCCGCGGCATTGTCCCCCAAGCCCCCCCAGCGTGACCATTCATCACCCTCGGCGATACCCAGCGTGTCCCGCAAAGTCCCCATCTGGCCGGGGTTCATCAGCCCCGAATGATTGTCCTTGTGGCCTGCGAACGGCAGCCCCATCCCCTTCACGGTATAGGCGATGAACATCACCGGCCTCGAGTCGCGCGCTGCCTCGTCAAAGGCCTCGATAAGCGTCTCGATGCAATGGCCGCCGAGGTTGGTCATCAGCGCTGCCAGAGCGGTATCGTCATGCCCAGCCACCAGCGCCAAGGCCGCCGCATCGTCGACCAGATCGGCTGTCAGCCGCGCCCGCCAGGCAGCACCACCCTGGTAGGTGAGGGCGGCGTAATCGGCATTGGGGCAGGTCTCGATCCAGTCCTGCAGCGCCTGGCCGCCGGGCTTGCGGAAGGCCGCCTGCAGCCGCTTGCCATGGCGCAGCGTCAGCACCCGCCAGCCGCATGTCTCGAAAATATCGTCGAAACGCCGGAACATGCGGTCGGCGGTCGTGCTGTCGAGCGACTGGCGATTATAGTCGACAATCCACCAGCAGTTGCGCAGGTCGTGCTTGTAGCCCTCGATCAGGCACTCGTAGATATTGCCCTCGTCGAGCTCGGCATCGCCCATCAGCGCGATCATCCGCCCCGCATCGGCTTCGGCCAGCTGGCCGTGCGCGATCAGATAATCCTGCACCAGGCTGGCAAACGCCGTCACCGCCACGCCGAGCCCGACCGAGCCGGTGGAGAAATCGACCGGGATCATGTCCTTGGTACGGCTGGGGTAGCTCTGCGCCCCGCCAAAACCGCGGAACGCCTGCAGCTGCTCGAGGCTCTGCTGGCCGAGCAGATAGTGGATGGCGTGCAGCACCGGCCCGGCATGCGGTTTCACCGCTACCTTGTCCTGCGGGCGCAGCGCGTGAAAGTAGAGGGCCGCCATGATCGCGGTAATCGAGGCGCAGCTCGCCTGATGTCCGCCAACCTTCAGCCCGTCGCGGCTGGGGCGGAGGTGATTGGCGTTGTGGATCGTCCAGGCCGAGAGCCAGCGCAGCCGGGTGTCGAGCGCCTCCAGGGCGGCGATGCGCGCGGCTCGGCTGTCAGGGGCGGTGTCCAGCATCAGTCGAACAGGCTCGACACCGAGCTTTCCTCGCTGGTGCGGCGCATCGCCTCTGCCAGCAGGGGAGCGATGGTGATGCGGCGGATCTTGGTTGCGGACTTCACGCTGGCGACGGCCGCGATCGAATCGGTGATGACGAGTTCGGTCAGCGCCGACCCCTCCACTCGCGCGACGGCACCGCCCGAGAGCACGCCGTGGGTGATATAGGCGGTGGCGCCGCGCGCACCCGCCTCCATGAGCGCTGCCGCGGCGTTGCAAAGCGTCCCACCCGAATCGCAGATGTCGTCCACCAGCACGCAATAGCGATCGCGCACATCGCCGATGATGTTCATCACCTCCGATTCGCCAGCGCGCTCGCGGCGCTTGTCGACGATCGCCAGCGGCGCGTTGCCAAGCCGCTTCGCCAGCGCCCGGGCGCGGACCACGCCACCGACATCGGGGGAAACCACGGTGATGGCATCGCGCGGCAACCGGGTGGCAATGTCCGACGCCATCACCGGGGCGGCATAAAGATTGTCCACCGGAATATCGAAGAAGCCCTGGATCTGCCCGGCATGGAGATCGACACTCAGCACCCGGTCGGCGCCGGCCACGGTGATCAGGTTGGCGACGAGCTTGGCCGAAATCGGCGTGCGCGGTCCCGGCTTGCGGTCCTGCCGAGCATAGCCGAAATAGGGGACGACGGCAGTGATGCGCCGGGCCGAGGCGCGCTTGAGCGCATCGATGCAGATCAGCAGTTCCATCAGATTGTCGTTGGCGGGGGCGGCGGTGGGCTGCACCACGAACACATCCTCGCCGCGCACATTCTCATGCACCTCGACGAAAATCTCCTCATCGGCAAAGCGCCGCACCGAAGCCTTGGTCAATTCCATGTCGAGATAATGGGCGATCGCCTGGGCGAGCTCGGGATTGCCATTGCCTGCCAGAATCTTCACGCGCGCCGCCCTCAGCTAGAAGTGCGCGGCATAGCCGCCTGCCAGCGGTTCGGCAATGTCATGCGCGTGTCACACGCCGCGATGATCGCAGGCACCAGCGGATAATCCGCCGCCGGCATCGCCAGCTCCGCCAGATCATGCGCCGCCACCCATTGCAGTCGCTGGCCGAGCCGGCCTTGCGGGTCCCCGCGCCAGTCGCCCACCCCGAACAAAAGCATCACCAGATGAAACGCCGGATAAGCGTGGCTCACGAAGCCCAGCGGCTCAGGTGCGGCAATTCCGATCCCCAACTCCTCCTCCAGCTCGCGGGCAAGTGCCGCTTCGGGAGTCTCGCCGGGCTCGATCTTGCCACCGGGAAACTCCCACAGCCCCGACATCGCCTTGCCCGCCGGCCGTTCGGCGACCAGCACCCGGCCGGTCGCATCGAACAACGCGCCGGCGGCGACCTGCACGATGCGCATTCGCGTCACCCGCGCACGATGAGCTTGACCCGGCTCCCCGGCACCAGCCGCGTGTTGGCACTGATGCCGTTGAGAATGGTGAAACGCGCCACCTTGTCGTCGGTATAGTCCATGCGCGCCGCAAGGCTGGCCACGGTGTCACCGGCGCCAACCCGCACCACATTCACGCGGCGCCCGCGGATGCCGGCAGTTTCCTGCGGCGTAAGACGACGCACCGAGTTGAGCAGCGTGCGAAAGCCCGGGTCACGCCCGGCCGGCGCGATCATCAGCAGCTGGTACCAGCTGTTGTCGTTCCAGCGATACACGGCGAGCGTCGCATCGACCTCGCCGCTGTTCGACCGCTGCCGGACCGACGAAATCGCCGTTTCGATGCCGTTGACGCGCGTGATCTGCACTTGCGGGGCAGACTGCGCCCCCGCCGTCGCCCAGATCTTCGCCGAATAGGCCGCCAGCGTCTGCCCTTGCGGCTGGCCGCCGGTGAACTGGAACCGCCCGGCATTGCCGCGCGCGCCATTGACGGCGGTGGGGGTGTTTTCCATCACGAAGCCCGCCGGCGCCTCGAACCCCAGACCCAGCTGCGGGTGAAGGAAGCGATTGCTCTCGATCACGCCCTGGCTGGCGTCATCGTCATACGGCAGGCCATCGATGGCATCGAGAAAGGCATCGCGGTTGGTGGCCCGCGCCCCGGCGCGCGCCGCAAAACTCTGCGCCTCGCGGCGGATGCGCGCCACACGCTCGGCATTGGCGGGGTGGGTGGAGAGCCAGCTGGCCGGCGCCGCCTCGCCCCGCCCGGTCAGCCGCGCCTCCAGGCTTGTCTGGGCGCCGAGCGAATTCAGCGAGCTGGCGCTCGACACCGGATCATAGCCGGCCTGT
Organism: Sphingomonadales bacterium; assembly: GCA_038258615.1. Taxonomy (GTDB): domain Bacteria; phylum Pseudomonadota; class Alphaproteobacteria; order Sphingomonadales; family Sphingomonadaceae; genus Sandarakinorhabdus. The sequence goes on from JBBSPR010000042.1 coordinate 13,292, forward strand.
GCCAGATAGCGCAGCCCCAGGCTGTCCGCCTGCCGCTCCTGATCACGACTGTACCCGAGCGTATAAAGCTGCGCTCCGGTGTTGGCGAGCTGGCCGACGATGTTGGAGCCGGTCACCGCCCCCAGGATCGCCGCCCCGATGCCGCTCAGCGTCGAGCGCTGCTGACGCTTTTGCGAATGCTGGGCCGCCACATGGCCCACCTCATGCCCCATGACGAACGCCAGCTCGGCCTCGTTGTTGAGCAGCGCCAGAAGCTGCCGCGATATATAGACATAGCCGCCCGGCAGCGCGAACGCGTTGTTGATGTTGGAGTTGAGCAGCGTGACCGTGTAATCCTGCGGCCGCGCCGACATGCCCGATTGCCCGGCAATCCGCTGGCCAACATTCCGCACATAGTCCGCCGACCGTCCCTGCATCGCCCCGCCGAACTGCTGGACCAACTGCGGATGCGCCTCGGTGCCGATCCGCCGCTCGCTGGCGGAGAAGCCCGGCCCTTGTGCCGCCGTTGCCGTGGCCAGAAGGGCAAGAGGAAGAAGAGCGAGTGAAATCTTGCGCAAGGTGGTGCTCCCGAAGCTGCCGCCCCCCGGCAAATTGACGATACGCTAAAGCGCGCGCCCCATCGCAAGGAATTTCGCACGCCGGCCCTTGCGCAGCGCTGAACCGTCAAGCGCCAGCAGCGGCGCAAGCTCGGTCGCCAGCGCCATCGCCAGCGCCGCCACGGCGGCCCCCGCATCGCGGTGCGCACCGCCCAGCGGCTCGGCCACGATGGTGTCGATCACACCCAGCTTCTTCAGGTCACCCGCAGTCACCTTCATCGCATCGGCAGCGTCGGCGGCATGGTTGGCGGCCTTGTCGGCGGTGCGCCACAGGATCGACGCGCAGCCCTCGGGCGAAATCACCGAATAGATCGCATGCTCGAACATCAGCACCCGGTCCGCCGCCGCCAGCGCCACTGCTCCGCCCGAGCCACCCTCGCCGGTAATCGCGGTGATCAAAGGCACCGGCGCTTCGAGGCAGGCCTGGGTGGCGCGCGCAATCGCCTCGGCCTGCCCGCGCTCCTCGGCATCGAGCCCCGGGAAGGCGCCCGCCGTGTCCACCAGCGTGATGATCGGCACATTGAAGCGCCCCGCCAGCTCGATCAGCCGGATCGCCTTGCGATAGCCCTCGGGGCGCCCCATGCCGAAATTGTGCTTCACGCGGCTGGCCGTATCATTGCCCTTCTCATGGCCGATCAGCATCACCGGCGTGTTCTGCCCGCGCAGCCGGCCGAGCCCACCCACAATCGCATGGTCCTCGGCAAACGCCCGGTCGCCCGCCAGTGGTGTAAAATCTTCCACCAGCCCGGCAATGAAATCCTTGAAGTGCGGCCGCGCCGGATGCCGGGCGACCTGCGTCTTCTGCCAGGGCGTCAACCGCGCATAGGTCTCCGCCAGCAACCGCCGCGCCGCGCCCTCGGCATGGCGCGCGCCCGCCTCATCCCCCGCCGCGCGATAATCATTGGCCCGGGCCTGGATCGTCGCGACCGGCTTTTCGAAATCGAGATAGGTGCTGCTCACGGTTCCAGCGACTAGGCAAGTTCGGGTTCGGGGTCAATCAGGGCGCGCGGGCGCGGGCCGCGTTGATTGAAGAAGTGGCCTCCGGCGGCTGGGGCCTCGGGCCCCAGACCCCTTGACTGAGATTTCGCATATTTGGGCGCGATTGTGATGGCTGCACGCTAACGTCCGCATACGCCGAATTGCAGAGGTTGCTATACCGCGGTAATCAGAACCAATGCGGCTCAACCACTCGATCGTCTGGATATTTCTAGGTCTCTCCGCCTGTGGTGCGGACACCCCGTTGCTTGGAGATTACGCGCTCTACGACATTGGTGGCAGCAATCAAACGATCTTGAGCAAACAGGGGGACATTGCAGCCCAACGTGTAACAGCATTGGCGCTCAAGGATCCGTACATCTACGTGGAGTCTAGTGGTATTGGTGATCGCCTTGGCTGCTCTTACAAATTGATCGACACATCCAACCACTCTGTGATCGAACTCACCACTGGAACGCTTGGCAGCCGCGAAGCAATCGTGGCGATCAAGACTCAGAAAAGAGAGGTGATGCCACGCTCTTGCGTGTTTCGACCATAGCGAACCGTGGTGCCACACGGTCCTGATCGAACGGCAGCTTAGCACTATCGACGGGCTGGTTTGGAAGCGCAATAAGCTCGCCAAATCGGGGTCTGGGGCCTGAGAGTCTGACTCATAATGATATCGTTTAATTGCAGGCCCTTGCGAGTTTCCGGTTGATGAG
>JBBSPR010000043.1:0-15462 GCA_038258615.1 Sphingomonadales bacterium
AATTATGTGCCGGTGGGGGTGGCGATCGAGTTGCTCGAGGCGCGGCTGAGGGAGGCCGATCTCGAGCTCTCCGCCGATGATGCGGCGGTGATCGGCGAAGCGGTGAAGACGACGCTGAAGGGCGAGGTGACGGTGGAGCGCGGCGATGTGATGCGCGGCGTGGGCCGGGCGCTTGCCGAGCTTGGCAATGAGGGCCGTGTGGATGCGGCGGCAGCGGCGCGAGTGCGGATTGCGGTGGCCGAGGCGTTGGTGGCGACGCCGCCGCGGGTGGAAGCCGTGGTGGTGGCGCGGCACACCGGGCAGCCCGATATCGTATGGCGCGACCGGGATGTCTGGTCGCATGCGCTGACCGACAAGGCGCTGGCGGAGATTTTGCAAGCGAACAAGCTGGCTGATCTGGCGGCACTCGAAGCGCTTGATGACGCTGGCTTTGTGCAGGCGATCTGGAAGGTGGCGCTGCCGCTGCCGGTCGATGCCGAATATCCGATGTTCTTCATCTATACCTCGGGTTCGACGGGGAAGCCCAAGGGCGTGGTGCATGTGCATGGTGGCTATGCCGCCGGCATTGCCGAGACGATGAAGGTGGCGTTCGATGCGCGGCCGGGTGACACCATCTATGTGGTGGCCGATCCGGGCTGGATCACCGGGCAGAGCTACATGATTGCTGCCCCGTTGCTGACGCGGGTGACGACGGTGGTGGGCGAAGGCTCGCCGGTGTTCCCGCATGCGGGGCGGTTTGCGGCGATGATCGAGCGGCATGGGGTGACGATCTTCAAGGCAGGGGTGACCTTCCTCAAGGCGATCATGACCGATCCGCAGAATCTCAAGGACTTCGAGGCCTATGATCTGAGTGGCCTGCGGGTCGCCACCTTCTGCGCCGAGCCGACTTCGCCTTCGGTTCAGGCGTTCGGCATGGCCAATGTGACGCCCAATTATATCAACAGCTATTGGGCGACCGAGCATGGCGGGATCGCCTGGACGCATTTTTATGGCAACAGTGATTTTCCGCTGGCGGCCGATGCGCGGACCTTCCCGCTGCCGTGGATCGTGGGCGATGTGTGGCTGGAGGATGCCGCCGGTACCGCCGATGCCGAGGCACCGCTTGCGCGCGCCTCGGGCGGCGGGGTGAAGTGGCGGCGGGCGGCGACAGGGGAGAAGGGCGAGATCGTGATCGCGGCTCCCTATCCCTATCTGGCGCGGACGGTCTGGGGCGATGCGGGGAACTTCCGGGTCGAGGACGGGGCTGTTGCGGGGGGCTGGAAGGGCGATGCCGGGCGCTGGAGCGACGGTTATTGGGGGCGCTGGGACGGTGTGTGGGCCTATACCCAAGGCGATTTCGCTGTTCGCCATGCTGATGAAGGTTTTTCGCTGCACGGTCGTTCGGATGACGTGATCAACGTCTCGGGGCACCGGATGGGGACCGAGGAGATCGAGGGGGCGATCTTGCGCGACAAGGCGCTCGACCCCAATTCGCCGCTCGGCAATGTGCTGGTGGTGGGCGCGCCGCACCGCGAGAAGGGGCTGACCCCGATCGCGTTCGTGACGGCAGCGCCGGGGCGCGTGCTGACGCGCGATGACTTCCGGCGCTTGTCGGACCTGGTGCGGCAGGAAAAGGGTTCCGTGGCTGTGCCGGGGGACTTCATCGAGGTGAGCCAGTTCCCCGAGACGCGCTCGGGCAAATATGTGCGGCGCATGGTGCGTGCGGTGGTGGAAGGGGCGCAGCTTGGCGATTTGTCGACGCTGCGCAACCCGGAGAGCCTCGACGAGCTGAAGAAGGCGGTAGGCGCCTGGGAGAACAAGCAGAAGCTTTCCAGCGAGCAGGCGATCTTCGACCGGTATCGGTATTTCCGGGTGCAGTATAACGACGTCGGGGCGGGCCAGAAGGTGGCAACGGTTTATGTGACCAACCCGCCGGTCAATGCGCTCAACGAGCGGGCGATCGATGAGCTGGTCATCGTCGTCGAGCATCTGTCGCGGCGCGATGATGTGGTGGCGGTGGTGTTCACCGGTGATGGCACGGCGAGCTTTGTGGCCGGCGCCGACATTCGCCAGTTCCTCGACGAAATTCATACCGTGGAAGAAGCGCGGGTGCTGCCGAACAATGCGCAGCTGGCGTTCGGCAAGATCGAGGCGATGAACAAGCCGTGCGTCGCGGCAATTCAGGGTGTGGCGCTGGGCGGCGGCATGGAATTTGCGCTCGCCTGCCATTGGCGGGTGGCCGAGAAGCATGCGCGGTTCGGCCAGCCCGAAATCCGGCTGCGGTTGCTGCCGGGCTATGGCGGCACGCAGCGACTGCCGCGGCTGCTTGCCGACAAGCGCGGGCCCGAGGGGTTGCGCGATTCGCTCGACCTGATCCTGGGTGGTCGCAGCATCGATGGCGAGGAGGCGCTGGGCATCGGGTTGGTGGAGACGCTGGCGGACGGCGCGCATGATGCGCTCGCGCTGGCGCATGCCGAAGTGCGCGAGTTCGTGCGGCATGGCGAATCGAGCCGGCTGGGGCGGACCTGGGCCGAGCGGCGCAAGGCGGCGAAGGACAGCTGGCAGCATCCGGGAAGTGCCGATCTCGACGAGGCGTTGAGCGATGATTTCGTCCAGCGCATCCTGCGGCAGCTCGACTGGGCGGGTCGCGGCATGGCGGGAGCGCGGGCGATCGAGGCGATCCGCACTGGCTGGACCGGCGGGATGGCTGCGGGGCTGGTGCGCGAGGGGCAGTTGTTTGCCGAAGCGGTGGTCGACCCGCAGGGCGGCAAGACCGGCATCCGCGAGTTTCTCGACAAGAAGTCGCCGCCGCTGCCGGTTCGGCGCAACGGTGTGTATATCGACAGCGAGCATGAAGAGCGCGGGGCCACGCTGCAGACCGCGGGCGAGCTGCTGCCGATGGGGGCTGCGTTCTTCCCCGGCGTGACGGCAATTCCGTCGCATCAATATGCCTTTGGCATTGCGCGTGATGCCGACACCGGGGCGCCGCGCTTCGGCGAGCCGGCGACGCATGAGCGTGAATTGATCGTGCCGGTGCCGACGCCCGAGGCGAATGAGGCGCTGGTGTATCTGCTGACGTCCGAGGTCAATTTCAACGACATCTGGGCGCTGACAGGCATTCCTGTGAGCCCGTTCGATGGCCATGAGGAGGATGTGCAGGTGACCGGCTCGGGCGGGCTGGCGCTGGTGGCGTCGCTGGGTTCCGAAGCGCGGTCGCAGGGGCGGCTCAAGGTCGGTGATTTGGTCGCGGTTTATTCGGGAACGTCGGACCTGCTCAGCCCGATTGCCGGGCGTGACCCGATGTATGCCGATTTCGCGATCCAGGGGTATGAATCGAAGACCGGCAGCCATGCGCAGTTTTTGACCGTGCAGGCGCCGCAGCTGCACGCGATTCCGGGGGACCTGACGCTGGAGCAGGCGGGGAGCTATATCCTCAACCTCGGCACGATCGTTCGCTGCCTGTTCACGACGCTCGACATTGTCGGTGGCAAGACAATCTTCATCGAAGGATCGGCAACCGGCACTGGCCTTGATGCGCTGAAGACTGCCAAGGCGAGCGGGCTGGCGGTGACGGGGATGGTGTCGAGCCCGGCGCGCGCCGAGTTCGTCAAGTCCAAGGGGGCGGTGGGCTCGATCGACCGCACCGAGGCGCGCTTCAAGGCGCTGTTCACCAGCGTGCCCGATGGTGGAAAGAGCGATTGGGCGGCATGGGAAAGCGCCGGCGAGCCGATGCTTGCGGAATACAAGGCGATGAACAACGGCCAGCTTGCCGATTATGCGGTGAGCCATGCCGGCGAGACGGCGTTTCCGCGCACCTTCCAGATGCTCGGTGAAGGCGGAGTTCTGGCCTTCTATGGCGCGTCCTCGGGCTATCATCTGAGCTTCATGGGCAAGCCGGGGGCGGTTTCGCCCGAGGCGATGCTGGCCAAGGCGGGGGCGCGGGGCGGCGAGGCGGTGCTGATCTTCTACGGACCCGGTTCGCGCGCATTGGCCGACCCGATGGGGCTGGAGATGATCGAGGCGGCGCGCGGGATCGGTGCGCGCACGGTGGTGGTGACGACCACCGATGGCCAGCGCGAGTTCATCCTGTCGCTCGGTTTCGAAGATGCTGTGGCGGGCGTGGTGTCGCTGGAGGCGATCAAGCGGCGCGAGGGGGCGAATTTCGATTGGCCCGATACCATGCCGCGGCTGCCGGTGGCGCGCGAGGACATCGAGACCTTCCGCGAAGCCGTCCGCGACTTCCAGGACAAGACGCTGAAGCCGTTCGGTGGGGCGGTGGGCAAGCTGCTGCGTTCGCCGGACAATCCGCGCGGCAACCCGGACATCATCATGGAGCGTGCGGGGCAGGACACGCTGGGGGTGACGACCGCACTTGTGAAGCCGTTCACCGGGCGGGTGATCTATTGCGAGGACATGACCGGGCAACGCTACAATTTCTACGCGCCGCAGGTGTGGACGCGGCAGCGGCGGATCATCATGCCGTCGACCGAGATCCGCGGCACCCACCTCTGCAACGCCTATGAAGTGACGCGGATGAACGACCTCGTCGCTTCGGGGCAGCTCGATGTGACCGAGCCGACGGTGGTGCCGTGGGAAGGGCTGCCGGAAGCGCATCAGAGCATGTGGGACAACCGGCATTCGGGGGCGACGTATATCGTCAACCATGCGCTGCCGGTGGCCGGGCTGCGCAGCAAGGATGAGCTTTTCGAGGCCTGGGCGGCCCTTGGCGTTGCAACCCAGGCGGGGGAGAATTGAGATGAGCAAAACCGTGACGATCCAGCCTGATTCGGGCCAGCCTGATTCGACGAGTGCCGTGGCGCGGCCCGGCCGGCTGGCGGGCAAGGTGGCGGTGGTGACCGGCGCCGCCGGCAACCTCGGCCAGCAGATCGTGCGCCGCTACCTCGAGGAGGGGGCGACGGTGGTGCTGACCGGGCGTGATCGGGCGCGCACCGAGGCGGCGCGGGCGGCGGCGATTGCCGATATGGGCGTGGCCGACGACAAGGCGAGCATCGTGGTGATGGACGGGGCGGACGCCGAGAGCGTGCGCGCCGGGATTGCCGAAGTGGTGGCGCGGCACGGCAGCATCGATGTGCTGGTGAACAACGCCGGATCGGCAGGGCCCAAGCAGCCGGTCGACAATCTGCCGCTGTCGCTTGCCGACCTCGAGGCGCTGCGGGCCGCCGGCAGCACCGACACCGAGACGGTGGGTGATGCAGCGCGCAACATCATGGTGGTGGCGTGGAATCTGGTGCGCGCCGCGGCCGGGGCGATGGGGCCAGGGGGCTCGATCATCAACGTGTCGACGATTTTCAGCCGTACCGATTATTATGCGCGCGCGGCGTACACCGTGCCCAAGGCGGCGCTCAATGCGCTTTCGCGCCGGCTGGCGGTGGAGCTGGGGCCGCAGGGCATCCGCGTCAACCTGTTGTTTCCGGGGCCGATTGCCAGCGACCGCATCCGCACCGTGTTTGCAGCGATGGACAGTCTGCGCGGCGATGCGCAGGGGGCGACGGCGGCGCATTTCTTCGGCCAGATGGCGCTGGCGCGGCCGCTCGATGGGGCGGCGCCGGTGAAGACCTTTCCGCTGCCGGCCGACATTGCCAACACCTGCGTGTTCCTGGGGTCGGACGAATCGGCGGCGTTCAGTGGCCATGATTTCGAGGTGACGCATGGCATGCAGGTGCCGCGCGAGAGCTTTGCCGCCTATGTCTCGCGCCCGACGATGCGGACGATCGATGGTTCGGGGCTGGGGGTGCTGGTTTCGGCCGGCAGCCAGACCGAGGACGGCGTGGCGCTGGCGCGGGTGCAGGTGGGGCATGGTGCCAATGTGCTGCTCGGCTTCCACTCCGAGGCTGCGGCCGAGGGGGCGCGTGCCCTGGTGGGCGACGACGCGCGGATCATGGTCGCGCATTTTCCGCGGCATGAGCATGTGACGATGGACGCGGTGCTGGCGGAATTCACTGCCAATCATTGCGCGATTACGGGTGCTTTGGTGCTGCCGACGCGGCCCGCGGGCTATTTTGCCGGTGCGCTTTCCGAAGCCAGCGATGCGATGGTTGAGCGGTTTGTCGATGATGAACTCGAGGGCAACATCGCCGTTGCGCGCACGCTCAGCCGCTATTGGAAGGAGCAGCCCGCACTCCTGCACGACCCGCGCTTCGTGTTCATCTCGAACGGCGATGACGGACAAGGCAACCACTATGCCGATCTGCTGCGCGCCGCCCAGGAGGAGTTGATCCGGGTGTGGCGCGACGAGAGCAAGGTCGATGTGGCGCATGGCCGCCGCGCGCAGCCCGAATGGGGCAACCAGATCGTGCGCACCACCAATGCCGAGGCCGAGGAGCTGGCATTTGCGGCGGGGCAGGCGGCGCGGATCGTGCTCAAGCAGCGGCGGATCGAGCCGATCAACCTGCTGCTGCCGGCATCGATTGCCGAAGCCACGGGCGCGCGCAAGGCGATGGGCGGCAAGGCCGAGAACATCACCGGGCTGCACCGTGGCAAGGTGGCGCTGATCACCGGCGGTTCGGCCGGGATCGGCGGCCAGGTGGCGCGGCTGCTGGCACTGGCGGGTGCCAAGGTGATGATGGTGGCGCGGCGGGCGAGCGAGCTCGATGCGGCGCGTGACCGGATTGTGGGCGAGCTGGAGGACATCGGCTTTTCGGGCGTCGAGCGGCGGGTGCGGACGCTGGCGGATGTTGATGTGGCCGATCTTGCTTCGCTGAAGCGGGCGTTCGACGAGACGGTGAAGGCCTTTGGCCGCGTCGATTATCTCATCAACAATGCCGGCATTTCGGGCGCCGAGGAGATGGCGGTGGACATGAGCGTGGAGGCATTCCGCCGCACGCAAATGGCCAATCTCGTCTCCAACTATGCGCTGATGCAGCATGCGGTGCCGCTGATGAAGGCACAGGGGTCGGGCTATATCCTCAATGTTTCGAGCTATTTCGGTGGCGAGAAGTTTCTGGCGGTGAGCTATCCGAATCGTTCCGACTATGCCGTGTCCAAGGCCGGGCAGCGGGCGATGGCGGAGAGCCTGGCGCGGCATCTGGGGCCCGAGGTGCAGATCAATGCGATTGCGCCGGGGCCGGTCGATGGTGACCGGCTGGCGGGGCTTGGCGGCAACCCTGGGCTGTTCGAGCGGCGCGGACGGCTGATCTTGGAGAACAAGCGGCTGAATGCGGTTTACGCAGCCCTTGTGAAGGCGATGCGGCGCGGCGAGGTGTTGCCGACGTTGCTCGGGCGGCTGGCGCGCAACGATACGGTGCAACTGAGCCATGACAAGGCGGTGCCGGCGGAGCTGCGCGAGCTGGCGCTGGCGTGCGCGCGTGAAGGTGACGAGACGTGCTGCTGGGACCGGTTTTTGCTGACGCCACCATTGGCGGAGAAGCTGCTCAAGCGGCTGGCGCTTGGTGGTTATCTGCTGACGCATCCGGAATGGACGGCGCGGGCGGCGAATGGCGATTGGCTGCTGCGGGTGCCGCCCGATGATGCGCCCTGGCTGCCTGGGGCGCAGATTGCGCGCGAGGCCGGCAAGGTGCGTGGCGGGGTGCTGAGCCAGCTGCATCTGGGCAAGATGCCGACCGAGAGCGAAGTGGCGCAGGCGACGGTGTTCTTTTTGGCCGACCGCGCGGTTTCGGGCGAGACCTTCATGCCTTCGGGCGGGCTCAATGTGGAGCGCTCGACGACCGAGCGCGAGCTGTTCGGCAGCCCCAAGGCGGAGCGGCTGGAGCAGATGGCGGGCAAGACGGTGTGGCTGATCGGCGAGCATCTCGTCGACCATCTTGCGGCGGCGGCCAAGGCCTTCCTGGGCTGCGGCGTGGCACGGGTGGTGCTGTTGTGTGGCACCGAGGCCGGGGGTGCGGCGATCCAGGCGGCGATCGGCTCGAATGCAGTGTCGGTGCGGCCGATCGGGAGCGACATCGAGGGTGGCATCGATTCGGCGCTCGGGGATTTCGGCTGGCCAACGACGGTGGTTTCGACGCCGATGCAGGCGTTGCCGACTGCACTATTCGATGGACCGACGCCGTTGACGGGCGAGGGCTTTGGCGAGGTTGTGGAGCACAACCTGACGCAGCACTTCCGGGTGACGCGCAAGGTAAGCCTGTTCGATGGGTGCCAGCTGGTGCTGGTATCTCCCGATGTGCCGATGGGCGAGAAGGGGCCGGCGTTTGCGCTGGCGAACTTCGTGAAAACGACGCTGCATGCGTTCACGGCGACGGTGGCGGTGGAGAATGAGCGGCTGGTGCATGAGGTGCCGGTCAACCAGATCAACCTGACGCGGCGCGTGCGCTCGGAGGAGCCGCGGACGCCGGCGGAGCATGACGAGGAGGTGGCACGGTTTGCGCGGGCGGTGCTGCTGGCGGGGGCGCCGCTGCCGGATGCGGAGGATTCGCGGTATCGGGCGAAGGTTTATCGGGGGCAGGCGATTACGGTTTGATGCGGCACAAAATAGCGGAGCTATTTTGCGCCTCGCATCAAACCCGGCCGGCGGGGCGGCGCGAGCGAAGCGCGCCGAACCCGTCCGACGGCGTGGCTTTGCCACGCTTCTTTCTCTTTTTCTTTCTTTCTTCCTTCCCGCGGGCCAGCAAAGGGAAGGAAGAAATAGGGCGCGGCAAAGCCGCGCCTGACGTCGAACGAGTTCAGCGCGCAGGAGCGCGCGCTGCCTCGCCGGCCGGACTGGGCGCGAGTCTCAAATTAGCTTCGCTAATTTGTGCCGCGCCTCAGTCCACCGGCACCCCCGGCCGCGTCAGCGAAGTCCTGATCACAAAACTCGTCTTCACACTCTCCACATTCGGCGCCGGTGTCAGCTCCGAGGTGAGGAAGCGCTGAAACTCCTGCAGGTCGTGAGCGACGACCTTCAGGATGAAGTCGATCTCGCCGTTGAGCATATGGCATTCGCGGATCTGGGGCAGGGCCGCCATGTGCTCCTCGAATACCTTGAGGTCTGCTTCGGCCTGGGACTTGAGGCTGACCATCGCGAAGACGGTGATGCCATAGCCCAGCGACTGCGCGTCGAGATCGGCGTGATAGCCGCGGATGGTGCCGTTTTCTTCGAGCGCGCGGACGCGGAGGAGGCAGGGTGGGGCGGTGAGGCCGGCGCGCTCGGCGAGGTCGACATTGGTGATGCGGCCTTCGGCTTGCAGGTGGCGTAGGATGACGCGATCGATATCATCGATCGGCAGGCGGGAGCGGTGCATTTCGAGCAACTCCATGACTCATTGTTGCAGCCATTAATAATAATATTGCTGGAATGCGCAAGAGTGCGCGTGCGGCGGAAGGAGGGCTGGATATTCGCCGTGACTGCATTACCTGTCGCCATTCAGGATTTCGGGAGCAGGACCATGGCAGACGCGACCCATGTTAGAGTGTTGATCATCGGCTCGGGGCCCGCGGGCTACACGGCGGCGATCTATGCGGCACGGGCCGCACTGGATCCGGTGTTGATCGAGGGGATGCAACCGGGCGGGCAGCTGACGATCACCACCGATGTGGAGAACTGGCCCGGCGATGTGAGCGTGCTGGGGCCGAACCTGATGGTGCGGATGGCCGAGCAGGCGCGGCATGTGGGCGCCGAGCTGGTGTCGGACATGGTGACTGGCGTGGACCTTTCGCGGCGGCCGTTTGCGGTGGAGTGCGATTCGGGGGCGCGCTATCTGGCCGACACGCTGGTGATCGCGACCGGGGCGAGTGCGCGCTGGCTGGGACTGCCGAACGAGACGCGGCTGCGCGGCTTCGGCGTTTCGGCGTGCGCGACCTGCGATGGGTTCTTCTTCCGCGGCAAGACCGTGGCGGTGGTGGGCGGCGGCAATACCGCGGTGGAGGAGGCGCTGTTCCTGACCAACTTCGCCACCAAGGTGCATTTGATCCACCGGCGCGGCACGTTGCGGGCGGACAAGACCAACCAGGCGCGGTTGTTTGCCAACCCCAAGATCGAGATGCATTGGCATGCCGAAGTGGCCGATGTGATCGGCGAGGGCGGGGTCGATGGCGTGGTGCTCGAGGATACGCGCGATGGCAGCCGGCGCGAGCTGTTGGTTGATGGGCTGTTCGTGGCGATCGGGCATGTGCCGGCGACAGGGTTGTTCGTCGAGCAGCTGGCGATGGATGACGAGGGCTATATCATCAAGGCGCCCGATTCGACCGCGACATCGGTGGCGGGGGTGTTTGCTGCCGGCGATGTGACCGACAAGCAGTATCGGCAGGCGGTGACGGCGGCGGGGATGGGCTGCATGGCGGCACTGGAGGCCGAGCGGTTTCTGGCGCATGGTGCGGCTGACCTTGCGGAGACAGAAGCCGCCGCGGCCTGAGCCGGCGGTTTGGGGGGAGCGGCATGAACCTGGACTGGGAGAAGCTGCGGCTGTTCGAGGCGGTGGCGGAGGCCGGCAGCTTCACCGAGGCGGCGCGGCGGCTGCACATGAGCCAGCCGGCGCTCTCCCGGCAGATTGCAGCGCTTGAGGTCGATATGGGCGCCAAGCTGTTCCACCGCCATGCGCGCGGACTGGCGAGCACGCATGAGGGCGAGCAGCTTCGCGCTGCCACGCACGACATGCAGGACCGGCTGGAGCGGGCGCGGCTGGCGATCGATGCCTCGCGTGACCGGCCGACAGGCGAGCTGCGCGTGACGACGACGGTGAGCTTCGGCTCGACCTGGCTGGCGCGGCAGATCGGCGATTTCCTCGATATCTACCCCGACATTGCCGTGCAGTTGATGCTGACCGATGACGATCTCGACCTGGCGAAGCGCGAGGCCGATGTGGCGATCCGCTTCCACCCGCCACTGCAGAGCGAACTGGTGCAGAAGCCGCTCTATGCCATCCGCCACTATCTTTGCGCCTCGCCCGAATATCTGGCGAAGCATGGGGAGCCGAACAGCATTGCCGATCTCGATGCGCACCGGCTGCTGGCTTATGGCGAGACGGCACCCGATGTGCTGAAGGGCATCAACTGGGCGCTGTCGCTGGGGCATGAGCATGCGCCGCGGGTGCCGGCGCTTTCGATCAACAACAGCCATGGCGTGCTTCAGGCGGTGGAGGCGGGGGCGGGGATTGCGGCATTGCCGACCTATCTGATCCGCTTCTCGGGCAAGGTGCAGATCGTGCTGCCCGAGCTTGAGGGGCCGGTGTTCCGGACGTTCTTCACCTATCCCGTCGAATTGCGGCGATCCTTGCGGGTGGCAGCACTTCGTGATTTCCTGAGCGCACGGATGAATGCTGCAAGCCTCGATATCGATCGGCGGGCGCTCAGCCTGTGAGCAAATGCCGCAAGGGGTATGCGCCTGACGCATAGCTGGGTTGTGTTTTTGTGCGCTGCACAATAAGCGGCCCGATCGGCATATGGAGGGGGTGGCTGTCGAGAGACAGCGCTGCGCCCGGGCCTACCTCCCCCCCCTCGGTGGCCCCGGCGTGGAACCTGACCGCACTCCCCCCCGCGGTCGGTTCCCGGTCTGGCACTTGCCGCTCCACCCCCCCCGGAGCCCCTTGTGCCAGGCCACAGATCGGGCCGGGCCTGCGCAATGTCGCGGGTCCGGCCCCTTTTGTTTTGGCGGGGTATCGGCACTGGTCGTCATGTCGGCAGTTGCAGGTGGCAGGGCGGATGGGCTAGGCGATTGCAGCACCTGGAAGGGCCTGTAGCTCAACGGTAGAGCCGGCCGCTCATAACGGCTTGGTTGGGGGTTCGAATCCCTCCGGGCCCACCAGATTGTCGCGTGGTTTTTTTCGGGATTTTGCATCTGTCGGACCCTCTTCAGCCAGCGATGAGCACGCGCGACGCTGCGGTGGCTGCGAACGCTGCGAAGCCGCGCGTCGGGCTGAAGCAATGGTTCGGCGTGGCACTGGGGCTGATGGTGCTGGCGCTGGGCGCCTGGGGGCTGAACAAGATCGCCGGCCAGGTGACGATTGCCGATGTGATGGCCGAGGTGCGCGCAACGCCGGTGCATCTGATCGTGGCGGCGACGGTGTCGGCCGCCATCTCCTATGTGGTGCTGGTGGGCTATGACTGGCTGGCGACGCGCCACCTGGGCTACCGGATCGGCTGGCCTACGCTGGCGGCGGCGAGTTTTGCCAGCTTCACCATGAGCCATACGCTGGGAGTGACGGTGTTGACCGGCGGCACGGTGCGCTACCGCATCTACACCCGCGCCGGGGTGAAGGCGGCGGATATCGCGATGATCATCCTGCTGTGCGGCTGGACCTTCTGGCTCGGCATCATCTTCGTGGCCGGGATCGGGCTGCTTGCCGCACCCGATCTTTCGGCACCTTTCCGCGAGTTCGCCCCTGCCGGGCTGGAGCAATGGACCGGGGTGGCGCTGCTCGGCGGCACGCTCGCCTATCTGCTGCTGGCGGCGGTGTGGCGGCGCGAATTCCGGATCTTCCGCTATGCCTTCACGATTCCCGATGGCCGCGAGACGCTGCTGCAGATCGTGATCGGCACCATCGACCTCGCCTTTGCCGGGGGTGCGCTTTTCCTGCTGCTGATGGCGGTGCCGGGGACGCCCGACCTGCTGACCTTCCTGACCATCTATGCGGTGGCGATGGTGATCGGCGCACTGAGCCATGCGCCGGGCGGGCTGGGGGTGTTCGAGATCGTGGTGGTGAGCCTGATGCCTGACGCCGAGAAGGCGGGGGTGCTGGCGGCGGTGGCACTGTTCCGGCTGATCTATACCTTCATCCCGTTCCTGCTCGGGCTGGTGGTGATTGCGGTGATGGAGGCCAATGCCGTGCGGCGGCTCAGGCGCGATCGGCGAGCAGCTGCGCCGCCCGCGCCTGCCAGTCAGGCGTAAGGCCGGAAAGCCGGGCTAGCTCGGCCAGTTCGTCATCGGATGGCGCGCCGCCGCCGCTGAAGCGGCTGAAGCGCAGCATCGTCCAGGCCGGGTTGGGGCGCTCGATGACATCATGCGCATCGCCGGCGGTGATGATCCCCGGCTCCAGCACGCGGCTGTACCAGCCGCTGCGGCCTGAACGGACCATCGCGCGCGCGACCCTGGCCGTGCCGACGATCTGCGCCAGCGTGTTGCAGGGTTCACGGATCTGCGACACCTGCAATGTGGTGGTGCCGATGCGGATGACATCGCCGATGCAGATGGTCGCTTCGTCCTGGCCCTCGATGCAAAGGTTTTCGCCCATGCCGCCGGGGACGAACCGTGCGGCATGATCGGGCAGGTCGGCGATCCAGCCGGCATAGCCGGAGAGCGGATAGCTGTAGACGGCTTTTTCGGGACCGCCATGCCAGCGGCGGTCGACCTGGGTATCGCCTTCGATCCCCAGCGCGTGCACGGCGATAGGGCCGACGACAGGCTGTTTTCGGAAGGCGGTGAGGCGCTTTTTGCGGGACTCGGGATCGAGGGGTTCTGGCTGGCCGCGCCGGACCTGTGCTGTTGTGCCGCTTGCAATCATGCGCCGATTGTCTGACACTTTGCGGCAGTTGCAACAACACGAAAGGAGGTGATCCAATGTCTCATTGTCTCAACACCGGAATGAAGGCGCTGGTGATCACGGTCGGAGTCGTGACTGCCTGAGAAGGACACCGCCCTTCGTGGACGGATGAACAATGGGAAGGGCCGCCGGGCGACCGGCGGCCCTTCTGATTCGTCCATCTCGGTCGATGAGGAAGCACCAGGGAACAGCAAAGCGCCCGGGTTTGACCCCGGGCGCCTGCGTTCGACGAGCGTTTAATCAGACGGCCCCTTAGGCGAACCCGCATTCACCTGCGGGGGCGATGCCATCATGCCCCCATGGGCACCGCACCCCGGTGTCGCGAACCCGTGATGCTGTTGCGCATCTTGAGGCCTGCGGATCCCCGAACCCTGGCTGACACCCGGTTCGTTTCTGCAACCTACGCGCCCTGCGGCAGTCTGTCATGCCCTTCAATCGGTTATCTGCATGGTTGCCATTGTTCTGTGGCCGATCTGCAACATGCCTCCGCCACCGAAGGCCGCCGTTGCTTGCCGGCGCGCGCCATGCGAGAGCCGCTTGGTTGGCTGCCGATCATGAAGCCAGAAACAAGGATTCACCACACGTGCGCCTGTCCCGCTATTTTCTGCCGATCCTGAAGGAAACTCCGGGCGAGGCGCAGGTGGTGAGCCACCAGTTGATGCTGCGCGCCGGCATGATCCGCCAGACCGCGGCCGGCATTTATGCGTTTCTGCCGCTGGGGCTGCGGGTGCTGGCGAAGATCGAGGCGATCGTGCGCGAGGAGATGGACCGCGCCGGGGCCATCGAGGTGCTGATGCCGACCATCCAGTCCGCCGAACTGTGGCGGCAATCGGGGCGCTATGAGGCCTATGGGCCGGAAATGCTGCGGATCAAGGATCGGCATGACCGCGAGATGCTGTTCTCGCCGACCGCCGAGGAGTTGTTCACGGTGATCTTCCAGAATGGTGCGAAGAGCTACCGCGACCTGCCGCGCAATTTGTACCAGATCCAGTGGAAGTTCCGCGACGAGGTGCGGCCGCGCTTCGGATTGATGCGCGGGCGCGAGTTCCTGATGAAGGATGCCTATAGTTTCGACCTGGATTTTGCTGCGGCGAAGCACAGTTATAATCGCATGTTCATCGCCTATATGCGCACCTTCGCCCGCATGGGCCTTGATGCGATCCCGATGCAGGCGGACACCGGACCGATCGGTGGCGACCTGAGCCATGAGTTCATCGTGCTCGCCCCCACCGGCGAGAGCGATGTGTTCTATGACGAAGCCTGGCTGGCGGCGCGCGACACGCGTGGGGTGGATGCCGATGATGCCGAAGCGCTGGCGGCCTATATCAATGGCTTGAATAGCGATTATGCGGCGACGGATGAGAAGCGCGACCTGGATGCAGAGGCGGCGGCCGGCGAGCGGCTGAAGACGTCCAAGGGGATAGAGGTGGGGCAGGTGTTCTACTTCGGCGACAAATACACCAAGGCAATGGGCGTGACGGTGCAGGGCTCGGACGGGCAGCCGGTGACGCCGCTGATGGGCAGCTATGGCATCGGCGTGTCGCGCTTGCTCGGTGCCATCATCGAGGCGCGACATGATGCGGCAGGCATCATGTGGCCCGATGCGGTGGCGCCATTCAAGGTGGCGCTGATCAACCTGCGGGTGGATGATGCAACGTGCCTGGCGGCGTGCGAGGGGCTGTATGCCGAGCTGACCGCGAAGGGCGTGGAGGTTCTGTATGACGACCGCGACGAGCGGGGCGGGCCGAAGTTCGCCACCGCCGATCTGATCGGGCTGCCGTGGCAGCTGGTGGTGGGCCCGAAGGGAATTGCGAATGGCGTGGTGGAGCTGAAGCGGCGCGCGACGGGCGAGAAGACCGAACTGCCGGTGGCGGACGCGGTGGCACGGCTGCTGGGATGAGCGCATGATTACGCGGTATGAGCGGATGATCGCCCGGCGCTATCTGCTGCCGGGCAAGGGCGAGGGGTTCATCTTCCTGGTGGCCTCGATTTCGCTTGTGGCGGTGGCGCTGGGGGTGGCGGCGCTGATTGCGGTGATGAGCGTGATGAACGG
>JBBSPR010000044.1:0-15108 GCA_038258615.1 Sphingomonadales bacterium
GCGATGCCGATATCGCGCACACCGCAGCAGCGGTGCGCGCGGCGGCGGCGGCGGGGGCGCAGCTGATCCTGCCGCCCGAGCTTTTCGAAGGCCATTATTTCTGCCGGCACGAGGATGAGGGCCTGTTCGCAAACGCCCTGCCGCTGGGCGAGCATCCGGCAGTGGCGGCGATGCGCGAAGTGGCGCTGGAGACGAAGACCTTCATCCCGTGCAGCTTCTTCGAGCGCGACGGGCCGCATCATTACAACAGCCTGGCGATGATCGACGATGGCGGCAATGTGCTTGGGGTCTATCGCAAGAGCCATATTCCCGACGGCCCGGGCTATGAGGAGAAATTCTATTTCCGCCCCGGCAACACCGGCTTCAAGGTCTGGCCCACACGCCTCGGCGTGATCGGCGTCGGCATCTGCTGGGACCAATGGTACCCCGAAACAGCGCGGGCGATGATGCTGATGGGGGCGGAGATCCTGCTCTACCCCACCGCCATCGGCTCGGAGCCGCACGACCCGGGCCTCGACACGCGGCGGATGTGGCGCCGCGCGATGCAGGGGCATGCGGTGAGCAATGTCGTCCCGGTGGTGGCGTGCAACCGGGTGGGTGTGGAAGAGGCCGGCACCCCGCATGAGCAGGCGTTCTACGGCACCAGCTTCATCGCCGACCAGCGCGGGGACATTGTCTCGGAGCTGGACGACCGTGAGGAGGGGCATGTGATCGGCCGCTTCGACCTCGATCTCGTCGCGCGCCATCGTGCTGCCTTCGGCTTCTTCCGCGATCGGCGGCCGGAGCTTTATGCGCGGCTGGCGCAGGATATCTGACATCCAGAACGGGGGCGACATGACCGCGGCGGCCGCAGAGGAGGCGCCATATCCCAGCCGCGCGCGCGCCTGGGGGGTAGTGCTGATCCTGTTCGCGACCGCGGTGCTCGCCTACACCGACCGGCAGGTGCTGAGCCTGCTCGTCGATCCGATCCGCGCCGATCTCGGCATCTCGGACACGCAGATAAGCTTGCTGCTCGGCTTCGCCTTTGCGCTCATCTACGGCATCGCCGGCATTCCGCTGGGCTTCCTGGCCGACCGCAGTTCGCGCCGCAACCTGATCGTGGCGGGGGTGGCGATCTGGAGTGTCGGCACGCTGGCGTGCGCGGTCGCCCCTTCGTTCGAGATGCTGTTTGCCGCGCGGATCATCGTCGGGCTGGGGGAGGCAGTGCTGTCCCCGGCGGCGATCTCGATGATCAGCGATCATTTTCCGCCGCACCGGCGCGGCTTTGCGGTGGGGGTGTTCTTCACCGGCATCGCCGTGGGTGTGGGCGGCTCGATCCTCATCGGCGGCGCGGTGCTCGATCTGGTGCGCGCCGGGCTGTTTGCCGGCACCGCGGTGGCGGACTGGCCGCAATGGCGGCTGGTGCTGCTGGCGGTCGGCCTGCCGAGCCTGTTATGGGCGCTGGTGCTGCTCTGGGTGAAGGAGCCGGTGCGCCGCTTCGACCAATTGGAGCAGGCAAGCACAGTCGCGGGCGAAAGCCGGCTGCTGCCGCTGCTGCTGGCACTCGTGCCGGTGCTGCTGGTGGCGGCCACCGCCTCGATGGTCGACAATGCGGTTGGCGCCTGGGCGCCATCCTTGCTCATCCGCCAGTTCGGGATGGATCCGGCGCGGGTGGGGGTCGATCTCGGACTGCTGCTGATGCTCGGCTATGGTGGCGGCATGCTGGCGGGCGGCGCGCTGGCGGACCGTATGGCGCAACTCCGCGGCCCGCGCGGCAAGATCGAGCTGTGCGCGGTTGCCGTGCTCGCCACGCTGCCGGCGGCGCTGCTCATCAACAGCGGCAGTGCACAGGGCGTGATGATCGCGGTGCCGGTGTATTTCGCGCTGTCGGCGGTGGTGACGGCATCGGGGCTTTCGGCGATCCTCGATGCCACGCCCAACCGCATGCGCGGGCAGGTGATGGCGGTGAGCTTCTTCCTCAACGTCGCCATCGGCGGTGGCTTCGGGCCCACGGCGGTGGCACTTTCCGGGACCCATGTGTTCGGCGAAGCGGCCGGTCTGGGGCCGGCGATCAGCTTCACCGTGGTGCTGAGCTATGTGGTGGCGGGGCTGGTGCTGCTGCCGTGGATCGTCCGACGCTGGAGACCCGCTCATGGATGACAGTTTCGAGCTCTACGACCTGCGCGTCGAGGTGGTGGCGCCCGAAGGGGCAAAGCTCTGGTGCTCGGCAAAACCGGGGGACTGGTTCGAGCTGCGCGGCGAGAACCTTTATCTGCCGGAGGGCCAGGGGTTCTCGATCTACTCGCTGGCGGCGGTGCTGCCGCTGCTGGCGGCCAAACAGCGCGCCATCCACCCCAATGACTGGATGAGCACCGATGCCGAAATCGCCTGTCCCGACCCCGCGTGCCCCTCGCGGCTGCGCATCACCCGGCTCGGGCTGCGGACCTTCCGCCATTCGGACGTGACAGCGACAGAAAGGCCGAAATGAGCTTCGACGAAACCTTTGAACTGGCGCCCGGCCATGTGATTTCGCGGGTGATCCGCGGCGGCTGGCAATTGGCCGGCGGTCACGGCGATGTGGACACGGCCGCGGTCACCGCCGACCTCGCGGCCTTTTACGACGCCGGCATCACCACCTTCGATTGTGCCGACATCTACACCGGCGTGGAGGCCATGATCGGCGATTTCCGCGCTGCGATGCTGCGCGATCGCGGGGCGGGCGCGCTGGCAAAGCTCAAGGTGCACACCAAGTTCGTGCCCGATCTCGACCTGTTGCCCGCTATCACCGGGGCCGATGTGCGGCGTATCATCGACCGTTCGTGCAGCCGGCTGCAGGTGGAGCGGCTCGATCTCGTGCAGTTCCACTGGTGGGATTATGACCAGCCGCGATGGGCCGAGACGGCGCAGCATCTGGCGGCCCTCAAGGCCGAGGGCCGGATCGCGCATGTGTCGGGCACCAACTTCGATGCAGCCCATGTCGAGGCGATCGCCGAGGCCGGGGTCGTCTTCACCAGCCTGCAGGTGCAATATTCGCTGCTCGACGCGCGGCCGGCGGGGGCGCTCACCGAAACCTGCGCGCGGCTGGGCACGAAACTGCTGTGTTATGGCACGCTGGCGGGCGGCTTCCTGACCGATCGCTGGCTCGGCGTGGCCGAGCCGCAGCCACCCTTCGCCAACCGCAGCCTCGTCAAATACAAGCTGATCATCGACAGCTTCGGCGGCTGGGACCGGTTCCAGCAATTGCTGGCGGCGCTGCGGCGAGTGGCGGACCGGCATGGGTCGAGCATTGCGGCCGTGGCCTCGCGATACGTCCTGGGGCTGCCGCAGGTCGCCGGTGTGATCGTCGGCGCCAGCCATGCCGGGCATCTGGCGGACACCGTGGCGATCGGCCGGGTGAATTTGACCGATGCAGATCGCGCCGAGATCGGCGCGGTGCTCGCGCAGGCGCTGGGGCCGGACGGCGAAGTCTATGCGCTGGAGCGCGACCGCCATGGGCCGCATGGCAGCATCATGAAGTATAATCTGGGGGATGCCCCGGCCTGATCCCGGCGCCGATGTGCGTCGTGCCGCGCGCCTCGGCCAGCTGCGCCTGGCGGTGGCGTTCGGCATAGCCCGCCTGCGCCTCGGCATCGCGCGTGCCGGCACAATGGACGCATTGTACGCCGACGATGTGCAGTGGCGACGCCTGGTCGGCAGCGCTGACCGGCATCCGGCAGCCGCGGCACAGCACATGCGTGCCGGGCTGGAGGCCGTGGGTGAGCCCCACCCGCTCGTCGAACACGAAGCACTCGCCTTGCCAGCGACTGTCCTCGGGCGGTACCGATTCGAGATATTTCAGGATGCCGCCGTGCAAATGATGGACCTCGGCCACCCCCTCCGCCCGCAGGAACGCACTGGCCTTTTCGCAGCGGATGCCGCCAGTGCAGAACATCGCCACCGGCGCATCCGGCCGGCCTTCGAACAGCGCATTGCGGTTGGCGCGAAACCAGGCCGGGAAATCGCTGAACGCCGCGGTGCCGGGGTCGATGGCGCCGGCAAAGCTCCCCATCGCCACTTCATAGGCGTTGCGCGTATCGATGATGATCGTGTCCGGCCGGGCAATGAGCTCGTTCCATTCCGCTGGCGGCACATGGCGCCCGCGCGCATCCAGGTCGAGATCGGGCACGCCCATCGTAACGATCTCGCGCTTGATGCGCACCTTCAGCCGGTGGAAGGGCATGGTGGCCGCGCTCGACATCTTCAGCTCCAGCGGTGCCGCGCCGGCCAGCGCCCGCACTACCGCCACCACCGCCGCCACGCCCTCGCCGCTGCCGGCGATGGTGCCGTTGATGCCTTCGCGCGCCAGCAGCAACGTGCCCCGCACCGCATGTGCCCGGCAGCAATCCTCCAGCGCCGCGCGCACGGCAGCCGGGTCCGGAATGGCGAAAAAGCCGTACAAAGCGGCGACGGTGGCGTGTGGGCTCATGGTGCCCCGCCTAGCGGCCCGCACGCATATGGGGAAGTCTGCGCGCCAATGGCTTGACATTGTGCACCCGGCACGACGAGCATCATGCAATGGTCCCGATCCTCGACTCGCCTGCCGCGGCGCGCAGCGGCGTTGTACCAATGCCGGCGCCCGACAGCACGTCGGCGCGCGTGATCGTCGTCGATGATGATCCGGAGCTGCGCGCGCTCATCGCCGGCTTCCTGCGCGACAATGGCCTCAATGTCGAAACTGCCGCCGATGCAGTCGAACTCGGAGCGCTGCTCGATGCCGGCGGTGCCTCACTGCTGATCCTCGATGTGATGATGCCCGGCGAGGACGGGCTTTCGGTGGTGCGGCGGCTCCAGGGTGCGGATCGGCCCGGCATCATCATCCTGTCGGCGATGGGGGATGACAGCGACCGGATCGCCGGACTCGAGCTCGGTGCCGATGATTATCTGGCAAAGCCCTGCAACCCGCGCGAGCTGCTGGCGCGTGTGCGCTCGGTGCTGCGGCGCCGCGCGGCGCCGTCCGCTACGGTCAAGGCGCGCCGCTTCGGCGAATGGACGCTCAACATCGTCACACGGCGGCTGGGGCTCGGCAACGGCAGCGAGGTGCCGCTGACGGACGCCGAGTTCCGCGTGTTGACCGCACTGCTCGACCGGCCGCAGAGCGTGCTGTCGCGCGACCAGCTGCTCGATGCCGCGCGCGGCGAGGGCGTGGAGATTTTCGACCGCGCCATCGATGTGACCGTCAGCCGCCTGCGCCGCAAGCTGGGGCCTGCCGACCCGATCCGCACGGTTCGCAACGTCGGCTATATGGTCACGCTGGTGCCGGAAGCCGTCGGCCAGTGATGCAGCGGCTGGCCCTGCTGCGGCGGTTGCCGATCCTGTCGCAATCCTTGCTCCTCGTGGTGTTCACGCTTTTGGCCAGCCTTGTGGTCAACTTCCTTCTCATCACCGCATTGCCCGCACCCCGGCTCGATTTCTATGCGATGCGCGATATTGCCGAGGCATTGTCCGATCGGCCGCTGTCGCAGCGGGTGCGGCAGGTCGATTCGCTGCTGGAGATGGGTATTACCGATCTGCCGCCGCAGCCCGAAGATCATATGGTGAGCAATTACGGCCTGTCTAACCGGCTGGCCAGCCTGCTCGGCGTGCCTGTCGAGAGGGTGCGGCTGATCTATGAGGCGGACCAGTCGAACTGGCCGTTCCGTTACAGCGAGAATGATGCCGGCGTGCCGATGCGGCTGGGCGAAGCGCAATTCTACAACACCGTGGTGGCCGGCGTGCAGCAGGATGACGGCCGCTGGAAGGTGCTGCGATCGCCGCCACGCCCGTTCATCACCCGCTTCCAGAAGCGTTCGCTCATCGCTTTCGTGCTTTCCGTGGTTGCTGTGCTGCCCGTCGCCTTCCTGTTCGCGCGGCAGCTCACCTCCCCGATCCGGCGCTTCGCCGAAGCCGCGGAGGCGGTGGGCGCCGATCATGCCGCACCGGCGGTGCCGGTGGAGGGCTCGACCGAGCTTCGCCAGGCAGCCGAGGCGCTCAGCAAGATGCAGGCTCGGCTGCTGGACACGTTGGGCGAGCGCACCGCCATGGTTGGTGCCATCGCCCATGATCTGCGCACGCCGCTCACGCGGATCGCGTTCCGGATCGAATCGGCGCCCGATCCGATGCGCGACGCGGTGCTGGCCGATATCGAGCAGATGCGCGCGATGGTCGAGGCCACCATCGGCTTCATCCGCCACGGCCATGAGCTTGGCGAGCGGCGGCTGGTCGACCTTCACGCGCTCGCTGCACGGGTGACAGCCGATGCCCAGGAGATGGGCCATGATGTCGGGCTCTCGGCGCTCGATGCCGCCACGCGCAACTGGGTGCTGGGAGACACTGTGGCGCTCGAACGCGTGCTGCAGAACATCATCAACAATGCCATCGCCTATGCCGGCACGGCCGAGGTCGGCGTGTCCTCGCGTGGCATGGACACCGTGTTGCAGGTGTCCGACCGTGGCCCCGGCCTCGACGACAAGATGCTCGAGGAAGTGTTCAAGCCGTTCAACCGCGGCGAGCCGTCGCGCAGCCGCCAGACCGGCGGCGTGGGGCTCGGGCTGGCGATCGCCAGGCTGATCGTCACCGCGCATGGCGGCAACCTCGCGGCCCGCAACAGGTCTGGCGGCGGGCTGGTGGTGGAAGCGCGTTTTCCTGCGGTGCCGCCGCCGCGCGAAGTGCGGCTGCGCCCCGGCCCGGGGGCAGAGCATGCCCGGCCGGCCATCGGCATGGCCGGAACGATTTCCCAGCCCTCCTAATATCAAAGCGCTTTTTGTTGCAGCGCTGCAATCATACCGGGCAGCCGGTTGAATAACGTTGCATTGTCATACTTGAGTCGGGGCACACGCCTCAGCCAAGCGACCTTCGGACCAAGCAACGCGCGCCAGACGCGTTGGAGGCTCGAAGTGGCAAATTTTTGGGGGGATGCAATGTACGTTCCGAGTAGCTTCAGTGCCGTTTCGCGAAAGGCGCTGGTCATCGCGCTGATGTTTCCGGCCATGGCCCATGCGCAGGTGGTCGATACCGCACAAACCGCGCCCGCAGATGCGGCCGCCGAGGAAACCATCGTTGTCACCGGCTCGCGCATCGCCGTTTCGGGCTATACCGCGCCGACGCCGGTCACCGTGGTGGGCGAGGAGATCATCCAGCGCGACGCCAAGGTGTCGATCGGTGACACCATTCGCGAGCTTCCCGCCGTCGGCGCTTCGGCATCGCCCAACAATGGTGCGGGTGCCGGCAACATCGTCGGTGGCATCACCGGCCTCGATACCATCAACCTTCGCCAGCTCGGCACGACCCGCACGCTGATCCTGTTCGATGGCCAGCGTGTCACCCAGTCGAATGTCACCGGGCAGGTCGATATCGGCACCATGCCGACGATGCTCGTGCAGCGGATCGATGTCGTCACCGGCGGCGCGTCGGCGGCCTATGGGTCCGATGCCGTCGCCGGCGTCGTCAACCTCGTGCTCAACCGGAATTTCGACGGCCTGCGGGTAAGTGGCGAAGTGGGCGATACCTACGCCTTCGACCAGTTCAACTACCGCGTACAGATGGCAGCCGGCACGGCGTTCGGCGGCGACCGTGGCCGGCTGATCTTCGCGGCCAACCACCAGGACAGCCCGCAGACGGTCTTCGCCAACCAGCGTGGCTGGAACAACTACCGCCAGCTCGTCAACAACCCGGCGTTCGCGGTGGGCAACGGCCAGCCGCGGCTGATCCATGCCGACAATGTGTCGCTGTCTAACGCCACCACCGGCGGCCTCATCACCAACGTGGCGACCAATCCGGCGTCGCTTCGCAACCTGCAGTTCGGCCCCGACGGTGCCACCTCGCTGTTCGCGCCGGACATCGTTTCGGGCGGCGTGGCGGCGGGCGGCAATGTGGACCTGCTGCACCCCTCGATCAGCAACCTCACCAACGAGTTCCGCTCCACCACTTTGTTCGGCTATGCCTCCTATGAGGTGGCGGACTGGCTGCGCGTCTCGCTGCAGGGCAATTACGGGCGCACCCTCTCGCGCAACAACTCGGTGCCCTTCACCCGGCTCGGTAACCTCGTCATCCGCTCGGACAATGCCTTCCTCCCGCAATCGGTGCGCGATGCGCTCACCACCGCCGGTGCCACGCAGTTCAACTTCGGCACCACCAACATGAACAACATCGCGCCGGGCAAGTTCGATCTCGATGATTTCGAACAGTCGCTGGGCATCCCGGTGGCGACCACCGAACGCACGCTCAAGCGCGGCGTGCTGTCGTTCGACGGTGATATCGGCGGCGGCTGGAGCTACAATGCCTATGCCCAGATCGGCAAGGTGATCGTCGACCAGCAGACCACCAACAATACCATCATCGCCAACTACAACCGCGCCATCGATGCCGTGCGCAACGGCGCCGGACAGATCGTGTGCCGTGTGAATGCCGACACCAACCCCGCCAACGACGCTCCCGGTTGCGTGCCGCTCAACATCTTCGGCACCGGCGTCGCCGATCCGGCCGCCATTGCCTATACCAATGTCGGCCCGGGCGAGAACTTCCAGAAGCAGGATCTGGAGCAGCAGGTCTATGCGCTGTCGTTCCAGGGCCAGCTGCCGTTCGGGCTTCCGGCCGGTGACATCGCCATGGCGTTCGGCGGCGAGTATCGCACCGAGGACGGGGTCATCACCGTCGATCCCGGTGCTGCGGCGCGCATTTATCCGGTCGCCAACTTCGTCGCCTTCGACGGCCGCTACAATGTGAAGGAAGGCTTTGTCGAAATCGATGTGCCGATCATCAAGGACGGGTTCGTCGACTCGCTCAACCTCAACGGCGCCATGCGGCTGACCGACTACAGCACCAGCGGCACGGTCACGACCTGGAAGGTGGGCGTCACCACCGATCTCAACGATGCGATCCGGCTGCGCGCCACCTACTCGCGCGATATCCGGGCGCCCAACCTCAACGAACTGTTCAGCGCCGGCATCAGCACACAGGCGCAGGTCCGCGATCCGCGTGCCGGCGCTGGCAGCCCGCTCGTGACCGTGTTCTCAGTCGTGCAGGGCAACCCTGATCTCGATCCGGAAATCGCCAAGACTTTCGCGGCCGGCGTGGTGCTGCGGCCGGCGTTCCTCAACCGCTTCAGCCTGTCGATCGACTATTACAACATCGCGCTGAGCGGTGCGATCGAGACGGTGGGTGTGGCGCAGATCGAGCAGCGCTGCCTCGCTGGCGAAGCGATTTTCTGCAACCTCTATGTCTACAACGGCCCCGGTGGCACGCTGTCCGAGCTTCGCCGTGCCCCGCTCAATCTCGCTTCGCGCAAGACCAGCGGGCTCGATTTCCAGGCGGACTGGACCGTGCCGCTGTTCACCGGCAATCTGCAGTTCCGGTTGCTCGGCAACTATGTGCTCACCGGCACGCAGGATCTGTTCGGCGTAGTGAACAACTTCGTGGGCTCGCTGGGGCCGGACTCGGCCGTCTCCGGCTTCCCGCGGGCGCGCGCCAACTTCTCCGCCACCTACAACAGCGGGCCGTTCTCGGGCACGTTGCAGACGCGCTTCATCGGGGCGGCGAAGCTCAACGTCGATTGGGGCCCGCTCGATGTGGATGACAACGACATTCCCGCCATCGCCTATGTCGATCTGCGCGCCAGCCACCAGATCACCGACAACATCCAGTTGTTCGGCACGGTCGACAATCTGCTCAACAAGGCACCGCCAAACGTGGCGGCCGGTCCGACGCGCGGCTTCTCGGCCACCTATTTCACCCCGATCCGCAATGATATCCATGATGCGATCGGTCGGGCCTATCGGGTGGGCGCGCGCTTGAAATTCTGATGCTTTTCGCCCCGGCCCTTTTCACGGGCCGGGGCGATGTGCCACAATCCGCGAACAAAGGTTCGCAGCTAAACGCGACTTGGGGAGAGACACGATGGACATGACACGCAGGAGTGCGATGGGGGGGGCTCTCGGTGCCGCCGCCGCAGTGGCCGCCACATCGATGATCAGCAGCGCAGCCAGCGCCCAGGCCGTGAAGCTGGGCAGCCCACGCAAGACGATGTACTGGGTCGCGACCGTCACGCCATGCAACAGCAAGGGCATGTTCGATCCGGGCGCCATGGCTTCGATCATGCAGTGGCACAAGTCGCAGGGCGCCGATGGCGTCGTCGTGCTTGGCACCTCGGGCGAATTCGCGTCGTTCAGCCAGGCCGAGCGCAAGACCATCGCCGAAACGGCGCTCAAGAACCGCAACGGTCTGAACGTGATCGTCGGGCCGGGCACCAGCAACATCATCGAGACGATCGATCTGGCGACGCATGCCGAAAAGAACGGCGCCGATGGCCTGCTCGTCATCCCGCCCTTCTACTTCAACCAGCCGCCGATCGAGGGCCTGACCGACTATTTCAAGCGGCTGATGGATGCATGCGGGCTGCCGACCAACCTTTACCATATCCCCGGCACCTCGGAAGTCGCCATCACGATCGAATTGCTCAACAATCTGAAGGGCTATTCGCATCTGGCCGGCATCAAGGATTCGAGCGGCTCGGTCGAGGGGTACAAGGCGTTTCTGGCGGCGGCGCCGGCGCTCAACATGCGCTGCGGCACCAACAACAACCTCGAGCCGGCGCTTGAAGCGGGCATGGGCACCATTCTCGCCGATGGCAACCAGTTCAGCGGCAAGTGCGCTGCCATCCTCAACGCATATCATGCGAAGGGGGACTGGAAGGGCGAGCTTGCCAAGCTGCGCGCCGCCCAGCGCACGATGCGCGAGGCCAACATGGGGGCCAACACCTATGCGACGATGAAATACGTTCTCAGCCAGCAAATGGGCGGGCCGGAGATGTACGCGCGTACCCCCTATCCGCAGTTGACCGACGCCCAGAAGGCATCGCTCAAGGCCGGGCTTGCAAAGGTGAAGGCGATGGCGTGAGGCGCCCGGCGCATCTCGCTTGCACCGTCAACAATCAAAGGTCTGAACGCATGATCGCATCACGCACGTTGTTCCTTCTCCCCGCCGCCGCCCTGTTGCTCACCGCTGCCCCTGCCGCACTGGCGCAAACCTTCGCGCCGGCCCTGCGCGCGCCCAACGCCTCGGTGCAGGGTGCCGCGGCGGCGCGGCAGGAAGGCCCGAACGTCAACTGGACGAGCTACAATTCCGATGTGTCCGGCAGCCGCTACGCGCCGCTCGACCAGATCAACGCCGGCAACTTCAAGGATCTCGAAGTCGCCTGGCGCTTCAAGACGGACATGTTCGGCTCGCGCCCCGAATACAAG
This sequence comes from Sphingomonadales bacterium, assembly GCA_038258615.1. GTDB lineage: Bacteria > Pseudomonadota > Alphaproteobacteria > Sphingomonadales > Sphingomonadaceae > Sandarakinorhabdus. The sequence goes on from JBBSPR010000044.1 coordinate 11,232, forward strand.
CTCGAGGGCACGCCGCTGGCGGTCGATGGCGTGATCTTCACCACTGCCGGCACCCGCCGCGCGGTGGTGGCGATCAACGGCACGACCGGCGAGCTGCTCTGGTCCTATGCGCTGCACGAGGGCAAGCGCTCGGCGGTCAGCCCGCGCGCGCTTTCGGGCCGCGGCCTCTCTTACTGGACCGATGGCACCAAGCGCCGCATCCTGTACACGACCATCGGCTATCGGCTCGTCAGCCTCGATGCCGACACCGGCCAGGTCGATACCGAGTTCGGGGACAAGGGCTTCGTCGACTTGAAGCAGGATTGGGACCAGCCGATGACCGACCTCGAGGAGGGGGAGGCCGGGGCTCACTCCGCACCCGCCATCTCGGGCAACACCGTCATCATCGGCGCAGCGTTCCGCGAAGGCTTCACGCCGCGCAGCATGAACAACACCAAGGGCTATACCCGGGCGTTCGACGTGCGCACCGGCAAGCGGCTCTGGACCTTCCACACCATCCCCAAGAAGGGCGAGTTCGGCTACGAGACCTGGCTCAAGGGTTCGGCCGAAACCACCGGCAACGCCGGCGTTTGGACACAGATCTCGATCGATCCCGAGATGAACCTGGCCTATCTCAACGTCGAATCGCCGACGTCGGATTTCTACGGCGGCCAGCGCCCCGGCAATGGCCTGTTCGGCAACTCGCTGGTGGCGGTGGACCTGACCACCGGCGAACGCAAATGGCACTTCCAGCTCATCCACCACGAGATCTGGGATCTCGACAATTCGTCGGCGCCGCTGCTGATGAACGTGCAGGTGGACGGCCAGCCACGCAAGGTGGTGGGCGTGCCATCGAAGCAGGGTTTCTTCTATGTGTTCGACCGCGCCACCGGCAAGCCGGTCTGGCCGATCAACGAGGTCAAGGTGCCCAAGGGCAATGTGCCCGGCGAATGGTATTCGCCCACCCAGCCGATGCCGACCAAGCCGCCGGTCTATGCCCGCAACGGCATTACCGAGGCTGATCTGATCGACTTCACCCCCGAACTGCGCCAGAAGGCGCTGGCGATCACCGATCGCTTTGAGCTCGGCCCGGTCTATACGCCGCCGATCGTCAGCACCAAGGACAAGCTCGGCGTCATCAACAACTGGGCGCAGGGCGGCACCAACTGGCCCGGCGGCTCGTTCGACCCTGAAACCGGCATCGCCTATGTCTATGCCTGCGGCGCCTGCATCTCCGCCACCGGCCTTCAGCCGGGACCGGACACGATGACCGATGTGGATTGGGTCGTCGGCGTCGATGGCCGTCCGGTGGTGATGATCAAGGGTCCGGGCGAAGGCGCCGGCGCCGACAGCCCTGCCGCACCGCCGCCTGCAGGTGGTGGTGGTGCTGCGATCCCGCGTCTCAATGTCGATGGCCTGCCGCTGGTCAAGCCGCCCTACGGCACCATCTCGGCGATCGATGTGAACAACGGCACGATCAAATGGCAGGTCGCCCATGGCGAGACGCCCGATTTCGTCCGCAACCATCCCGCACTCAAGGGCATGGACATCCCGCGCACCGGCCAATCGACCTATCAGATCGGCACTCTCGTCACCAAGGCGCTGGTCATTGCCGGCGAGAACCAGGTGACGAGCCCCGGCGACCGGCCGCGCGGCGCGATGCTCCGCGCCTATGACAAGATGAGCGGCAAGGAAGTCGGTGCCGTCTACATGGCCGGCCCGCAGTCGGGCTCGCCGATGAGCTATATGGTGAATGGCAAGCAGTATATCATCGTCGCAGTCAGCGGCGGGACATATTCGGGCGAGTATATTGCCTACACCTTGCCGACCAGGAACTGATTGAGCTTTCAGGAGAACGTCCGTGCGTAACCCCATCCTCACCATCGGCCTCGCCGCTTCGGCACTCGTCGTCGCGGGCACCGCTTTCGCCCAGCAGGGCTTCACCCAGACGGTGTGGGATGGGGTATACACCGCCGAACAGGCGGCGCGCGGCGAAGCGGCCTATGCGCAGCGCTGCGGCACCTGCCATGGTGGCCAGCTCAACGGCACCGGTGAAGCGCCGGCACTGGTGGGCGGCGAATTCATCTCGCACTACAACGAACTGTCGGTTGGGGATCTGTTCGACCGGGTCCGCACGACGATGCCGATGGACAACCCGCAGTCGCTCGATCGCGAGGAATATGCCGACATCCTGGCCTTCCTGCTCAAGGCGAACAGCTTCCCGGCCGGCAAGCAGGCGCTCGACCGGCGCTCGGAAATGCTGGCCATGATCGAATTCATCGCGCAAAAGCCGGAAACGACGGCAAGCAGCGGTGCGGAACAACCGACGCACTGAATTTCATCCCGGGGGAGGGGTCATGAAGATTTCGCTTGTTGCACTGCTGGCGCTCGCTGCGCTGGCAAGCCCGGCGCTCGCCCAGCGGGCGAACTACACAATCGCCCAGCTGCCGCCGCCCGGCCCGCTGGCGGGCAAACCCAATGATCACCCCAACCCGTACGAGACCGACACCGGCTTCTTCAAGATGCCCGCCGGCCGGGTGATGGGCTCGACCAGCGCCGTGGCCGTGGACCGCAAGGGCCATGTCTGGGTGGCGGAGCGCTGCGGCGCCAACAGCTGCGCCGGATCGAGCGTCAACCCGATCATGGAGTTCGACGCGCAAGGCAATTTCATCAAGGATTTCGGCGCCGGGCTGACGCTGTTCCCGCACGGCTTCTATATCGACGCCGATGACAATATCTGGCTCACCGATGCCCGGGTGGCGAACGGTGGCGGCGGCCAGGTGTTCAAATTCTCGCCCGAAGGCAAGGTGCTGCTCACACTCGGCACCAAGGGCGTGGCCGGCACATCGCCCACCACCTTCACCGAGCCCAACGCGGTCATCACCTACAAGGACGGCACGATCTTCGTCGCCGATGGCCATACGCCGTACAAGAACATCGCGCGCATCGTGAAGTTCAAGCCCGATGGCACCTACATCGGCGAGTTCGGCAAGCCCGGCAAGGCGCGCGGCGAGCTCGAAGTGCCGCACAGCATGGCCTTCGACAGCAAGGGCCGGCTGTTCATCGCGGACCGCTGGAACAACCGCGTCTCGATCTTCACCCGCGACGGCGAGTTCATCGATTCCTGGACGCAGTTCGGCCGCCCATCGGGCATCTATATCGACAAGAACGACATTCTCTATTCGGCCGACAGCGAGAGCCGCAACCCGGTGGGCTATGGCTTCAACCCCGGCTGGAAACGCGGCATCCGCATCGGCTCGGCGCAGACCGGCAAGGTGACCGCCTTCATCGCCGATCCCGAGCCCAACCCCGATGGCGGCGCCACCAGCAGCGCCGAAGGCATCTGGGCCGATGACAATGGCGTCGTCTATGGCGCGCAGGTCAAGGAGCGGTCGGTGGCGCGCTACACGCGAACCAAATGATGGCGGGTGCCCTCAAGGACCATGGGCCGTTCGCGCTGCTCGCGCTTGTCGGGGCAGCCGCACTCGGTATCATCGCCACCGCCAATGGCGAGCAGGTCAGCGCGCTTTGGATGGTGCTCGCCGCCGTCTCGGTGCACCTCATCGCCTATCGCTACTACAGCCGCTTCCTCGCCGGCCGCGTGCTCGGCCTCGACGGCGGCCGCCAGACGCCGGCGCACATCAAGAACGACGGCCTCGATTATGTGCCGACCAACCGCTACGTGCTGTTCGGCCACCATTTCGCCGCCATTGCCGGCGCCGGCCCGCTCGTCGGCCCGGTGCTCGCCGCCCAGATGGGCTATCTGCCCGGCATGCTCTGGATCCTCGCCGGCGTCGTGCTGGCGGGTGCGGTCCAGGATTTCATCATCCTGTTCATCTCGATGCGCCGCGACGGCCGCTCCTTGGGCGAGCTCATCCGCATGGAGATGGGCAATGCC
>JBBSPR010000045.1:0-15057 GCA_038258615.1 Sphingomonadales bacterium
CGCGGCCGGGCGGCTGATGTTCGCGTCGCGCGCCAACCCGCTGTACGCCAACCGCGACCGGTGGCAGCGGGTGCCGGTTCAAGCCGCAGCACCATGCCGTCGGTATCGTTCGGGCCACGCAAACGCCCTTCGGTCAGGAGATAGATGAAGCCGTCCGGCCCCTGCCGAATGTCACGGAAGCGCACGCCGAGCTCGTTCAGCATCGTATCGCCCTGCCGCACGAAATCACCGCGGATCACCATCTGCGCCACCTTCTTCGTGCTGGCCCCCGCCACGATCAGGCTGCCCTTCATCCGGGGGAATTTGTCGCCGGTATAGAAGAACATGTTCTCGGGGTTGAAGTTGGGGTTCCAGAAGAACAGCGGATCATCCATGCCGTTGCGATGAAACGGCCGGTCGGAAACCACGCTGCCCGAATAATGCCGGCCCATCGAGACCAGCGGCCATCCGTAATTATGGCCGGGCAACACCCGGTTGATCTCGTCGCCGCCGGCCGGCCCGAACTCGCTCGCCCACATCTCCCCGGTCTTGGGGTCCCAAGCCATCCCGTACACATTGCGGTGGCCATAGCTGTAGATCTCGCCCCTGGCACCGGGCGTGCCGACGAATGGATTGTCCGGCGGCACCGAGCCATCGTCACGCACCCGAAGGATCTTGCCGATATGGCTGCCAAGCTCCTGCGCCTGCGGCCGGGCACTGGACCGATCATTGGCGGTGGTGCCGTCACGGTCACCCACGCTGATATAGAGCATGCCGTCCGGACCGAAGACCATCCTTCCGCCATAGGTGCCGAGCGGGCTTTCCCATGCCTCGGCAACAAGAATATCCTCCACCGATGTCAGCCTGCCGCCGTCGAAACGGGCGCGTGCAACCGCAAGCGTGGTTCCCTTCTCGGGCTCCCGATTCTTGCTGTAGGAGATGTAGAGCAGCTTGTTGCGCGCGAAATCTGGATGCAGCACGATATCCTGCAGGCCGCCGAGCCCGACGTCGTCGAGGGCAGGCAGGCCCGCGACCGGCGCAGGATCGAGCACCCCATCCCTGATCATCCGCAGGCGCCCCGGCCGCTCGGTCACCAGCATCGTGCGGCCATCGGGCAGGAACACCAGCCCATCGGGATGCGACAGCCCTTCCGCCAGCTTGACCACCCGCAGCGCCATGCCGCCCTGGCTCCTGAGAGTCACAGGCTTGTCGACCGCCGCACCGCTCAGTGCATCGGCGGGATAGTTGCGGGCGATCTGGGCAGCCGTCAGCGGCGCCGTGACGCCCGGCGTGTCGAAGGGTTGCGCGAGCACCGCCGCCGGCGCATTGGTCAGCATTACTGCAACTGCGAATGATCTTGCGGCACGCTTCATAAGTCCCCCAAAATTGCCGACCCGGTCTGCCGGGCTGCGACGCACTGTCAATCCAGGCTCAGCGCCACAAGCTCGGCGGGATGGTCCACACCGCCCACGCCCACGACGATGAACTGCTTGCCTTTGAAAATGTAGGTGATCGGCGGAGAGGTCGTCCCGGCGCCGAGATCGGCCTCCCAAACCACCTTCCCGGTCTTCTTGTCATACGCCCGGAACATGTTGCCGCCGCTCAATTTCGGAATGCTCAGGCCGACCTTGTCGCCCTCACCGAGGAACAGGAAGGCCTTGGTCAGCAGCGGCGCTGCCCGGCCGGCCTGGCCGAGCGGCGGCAGGTCAAGGTCTTTCAGCAGCGGATGGTCGCGTGGGCCGTCACCGTTGGGCACCATCCAGAGATGGTCCCCGCTGTTCATGTCGATCGCGGTGATCCGCCCATACGGCGGCTTGACCATCGGCAGGCCCTGCGGCCCCTCCATGTAGAGGCTCGATTCCGGCGGCCGGCGATAATTGTCCCGGCCGATCCACGGCACACTGACCGAGGGGATATAGGCCACACCGGTCTCGGGATCGAGCGCGGCCCCGGTCCAGTTGGCGCCGCCCACCCAGCCCGGCATGTGCAGCGTGCCCAGCTTGCCATCTGGCCCGCCGGCGGGCGAGGGCGGCGTGTAAATCCCGCCATGCACATAGCGGCCGAGGATCTGCACCGCTTCCGCGCGCAGCGCCGGCGTGAAGTCGATAAGCTGGTCGGCGTCCATCCCCTGCCGATCGAACGGCTTGGGCTTCACCGGGATCGGCTGGGTCGGCGATGCCTTTTCGCCCGGCATGGTCGATGCCGGCACCGGCGTCTCCACAATCGGAAACAGCGGCTCGCCGGTGGCCCGGTCGAAGGCAAACACATAGGCCATTTTCGTCACCTGGATCGCCGCCTTGCGCATCCGGCCATTCACCATGATATCGGCCAGCATCGGCGGCGATGGCAGGTCATAATCCCAAAGGTCATGATGCACCGTCTGGAAATGCCAGACCTTCCGCCCGGTCCGCGCATCCAGCGCCACCAGCGAATCGGAATAGAGATTGTCGCCGGGCCGTGCGACGCCGTAATAGTCATTCGCCGGCGCGCTCAGTGGCAGATACACAAGCCCGAGCTTCTCGTCGGCGCTGAACGCCGACCACACTTTCGTCTTGCCGCCTTCCCGCCAGGAGCCATTCTCCCACGTCTCCGCCCCCGGCTCACCCTCGCGCGGCACGGTATGGAACGTCCACAACATCTTGCCGGTGCGCACATCGAAGCCGCGCACATTGCCTGCCAGCGACGCCCGGTTGATGTCGCCGGTGCCCAGCGCAATCGGCTGGCCGCCCACCACGATCACGTCGCCCACGATGATCGGCGCTGGAGCACTCCACGAGAACATGGTCCGGGGTGCCTCGCGCAGGTCCACACGCCCATTCTCGCCGAAATCGGCAATGGCCGTGCCCGTCCGCGCGTCCATCACATAAAGATAGGCGCCGCGGATGGTCACGATGCGCGCTGCCGCACCCTTGCCCCACAGCGCCAGCGCCCGGCTCGCTCCCGCCCGCGTCAGCGGCCCATCGCCCGGAAACGCCACCTGCCGCCAGAGGATGCTGCCGGTCCCCGGATCGCGCGCCTCCACCAGCCCGATCTGGTTGCTGATGTACATCACCCCATCGACCACCAGCGGCGCGTTGTGGAAGTTGTTGGAGGGCACCAGCGTCGGGTTCTCGGCGCGGTACGCCGGGTCGAGCGCCGGCGCGCGCCAGGCGATCTTCAGCCGCTTGATGGTGCGCGCGTTGATCTGGTCGAGTGCAGAATATTTCGTGTCACCGAGGTCGCCGCCGAAATGCGCCCAGTCATCCCCCGCCTGCGCCTGCGCAACCCCCGCACACAAGCAAAGGCCAAGCGCCAAACCGATATATTTCAAACACTTCATATCGTCTCGGTCTCCGTCTTGCAGCGCCGGCTCATGCCGCAGTGCTCGTCTCAATAGCCCACCGCATAGCCCATGCGCCGCGGGTCGGAGCCCGCCATCCGCGTGCCATGCTCCGATTGCAGCACGGCCTGGATGCTGCCGATCGCATATGGCCCCACCATGCGCACCTTGTGGCCCATGGCGCGAAGCCCGGCGATGCTGGCAGCCGGAAAGCGCGATTCCAGCTGCAGCGTGATGTCGGCGCCGGGCGTGTAGAAGCCCGGGTCGGCATCGAGCGCCAGGCGCGGTGCCTCGATCGCCGCCTGCACCGGCAGCCCGCGGTCGATGATGTTGATCAGATGCTGGAACTGCGACTGGCCGATGGTCTCGCCGCCCGGAGACCCGAACACCATCCTGAACCGCCCCCGGTCGAGGACGATGGTCGGGCAATTGCCGAGCAGGGGAATTCGCCCGCCCTTCACGAAGTTGGGGTGGTCGCGATACGGCGCGGTCGAGCCGGTGCGCAGGCCGTTGTTGCAGAACATGCCGGTCTCACCCATGATCACGCAGGCACCGAAGCCGCCGCCCAGCGTCGTGGTCACCCCCACGGCATTTCCGGCACCATCGGTGATCGAGATGTTCGTCGTGTCGCCGGCCACCACCCGCTGAACGCCGAGCGGCCGCGCTGCGGTGCGGGCGCCGCCGATATCAGCACCTGCGGGAAACACGCCGGCACGCGCCGGGCTGATGAGCCGCCTTCGCTGGTTGGCAAACTCCTTCGAGATCAGCGTCGCCACCGGCGTCGGCGCCGAGGCCGGGTCGGCCGCGTAGCGATACACGTCCGCCTTGGCCACCTTGATGCACTCGGCGATCAGATGCAGCGCCTGCTGACTGTCCGCCGGCATCGCCCCCAGGTCGAAGCCTTCGAGCAGGTTGAGTTGCTCGCACGTCTCGAGCCCCGTCCGCGAGGTCAGCGGCGAGCAGATCACATCGAGCCCGCGGTAGCTGGTCGCCACCGGCTCGACCCAGCGCGGCCGGTAGTTGCGCATGTCTTCGAGGCGCAGCCAACCGCCATTGGCGCGCGAGAACCGGTCCATCTCCTGTGCGATCGGGCCGGTGTAGAAATAGTCATATGCCGCCGTCAGCGCGCGGTCGCGGCTTGCCCCGCCCTTCAGTGCCGCCGTTTCCGCATCCGCCAGCGCCTGGAAGCTGCGCGCCAGCGGCAGGTTCCTGAACACCGACCGCGCCGCCGGCGGCTGTCCGCCCGGAAAATAGATCGCTGCAGTCGTCGGATATTGGGTCAGCCGCGCCTGCTGGCGAAGGATCGACTGCGCAATCGACGGATCGAGCGGATGGCCATCGCGCGCATAGCCGATCGCCGGCTCCAGCAGCACGGAGAGCGGCAGCTTGCCATGGCGGCGCGCCAGTTCGATCCAGCCGCCGAAGGATCCCGGCGTCACCACGGCCTTCGGCCCGGCGGTCAGATCGGCCGCACTCGCCGTGTCCTCCACCAGGCGCGGTGCTGCCCCCGTGAATGCCAGTGCGGTCACCTTGCCGCTCGCGGCTTCGAAGCAGGTGGCAAAGCCGTTGCCCGCAGCACCCGACGCCCAGGGCTCGACCACGTTCAGCACCGCCATCGCGGCAACGGCGGCATCGGCGGCGGTGCCCCCCTGCATCAGCATCCGCAGCCCCGCCATCGATGCCAGCGGGTGCCCGGCGGCAACCACACCATTGGGACCGGCCACCTCGACACGGTGCTGCGCCACCGAGGCAGCGCCCGTCCCCGGTGCATCGGGCGCCTGCCGTCCCACCCCGGCTTCCCCCGCCGCAGGCACCTGCGCGCGCGCAGCGGCGCCGGCAAGAACCGCGCCCGACAAGCCGCCGAGCAAAATCTCGCGCCGCCCGAGCGTGCCGCGCTCGGTCACCTCGTCACCTGAAGACCCTTTTGCCATGCGATAACCCCCAAAAAAAGTGCAACCCCGGCCCTACGACCTTATTCAGGCATCTTGTACAGCGGCTTGCCCTGGTCCTTGTAGACAACGCCGTTCTTGATGACTGTCCGCACGTCGAACAGATTGTTCAGATCATGATAAACCGGGTCGCCGGTCACGACGATGATGTCGGCGAACTGTCCCGGCTCGATCGTCCCGACATTGGCGTTGCCCATGATCCGGGCATTCACCCGCGTCGCGTCGGCAATCACTTCCAGCGGCGGCAACCCCTCGTCCACCAGCACCTTCATCTCGCGTACCAGCCCATCGCTGTTGAAGTTCATCGGCGTGCCGCTGTCGGTGCCCACGCCCATCACCGCATTGGATTCGATCAACTGCTTCACCTGCGGGCTGCGAAACTTCACCTGCCGGATGATGCCGGCAAAATATCGCTCCGACGGCCATCCCTTGAAGGATTCCTGCACCGCCGCCCAGATGTCCGCCGGGAACAGGCTCTTCGCCACCGGGTCCTGAAGCCGGGCGGGAAACTGCACGGTGTCGGGGTAAATCCAGCTCCGATGCGCCGCCGTCAGCACCACCGGCCGGTTGCTCTCAGCGAGCGTTCGGATCAGCACGGGATCATAGGTCGGGCCACCAGCCGAGCCCATGTGCTGGAACACATCGACGCCCGCATCATAGGCATTGCGCACATCCTGCTCGGCATAGAGATGGGCATGCACCTTGATGCCATTGGCATGCGCGGACTTCACGATGGCGAAATAATCATCGCGCGTCAGCCCGGCATGCGCCTTGATCACATCGACGCCCATCTTGAACAGCCGGTCCACAGCGTCGGCGCCCTCCTTGGGGCTGGCGATCACCGCCGATGCCTCGGCCGGAAAGCCGCCGAACGCCCGGCGCGTGACCAGCGGCCCGGAAACCTGCAGCCGCGGGCCGGGCACCTCACCCTTGTTGATCCGGTTGCGCAGGCTCACGCTCTCGACCGGATTGCCCCCCAGGTCGATCGCCGAGGTGATGCCGGACATCAGCATCTGATACGCTGAAAGCTCCATCACCTTCTCGATGGAATATTTGCTGCCGGCCCCCTTCAGCCAGCGAAACCACCCCGCCTCGTCCCCGAACCCGACCATGAACAGATGGGCATGGGCATCGATCAACCCCGGCAGCATCGTCTGGCCACTGGTGTCGATCACTTCGGCCCCGGCAGGAATCGCCACTTCCGACGCCGGCCCCACGGCAACAACCCGCTCGCCCTGAATGACAACCCTGGCATTGTGCAGGGGCGGAACACTCAACCCGCTGATCAGCATCCCGCCGGTCAGAACGGTGGTCTTTGCTGGCTGGCCCAAAGCCGATGTCGAAGCCAGGGCAAGTGCCATCAGCGCCAGCGTCCGAACTTGCACAATCTGCAGGAGCTGGCCGCAACGCGTGAGCACCCTTTCGCCTGTTTCAGACCTCAATGTGCCCATCATTTCCGGCTCCCCCAATCTGGCCAATCTTCTTTGTGCAGCATGTCTTTCGAAAGCGCTGCCAGCAAACCCTAAAGTACGAAGCGGAAACCCGCCCGGAAGGAACGACCGATCGTGTCATACTGGCCCGCGGAGATCGGCTGGTTGTTCCATGCCCCGAAGCCGGTCGGTCCTGCCGCAACGATTGCGGGGTCCTTGTTGGTCAAGTTGCGGATGTTGAAGAACAGCTGATACTGCCGGTCCTCGCCAAACCTGTAGGTTGCAGCCAGATCGATGTAAGCCGCAGCCGGGGCCTGGATGTTGTCATAAGTGGGGTTGTTGCCAGTCGATGTCGGGCAGCCTGTGGTGCATTCCACGAACTCGTTGCTGCGCACCGAGCTCGAGATGCCGCGCACCGTGCCCGTCAGCGACATCGGGCCGTTGTCATAGTTGAGCGCGAAGGAATAGCGCCAGTTCGGCAGATTGACCGTGCCTGCACGCTCGGTCGGGATCGAACCGGGCAGGGCGGGGTCCACCGTGTAGTCGATATAGCGGGTTGCCAGCGCACGGATGCCGAACGTGCCGCTTCCCACGTCGACACGGTAGCTGGCTTCAAAGTCGAGGCCTTGGGTCGACTCGGTGGCGAGGTTGATCGGCGCATTGTTGATGTCGAACTGGTTGACCGCACCCGGCGTGGCGGTGATCAGCGCGCAGGCCGTCTGGTTGCCGGCAAAGCAAAGGTTGACGATCTGCTGGATGCTCAAGCTGCCGATGGCTTGAGTGATATCTACCTTGTAATAGTCGATCGAGGTGTTGAACCCGGGCAGGAACGCCGGCTGCAGCACCACGCCAGCGCTGTAGGTCCGGCCGATTTCCGGCTCCAGGTTCGGATTCCCCGACGCCAATGAGCGGGCCGTGGTGTTCGCTCCGTTGTTGTTCGGATCCTGGAACGAGGCCTGGGACTGGAACACGCCGGCAAAGCGATCGGCAAGGTTCGCTTCGCGCACGTCACGCGATGCGACGCCGCGGATGCGCACGCCATCGATCGGCGCATATTCGGCGCCGATCTTCCAGGTGGCATAGGTGCCACTGCTGTACTTCACGGCACGAACGGCGGCGTTCAAGTTGAGGGATTTGGCCCAGGCCGTGTCGAGCGCCAGCGGCACCACGGTTTCCAGATAGGCATCCGAAATCTTGTAGCTGCCGATCGTGGGCAAACCGCCGGTCGTGTCCCAGTTCCCCGGACTTTGGGTGGTGATGGCATCGGCAAACCCGTTGGCCGATTGGGTGCGATGCTCGGCGCCGAACGCGATCGAAACCGGCCCGGCCCAGATGTCGAAGGGCTCGCCTGCAATGTTGATGCTGACGACATTCTGCTTGTAGACATCGCTGCGGAACGGATTGCCGATCACATAATCGATCTGCGCCTGGCTGTTCACGCCGGTGCCGAACACATTGTACGGCACGCAACCGTCATTGGGGTTGGTCAGTGTGGAGCGGCATACGATCGAGCCGTTCGGCGCCCGCACCGCGTCGATCGCCTGCCGGAAATTCGGCAGCAGCGTGGCGCGCGTTGCGGTATTGGTCATGGTGGCGCGCGCAAACTGATAATAGGCCTTCAGCGACCAATCAGAACCAAAGGCGCTGAATTTGCCGTCGATCCCGGCCACAGCACGAGCATAGCCACGTTCCGCTCTGGCGCCCGATGCGCCATTGTCACCTTTCAGCGTGCCGAAGGGCACCGAGGTCAGACCAAGTGCAGTAATCCGCGCCGCGATTTCGGCCGGCATATAAGGGTTGTCGGGACGAACCGTCAGGTTGTTCGGAAAGTTGCCGTAATAATAGCGGGTGTCGGTATCCTGATAAGCGTACATGCCTTCTGCATAGACATTCCAATCATCGGCCACGTCAAAACTGACGCGCGAAAACAGGTTCCGTCGATTCTGTTCGGGCAGAACGCTGTTCTCAATGGAACCACTGCGCACATTGTTGTCGCCCAGGGTGCCGCCGGCCATGATCGGGTCGGACACAATGGGACCAAAAACGAGATTGTACGGCGTGCCACCGGGGCCGAACGCGATCCCGCGCAGCGACGAACAGGCCGAGGTCGCCGAGCATGCGATGGCGCCGCCGAGTGTCGAAGTGGTGAGCCCAACCCCCGGCCGCAGCAGCACCCGCGGCTGGCCGTTGGTCGCCGTATAGCCGGGATTGTTGATATAGGCCCAGCCGGCCTCGGTCCATTCCCGGTTGCTGGCATCATAGATCCCGTCTTCGTGCGCAACCTCGCCGCTGAGCAGGAAATGGCCGCGGCCATCGGCGAAGCTGGTGCCGTAGGTCAGTGCAGCCTGCCAGTTCCGGTTGTCGCCATAGGTCGTCACGCCGCCCGACACCTGCCCCTTGAAGCCCGTGAACCGGGTGTCGAGCACGAAGTTGACGACGCCGGAGAGCGCGTCCGAGCCATAGGAAGCCGAAGCACCCCCGGTCACCACGTCGACGCGTGTGATCAGCTGCTGCGGCAGGCTGCTGACATCGACAGCACCCGTATTGATCATCCCGCCGACGCGGCGCCCGTCAAGCAATGTCAGCGTGCGCACATCGCCAATGCCACGCAGGTTCATCGAGTTGATGCCCTGCCGACCCGCACCCACCTGCGCCACCGTCGTGCGCGGCGTGGAACTGCCGGAAAGGGCGGGAAGCGTGTTCACATAATCGGCAATGTTGGGCGTCGCAGACCGCAGGATCTCGTCTGCCCCGACCACCGAAACCGGGGTCGGAGACTGATAGCCGTCGCGCACGACCCGCGTGCCGATGACGTTGATCAGCTCCTCCTCGGCGGGCTCGCTGGCAGGTCTTTCCGCAGTTTGTGCACCAGCAATGGTCGCTGTCAACAAAGCAGAAAGACAAACCGATGCCTTCAGCAGATCACGCAAGTCATGCGTCCCGTTGATCATGTGCTATCCCCCATGTTTGAAAGTTCCCAACGCGCAAGATACTTGCAATGACGAGTGTCACCACTCGCCATCACATCAATCCCCCCACAAACGTCAGATTTTTGCGGCTCCGACGGCCGCTCTGCCCGATCAAATGATCCCGGCAAATACCGGATTGTGCAAATTATTTTTTTATATTCTCATGGCATTGATAACAAAACATTTTTTGCCACAACGCCGCAGCGCATTGTGCGGTCTTCGGCACAAAGCACCCCGGCGCTGTGTGGTAATCCGCCCAATTTCTGCATAGCATCCCCTCATATTCTTTTCTTGCGCGGGGGGCGCCTTCTGCCACACGAATCATCCAGCGGCGCGCCTGGCGGCGATCGCACCGTGCGCAACATCGTCTTCGCCCTGTTCGTCGTGGCAGTCGCCACCTGGACCGCCGGCGTCGTCGCAGCGCGCAACGCCGACGCCGCCCTTGTCCGACAGGCAAGCATCTCGGCAAGCCTGTTCCAGGCCGTGCTGCAGAGCGCGCTCGAGCGCTTCCGCGCCCTGCCGCTGGTGCTCGCCAGCGATGGGGACGTCCGCGCCGCGCTCGGCAATGCCGATCCCGATGTCCGCCATCGGCTGGATCTCAAGCTGGCCAGCCTCGCCGAGCGCACCAGCGCCGCCGCCATCTATGTCATCGATTCGCGCGGCCGCACCATCGCCGCCAGCAACTCCGAAACGCCCGAAAGCTTCGTCGGACGCGAGTTCAGCTTCCGCAGCTATTTCGCTGCCGCCATGCGCAACGGCAGCGGCGAGCAGTTCGCCCTTGGCAACACCACGCACCGCCCGGGGCTGTATCTCTCATCGAGGGTCGACAGCGACGGCAAGGCGCTGGGCGTGGTCGTCACCAAAATCGATTTTTCGTCGCTCGAAACCGAGTGGCGCAGCGCCCAGACGCCAGTGTTCGTGACCGGCGCCGATGGCCTGGTGCTCATCACGAGCGTCGAGGCCTGGCGCTTCAAGCAGGCGGCACGGCTGCCGATCGCCGCGTCCGCAAGCGGCAGCATGCTGGTAAGCGCCACCCTGCCGGACAGGAAACCGGCCGATTTCGTCGCGATCAACAAGGCCGCGACCATCCCCGGCTGGACCCTCACCTTGCTGCGCACGCGCGATATCGGCGGTGCCGTCGCCGCCGCCCGCGCGCTCACCCTGCTGGCCTCCGCGCTGTGCGGGCTTGGCCTGTGGGCGACCATGCGCCGCCGCAACCTCGCCATCGCCGCCCGCGCCGCCGCGCAGCTCGAACTCGAAGCAAAGGTCGCATCGCGCACCCGCGCCCTCAGCAAGGCCAACGGCAAGCTCACGTCCGAGATCGCCGAGCGCCGCCGCGCCGAGGCCGCCCTGCTGCTGCTCCATCTGGAGCTTGAACAAGCCAACCGGCTCACCATCCTCGGCCAGGTCGCAGCCGGCGTCACGCACGAGATCAACCAGCCCGTCGCCGCCATCTCGACCTGGGCGCACAACGCAACCGTCTTCCTCGCCCGCAGCGACACCGCCTCCGCCACCACCGCTCTCGCCACCATCGTGGCGCTCACCGAACGGATCGGACGCATCACCGGCGAACTGCGCGATTTCGCCCGCAAGTCGGATGGTGCCATCGCCAGTGTCCGGGTCGATGATGCCATCGACGGCGCGCTGATGCTCGTCAGCGCCCATCAGCAGCAGACCGGCGTGCGCATCAAGCGCAGCCCGGCCACCGATCTCGCCGTCACCGCCGACCGGGTGCGGCTCGAACAGGTGCTCGTCAATCTGCTGCAAAATGCCCTGGAGGCGGTGGAGGCCGATCTCGAAGGCGCCTGCGTCTTCATCGAGGCCGCCCGCTCAGGCGAGGATGTCATGCTCTCGGTCACCGACACCGGCCCAGGCGTGGCGCCCGAGATCGCCGCCTCGCTTTTCACCCCGTTCCAGACGAGCAAGACCCGCGGTCTCGGCCTCGGCCTCGTCATCTCGCGGGACATCTGCCGGGCGCTCGGCGGCGATCTGCGCCTGCTGCCGACCGACCGAAACGACGGACGCGGCGCCACCTTCGCGCTCACCCTTCCCGCCGCCGCCGACTTGGAAGACTGCGCATGAACGCAGGGCACATCAACCTGGTCGAAGACGACAAGGATCTGGCGCTGGCCATCCAGCAAGGCCTGCAACTGGCCGGATACAGCGTCGCCGTCTTCAGCGATGCCGGTGCCGCACTCACTGCAACCGATGCCGAGTTTCCCGGCGTGGTGGTAAGCGACCTGCGCATGCCGGGCATGGACGGCTGGCAGTTCTTCTCAGCCCTTCGCGCCCGTGATGCCGATATCCCGGTCATTCTCATCACCGGCCATGGCAACATCAGCGATGCCGTCGCCGCCATGCAGCAAGGCGCCTATGATTTCGTTGCCAAGCCCTTCGCCATGGACAGGCTGCTCGGCAGCATCGCCCGCGCCATGGAAAAGCGCCGCCTCGTGCTGGACAACCGGCAGCTGCGCGCAGCCGCTCTCGAAGCCACCACCCAGCCCAACACGCTGCTGCCTTTGGTCGGGGAAACGCCGGCCATGGCACAGTTGCGCTCCACGCTCGCCCATATCGGCGACGCCGAAATCGATGTGCTGATCGAGGGAGAATCCGGAACCGGGCGCGATCGCATCGCGCGGCTCCTGCACGACAGCAGCCGCCGCCGGTCCCGGGCCTTCGCCAGCATCAATTGCGCCGCGGCACCGCAAGGCCCGCTCGAAGACGAGCTGTTCGGCACCGAAGACGGCCCCGCCAGCCGCCGCCGCATCGGCCGCCTCGAATTCGCCAATCGCGGCACCCTGTTTCTCGACGGTGTCGAGACCATGCCATTCGCCACCCAGATCCGCCTCGGTGCGGCGCTGGAAAGCGGCGAATTCATCGCCAATGGCAGCAACAGCCCCCGCAGCATCGACCTGCGCGTCATCGCCACCACCAGCACCGATCCCGGCATCGACGTCGCCGCCGGCAGGCTCTGCGCCGAACTGATGTTCCGCCTCGGCGCCATCCGCATCCGCATCCCGCCGCTGCGCGAGCGTCGCGACGATGTGCCCCTCATCTACGCGCGCTTCCTCGCAGACGCCGCACGCCGCTTCAATGTGCAGCTCCCCGCCATTGATGCCACCACCCGCGCGCATCTCCTTGGCCATGATTGGCCCGGAAACCTCAGGGAACTGGCGCATTTCGCCGAGCGAAACGTCCTCGGCCTCAACCGCGAGGCCAGCGTGGCCGGCAGCCCTGCCAGCCTGGCCGAGCGGATGGCGATCATCGAGGCAGGCATGATCCGCGAGGCGCTCACCGCCGCCGGCGGCCGCATCGCCGAAGTCCAGCGCCTCCTCGGCATCCCCCGCAAGACCCTCTACGACAAGCTGAACCGCCACGGCCTCAACCCGGCAAACTTCCGCCGCTGACGCTCCCTCCCCCTTGCAGGGAGGGCGACTCGCACCCCTCCGGTGCGAGCGGGGTGGGGGGCTCTTTTTCCTCGCTTCAAAGCCCGCTTACGCCGGCAGCCGTCCCGTCTGCCGCAGCGCCTCGCCAAGCGCCAGCGCCGCGGCCGTCGCCAGGTTCATCGAGCGCACCGCGCGCCGGATCGGCAGCCGCACCCGCGCGTCGCACCCGGCTGCAACCGCCGCCGGCACGCCCGCACTCTCCTTGCCGAACAGCAGCACATCATCGGCAAGAAAGCCGAAGTCATACGCCGAAGCCTCGGCCCTGGTCGTGAACAGCACCAGCCGCCGCCCGCCGATCGTCTGCCGAAAAGCCTCGAAGCCGGCATGCCGGGCAATCTCGACATGGTCGATATAGTCCATCGCCGTCCGCCGCACCCGCGCATCGTCCCAGGCAAAGCCCATCGGCTCGATCAGGTCCACCGCCGCCCCCAGGCACGCGCCCAGCCGCAGCACCGCCCCCACATTTCCGGCAATCTCGGGCTCGAACAGGGCAATGCGCATCATCGCTGCTTGCCGCCTGCGCCGTGTCGGCGCAAGTCGCCACCATGGGCGCTTGCCTAGCGGCCATCGCATCCGATAGGCGTGGCAGAGAGTCGCAGGGGGAGCATCGGCTTGAGCCGCATCGATCGCACTTTGAACGGAATCTGGAACCGCTGGGGCACCCGTGTGCTGCCCTTCGCCGATGTCGCCAGCCCCGATCTGCCCTTGTCCCGGCTGCTGCGGCTATCGCTCATCCAGGTGTCGGTCGGCATGTCCCTCACGTTGCTTGTGGGCACCCTCAACCGGGTGATGATCGTGGAGCTCGACGTCCCCTCCACCATCGTCGGCGTCATGCTCGCCCTGCCGCTGCTCTTCGCCCCCTTCCGCGCCCTCATCGGCTTCCGCTCCGATACCCACCGTTCCGCACTCGGCTGGCGGCGCGTACCGTTCATCTACCGCGGCACCATGATCCAGTTCGGCGGCCTCGCGATCATGCCCTTCGCGCTGCTCGTGCTCGCCAAATCCCTGAACGCCGCCCTCGCCCCCGATTGGGTCGGCCAGATGGCCGCCGCCATCGCGATCTTGCTCGTGGGCGCCGGCATCCACATCACCCAGACCGTCGGCCTGGCGCTGGCCACCGATCTCGCCCCCGAGCACCAGCAGGCCAATGTCGTCGGCCTCATGTATGTCAGCCTGCTCATGGGCTCGATCGTCTCGGCGCTGGCCTTCGGCGCCTTCCTCGTCGATTTCTCCCCCGGCCGCCTCATCCAGGTGATCCAGGCCTCGGCGGTCATCACCGTCTTCCTCAACTTCATCGCCACCTGGAAGCAGGAGGCGCGAAGGCCGGCACGCCTCCTCACCGCCCCGCTGCCGCCACCGCCCACCTTCAAGCAAAGCTGGAATGCCTTCATCGGCCAGAACCAGGCGCTCCGCCGCCTCGTCGCCGTCGGCCTCGGCACGCTCGCCTTCACCATGGAGGATATCCTGCTCGAGCCCTATGGCGGGCAGGTGCTCGGCCTCGGCGTCGGCGCCACCACCAAACTCACCGCCACCTTCGCCGGCGGCAGCCTCGTCGGCTTCGCCATGGCCGCGCAGCTGCTCAGCCGCGGCGGCGATCCCTTCCGCATGGCGAGTGCTGGCGCCCTCATCGGCCTGCCCGCCTTCGCGATGGTCATCGCCGCCGCTCCCATGCAGGCACCGCAGATGTTCACCGTCGGCGTGCTGCTCATCGGCCTTGGTGCTGGCCTGTTCGGCCATGGCACCCTCACCGCCACCATGAACAACGCCCCCCCGGAACAGGCCGGCATGGCACTCGGCGCCTGGGGGGCGGTGCAGGCGACGGCAGCGGGTGCGGGCGCGGCACTCGGCGGTGGCCTGCGCGACTTCGGCTCCGGCCTCGGCTTCACCGGCCCCTGGCCGCGCGTCGCCGATGGCTACATGCTCGTCTACGGCCTCGAAGTGCTGCTGCTCGTCATCACGCTTCTC
>JBBSPR010000046.1:0-14778 GCA_038258615.1 Sphingomonadales bacterium
CGCCGGCGCCGCCAGCCGAGCCAGAAGGCCGCGGTCGCCCCGAGCAGCGTGCCCACGACCAGTGCCGCCAGCAGCAGCGGCAGGGGCTTGGGGCTGGTCGGCCAGCGGCCCACATGCGGCGGGCTGAAGGTTTCGGCGGCGAAGGGCAGCGGCACCGCGCTCAGCATGGCGCCACGCTCCTCTTCCGCCAGCGACAAGACGATGGATTCGCGCATGTCGACGCTCCGCGCGCTGCGAAGCTGGTCGGTGAGATAGCGGATATTGCCTTCGGCGCGCAGTCGGGCCGCTTCGCGCAGTTCCTCGTCTGCCGCCGCCACCACCCGGGTGAGCAGCAGTGTGGCAAAGGCCTTGTCGGGGTGCGAAAGGCTGATCGTCACCAGCGGTGACCGCACGCTGGTGCGCACCAGCACCGCGGTGGCAATGAACTCCCGCACCCGCGCCGCGCCGGGCGGAGTCCACGGTGCGATCGGCAGTCCGAACAGCCCGAACACCCCGTCGCGGATCGTCCGGCGCAGGCTTTCCGGTTGCCGCCAGCGGCGCGCACCGGCGTCCCATTCGGCCGGAAACATCTGCCGAAGCAGGGCTTCGTCCCCGGCCAGCCGCTCGGCCACGCCGGCCGAGGCGAGGCCATCGAGGAAATAGCGGAAGGGCGGAGCAGAATCGCCGCCGCCCA
Organism: Sphingomonadales bacterium; assembly: GCA_038258615.1. Lineage (GTDB taxonomy): Bacteria > Pseudomonadota > Alphaproteobacteria > Sphingomonadales > Sphingomonadaceae > Sandarakinorhabdus. The sequence continues at coordinate 674 of JBBSPR010000046.1, forward strand.
GGCTGCCGGTGAGGGCGGCCAGCCCGCCGCCGGCCTGCGAGGCCAGCCCCGCCAGCCCGCGCCGCGCCGCCACGCCTGCCGTGGCGGGGGCGGGATAAACCTGCATCTCCGCGGTCCATACCGGCTGGACGCGCAGCAGATAGACGAGCACCAGCGCCGTCATCAGCAGCGCGCCGAGCGGCATCAGCCACCAGCGCTGCCGCAACGGAGCGAGGAGCCGTGGCAGCAGCGGCTTCAGCGCGTCGAGATCTTCGGCCCCATGCATCGTCCGCGCCATGGCACAGGCCGGCAAGCGCGTCCATCGTGCGGCAAGATTGCCAGCTTGCCGAAGCCGCCGTAGAAACCCAGTATGAAGATGCAAGCCCCGGACAATGCAGCCGGGCCTGCGAGGGGAGAGAGCATGGTATTCGACAGCTACGAGCGGTTCCGGTTCAGCCGCGAAGGCCGCGTGCTCACCGCGACCATCGCTGCCCCCGGCCCGGTCAATGGCGTCGATGCGCTGCTCCACGACGAGCTGGCGCGGGTGTTCACCGATCTCCAGCACGATCCGGAGTCGGATATCATCATCCTCACCGGCCATGGCCGCGCCTTCTCCGCCGGCGGTGATTTCGACTGGTTCGCCGAGCAGATCGCCGACCCGCGCAAGTTCCGCGATATCGGCTGGGATGCCAAGCGCATCGTCACCTCGCTGCTCGACATCGAGAAGCCGGTCATCTGCCGCCTGAACGGTGCCGCCGCCGGGCTCGGTGCCACCGTAGCACTGCTTTGCGACATCATCATCGCAGACGAGAATGCGGTGATCGGCGATCCCCATGTCAAGGTCGGGCTCGTGGCGGGGGATGGCGGCGCCGTCATCTGGCCGCAGCTCATCGGCTATGCCCGCGCCAAGGAATATCTGCTCACCGGCGATATGCTGAAAGCTCCCGAAGCGGCGCGCATCGGCCTCATCAACCATGCCGTCCCCACCGACCAGCTCGATGCCAAGGTGGCGGAGATCGTCGCCAAACTGCAGGCCAACCCGCGCTGGGCAGTGCGCTGGACCAAGTCCATCACCAACCAGCCCTTGAAAGCTGCAGTGGCGCAGATGATGGACGCCAGCATCGCCTATGAAATGATGTCCAACCTCACCGCCGACCGCGCCGAGGCGGTGGCCGCCATGCGCGAGCGGCGGCCGGCAAAGTTGAGCGGCGAATGAGCTTCCAGACCTTCACCGACGAGCCGGCGCATGTGCAGCAGCTGCGCGCTATCATCGAGCGCTTTGTGGCGCAGCACGCACCGCGTGAAGCCCGCCAGCAATGGGACCGGGACAGCCGCTGGCCGCGCGATGTCTATGCCGAATTGAACAAGCTGGGGCTGACCGCGCTCACCGTTCCGGAAGACTATGGCGGCGCCGGGCAGGACATCATCGCCGCCATCGCCGTGATCGAGGAACTGGCGCGCGCCGGGCCGTGCCTGGCCGGGCCGTTCATCCACACGGCCTTCTACGGCGGCATGAACCTTTCGGAAAACGGCTCCCCCGAGCAGAAGGCCGAATTCTTGCCCAAGCTGGCGCGCGGCGAGCTGTTCTTCGCCTATGGCCTGTCCGAGCCCGATGTCGGCGGCGATCTCGCCAGTGTCGGCACGCGCGCACGGATGGAGGGGGATGAGATCGTCATCACCGGCGCCAAGCGATGGTGCACCGGCGCGGACTGGTGCCACCAGATCTACACGCTGGTGCGCAGCGGCGAGCCGGGGGACCGCTACAGGAACCTGAGCTTCGTTCTCATCCCCACCGACGCGCCCGGCGTGTCGATGCAAGCCATCCACCATGCCAACCTGCGCTACACCGCCTCGATGGACGTGTATTTCGACGATGTCCGCCTTCCCAAATCCGCGATCGTCGGCGGCGAGGCCAACTGGAACCAGGGCTGGAAGCTGCTCGCCGGCCGCGCGCTCGATGTCGAGAAGCTGGAAATCACCGCCGTGGCGCTCGGCATCGCCCGCGCCGCCCTCGACGAGGCCTGGGACTATGCCCAGAACCGCGTGCAGTTCGGCAAACCGATCAGCCAGCACCAGTCGGTCCGCCACAAGCTGGTGACGGCGCGAACCAAGCTGCAGGCCGGCCGCCATATGCTCTACCACGCCGCCTGGCTGGCGCAGGAAGGGCGGCCGTGCTCGATTGAGACGAGCATGGCCAAGCTGTTCGTCGCCGATACCGGGGTGGAGATCGCCCTCACCTGCCAGCAGGTGCTCGGTGCCTATGGCCTGTCGGATGCCTTCGAGGTCGAGCGCCATGTCCGCGATCTGCTCGGCATGCCGATCGTCGGCGGCTCGTCGGACATGCAGCGCAACAATCTCGCCAGCCTGATGAAGCTGTGACCCTTTTCGACAACGCCCGCGACCTGGCGCCGACGGTGGCCGCGCGCGCCGCCGAGACCGAAGCCGCGCGTCGCCTGCCGGCCGATCTTGCAAACCAGCTGGCGCTTGCCGGGCTGTTCCGGATGACCGTGCCCGCTGAATTCGGCGGCGGCGAAACCAGCGCGCGCACCTTCTTCGACGTGCTGGAGACCATCGGCGCCGCCGATGCCGCCACCGGCTGGTGCACGATGATCGCCAGCACGACAGCCCTTGCCGCCGCGTGGTTGCCCGCCGAGCATGCGGCGGAAATGTTTTCCGATCCCGCCGGCATCTCGGGCGGCGTTTTCGCGCCGCTCGGCAAGGCGCAGGCGGATGGGGATGATTTCGTCGTCTCGGGCCGCTGGGCCTGGGCCTCGGGATCGGCCAATTGCGAGTGGCTGCTCGGCGGTTCGCTCATCTTCGACGACGGCACGCTGCGCACCCTGCCGAACGGCGGCCCCGACCACCGGATGATGTTCTTCCGCCGCGAGGACGTCGAGCTGATCGACACCTGGGACGCCTCGGGCCTGCGCGGCACCGGCTCGGGGGACATGGCGGTGAACGATGTCCGCATCCCCGCCAGCCGCAGCGTCTCCTTCCTCACCGATCGCCCGCGCAGCACGGCCCCGCTCTATGCCTTCCCGCCCTTCGGGCTGCTGGCGCTCGGCATCGCCGCTGTGGCGGCAGGCAATGCGCGCGCTGCGCTCGACGATCTGAAGGCGCTCGCCACGGCGAAGAAGGCGCAAGGCTCCAGCCGCACGCTCGCGGAACGCGGCACCGTGCAAGCCGAATTCTCGCAAATCGACGCCCGGCTCGAAGCCGCCCGCGCACTGGCGCACGGCAGCATCGACCGCGGCTGGGCCGAGGCGCTCACCGGCAACCCCATCGGTGTCGAGGCGCGCGCGAAGCTTCGCCAGGCCGCTACACATCTCACCCGCACCGCCGCCGATGTGGTCCGCGCCGCCTATGACATGGCGGGCGGCACCGCCGTCTACAGCAAGCATCCGCTGCAGCGCCGCTTCCGCGATGCGCATGTCTGCACCCAGCACATCATGGTGGCACCCCCACCTGGGAGCTTACAGGCCGCGTGGCCCTCGGCCTCCCCACCGACGCCACCACGCTTTGACCATCCGCACGTCCACCGACGCACCCGCGATGGCAGCCACGCTCGCGGCAGCCTTCCAGAATGACCCTGCGCTCAGCTGGATCATTCCGGATGCGGCCGAGCGCAGGGCACGTCTCCCCCGGCTGTTCGCCGCCATCGTCGCGGCCGACCTCCGCAAGGGCGAAGGACTGTGCAGTGCGGACCATGAGGTCGTCACCCTGTGGCGCCACCCCGGCCACGCCGCCGCCACGGTTCCCGAGACGCTGCTGGCCCTGCCCGGCTTCCTGCGCGCGCTTGGCCCGCATATCGTGCGTGGCCTCAAGGTGAGCAACGCCATCGAGGCGCACCATCCCAGGGGACTGCGCTTCGCCTATCTCCATTATGCCGGCGTCACGCCCGCCGAGCAGGGCTGCGGCTGGGGCAGCCGCGCCATCCGCCATGGCATCGCGCAAGCGCAGCGCCTCCCTGCCTTTCTCGAAACCGCCACTCCCGCCAATGTCGGCCTTTACCAGGCGCTCGGCTTTCGTGTCATCGCAGAATGGGACGTGCCCGGCGGCGGCCCGCATTTCTGGTCTATGCTGCGCCCGCCCGGCGCCGATTGACCTGGCCCCGCGCGCACAGCACTAAGGGCCATGGTCCCGAACTGGCTCAAGCGCTTCTACTATTTCTCATTGAAAGGCCCGCTTTGGGCCAATGCGCGGTTCTATCGCGCGTACCGCGCACCCAGGGCCGGGCTGGTCAAGGTGCATCTGGGGCCGGGGCAGCGCAACTATCTGCCGGGGTGGATCAACCTCGACGCCAACATCATCTCGTCCAGGCCCGATGTCTGGGCAAACATCTCCGACGGGCTGCCGTTTCCCGACAACAGTGTCGATATCATCTATTCGCACCATGTGATCGAGCATCTGCCCGACACCGGCCTGCAGGCGCATTTTGCCGAGATGTTCCGCGCCCTCAAGCCCGGCGGCGTCATCCGCGTCGGTGGGCCGAACGGCGACATGGCGATGCGCAAGCATCTGGAAGGCGATGCCGACTGGTTCATCGATTTCCCCGACAAGCGCCGCAGCACCGGTGGCCGTTTCAACAATTTCATCTTCTGCCGCAACGAGCATCTCAGCCTGCTGTCGATGTCCTGGCTCGCCGAGCTGTGCGAGGATGCCGGCTTCGCCCCGCCTGTGCAGGTCATCGGCGCCCACACCACCACCGCGCCGGCGGTCGTCGATGCGCAGCTGTTCGGCATCGAGTTCGAGCCTACACCAGACGCGCCGCAGACCCTGCTCATCGAAGCCCGAAAGCCCGGCTGAATGCCCTCTGCCCGGCTGGCCGACTACTCCGCCGCCACCGGCAGCTGCAACGCCCGTGCAGCCCGCCACAGCTTTTCGGGCGTGGCGGGCATTTCGATCTGGGTGCCATCGAGCGCATCGATGATGGCATTCATGATCGACGGCATGGCGCCGATCGTCCCGGCCTCGCCGCAACCCTTCACGCCGAGCGGGTTGGTCGGGCTGGGGGTGCCGAGGGTATCGAAAAGGATCGCCGCGGGCATGTCGTCGGCACGCGGCACGCCATAATCCATGAAGCTGCCGGTGATCAGCTGGCCATCGTCGGAATATACCACATCCTCCAGCAGCACCTGACCCAGCCCCTGCGCCACCCCGCCATGGATCTGCCCCTGCACCAGCATCGGGTTCACCAGCTTGCCGAAATCATCGACCAGGCTGTAGCGCACCACCGTCACCCGGCCGGTCTCGGGGTCGAGCGCGATCTCGGCAATGTGGCAGCCATTGGGAAAGGTGGGGGCCGGCTTGCCGGTGGTGTATTTCGACCGGCCATCGAGCCCGCCGGGATGCCGCGCCGCCAGCTCGGTAAGGCTGAGGCTGAGGTTGCTCCCCCCGGCCTTGAACACGCCACCCTCATAGCTCACGTCGTCCGCACCCAGATCGGCTTTCGCCAGCTCGATGCCGCGCGCCACCAGCGCATCGGCCGCCAGCAGGCAGGCCCCGCCACCGAATGCCATCGAACGCGAGCCGCCGGTGCCATGTCCCTGGTCGAGCCGCGCGGTATCGCCTTGCACGATGCGGATCTGCTCCATCGGAATGCCCAGCCGCTCGGCGGTCACCTGCGCATAGGCGGTTTCATGCCCCTGGCCGTTCGATTGCGTGCCCACCGCGACCTCGACCATGCCATCGGCGGCCACGCGCACATCGGCAAATTCGTCCGACCCGCCGCCGCCGGCGATCTCGACATAATAGGCCATGCCGCGGCCATAGCGCTGGCCGCTGGCCTCGGCTTCCGCCTTGCGCGCAGCAAAACCCGCCCAATCGGCCTGCAGCAGCGCGGCATCGAGCACCGCCGGGAAGTTGCCGATATCGAACTTCAGCCCCAGCCCGTTGGCGTGCGGCAGCTCGGCCGGGGTCAGCAGGTTGCGGCGGCGAATCTCGTCGACCGCCAGCCCCAGTTCGCGCGCCGCCGCCTCGACCAGCCGCTCCATCACATAGGCGCTCTCGGGTCGCCCCGCACCGCGATAGGCATCGACCGGGGCGGTGTTGGTGACCACGCCATGCACCAGATTGTGGATCGCCGGGATGCGATAGACGCCGCCCATGATCGTGCCGCCGGCCATCGTCTGGATCGCCGGGCCATATTGCGCCTGATAGGCGCCGAGGTCGGACCAGGTTTCCACCGCCAGCGCCGTGATCCGCCCCTCGGCATCGAAGCCCAGCGACGCCTCGCTCGCCATGGCGCGGCCATGAGTGTCGGTCTGAAAGGCATCGCCGCGCTCGCCGGTCCATTTCACCGGACGCCCCAGCGCGCGCGCCGCGTGCAGCACCAGCGGATATTCGTTGTAGACGAAGGACTTCATCCCGAAGCCGCCGCCCACGTCGTGCGTCACGATCCGCAGCCCCTCGGCGTCGACGCCAAGAATGCTGGCGATGATCCCGCGCATCATCACAACGCCCTGGCTGCCTGTCGTCAGCGTCAGTGCGCCGGTCTCGGCATCGAATTCGCCAAGGGCCGCGCGGATCTCCATCGACGTCGGGGCCACCCGGTTCTGGATGATCCGCAGCCGGGTCACATGCGCAGATGCCGCCAGCGCGGCCTTGGCCGCATCGGCATCGCCGGCCTGCCAGTCGAACAGCGTGTTGCTGCCGCACTCGGGCCAGACCAGCGGCGCGTCGGCTGCGAGCGCCGCGTCGAGCGACGCGACGGTGGGCAGATCGGCATAATCGACTTCGATTGCCTCGGCACCGGCGCGCGCCGCCTCGCGCGTCTCCGCCACCACGAAAGCCACCGAATCGCCGACGAAGCGCACCCGGTCCTTCACCAGCAGCGTGCGCGGCGTCACCTTGGGGCCGGATAGTGGCACCAGGCACGGGATGGGACCATATTCGGCAATATCATCATGGGTATAAACCGCCACGACGCCCGGTATGGACAGTGCCGGCGCAGTGTCGATGCTGCGGATCTCGGCATGGCCATAGGGGGAGCGCAGGGTGACGCCATAGAGCTGGCCGGGCCGCTGGATATCGTCGGTGTAGCGGCCTTCGCCCTTGAGCAGACGCGCATCCTCGACTCGCTTGACCGACTGGCCGGCTCCGAACTTCATGGCTGCATCTCCGACAGACAGGCCGCAAGGCCTTCGACATGGGTTGGATAGCGCAATTCGAGCCCCAGTTCGCGCTTCATCTTGCCATTGGCCACCCTGCGACATTCCGCATAAAAGGCCCGCCCCATCGGGCTCATGCTGGCACTTTCGAGGCTCTGCAACGGCGGCACCTGCAGCCCGAGCAGCCGTGCCGCATGGGCCGTCACCGCCTCACCGGGGGCAGGCATATCGTCCGAAACATTGTAGATGCCCGGCGCGCCTCGCGTCAGGCTGGCGACAAGGGCCGCCACGATATCATCGACATGGATGCGACTGAACACATGGCCGGGCTTGTCGATCCGCGCCACCGGACCCTGCTTCAACCGGTCGAGCGCCGAACGTCCGGGGCCATAGATGCCGGGGAGGCGGAACACCCGCACCGCCGGATGCAGCGCCGCCCAGGCCTGATCGGCCGCCAACCGTCCGGCGCGGCGGCCATGCAGCGGCGCGGTCTCATCCACCCAGGCGCCATCCGCATCCCCATAAACGCCGGTGCTGCTCAGATAGCCGATCCAGCGTGCCGGGGCCGCAGCAAGGGCTGCCCCATGCGCGACCAGCACCGGATCATCGCCATTTTCGCCCGCGGGCGGCACCGAGCTCAGAATATGGGTCGCTGCCGCGATTGCTGCCGGCAGTTCCGGACTGCCAAGCGCCAGCGCGCCATCGGCGGCGCGGGAGCGGACGAGGGTCACATCCTCGATACCAAGAGCCGCCACAAAGCGGGCGGCGGTGTAGCCGGGTCCGAAAACGAGAAATCGCATGATGCCAGCATAGGCACCATGCGATTGCTTGGCGAGCAGGATCAGAGCCCGTTCAGGGCAGCACCCGGTCCTTCTTCTCCTCGGCAATCTCGATCGGCGCCGGCGGCTCGGTCTCGCGCGACCGGTCCACAACGTCGGGATTGTGCGGCTGGGCCTCGGCCGCATCGTCGGGACGTGACCGTTTGGCTGGCGGCGGCGGGGTCACGTCCTCTGGTTCGTCACTCATCACCGCGCCCGTCACCGTGCCCGGTCGCGTTCGACAGGATCGACGTCGAGCGGCGTTTCCGCGACACCGCGGGTGCGATCGATCTGCAGTTCGGCCCGCTCGCTTTCGGGCGATTTCAGGCCGACCTGTGCAGGACGTGCCGAAAGTTTGGCGGTCGTCGGATCACCCTCGACCTTGGGCCCGCGATAATCCGCCAGCGTGCGCTTCTCGACCGATGCCGCATAATGCCGGTCGATCGACGCAGTTCCGTCGGTCATTGCCAGCGCCTCGACATCCTCGGGCGCATAAGCGGGCGCGGCTTCCAGCGTGGTTTCGTCGATGTCGACACGGTAGCCACCCACCGACGGCTCATAATCGAGCAGCGCCCAGGGAATCGGGTAATATTTCTGGCCGATGCCGAGAATGCCGCCGAACGACATGATAGCGAAGGCAACCTTGCCGTTCTGCTTGTCGATCATCAGCGAGTGGATATTGCCGATCTCTTCGTCATGGGCATTTATCACCTTGGTGCCCTCGACGCGATCGGACGCGATGAGCGAATTATGGCTGGTCATGATGGTCTCCGATACAAGCTGGCGTATGTGGAAGGCCTACCCCTCAGCACGCAATTGGTTCCCCCGGCAGAAGCCGGGTTTGCAGGTCCGCAAATTAATTTCAGTCCGCCGGAACCGGCCGCAAGGGTGCGCGTTGTCATGGCTGGACGTCACCCGACCTCGGGTGGCGCCTTCCAGGGCCCGGCCGTGCCGCCCCCGCGCGGCCGGGTCCACATTGGGTGGCTATAAGGTGGGTGGAGATCCAACATGCGAATTTCTATGATCCTGACCGCTGGCGCAATGGTGCTTGGCCTTGCAGCGTGCGAAAAGAAGCCGGAAGACGTGCAGGCCGATGCCGTGCGTGACAACACCGAGATGCAGGCCGACTCGATGGAGGCGCAGGCCGACGCGATCGAAGACCAGAATGCAGCCACTGAACTGGGCGAGGCCCAGAACGACGCTGCTGCCGACACGATGCGCGCCGAGGCCGACTTGGTCGAAGAGCGCGGCGAGATCCGCGCCGACGCGATCGAAGAAACCAAGTAGCATTCGGCCGCCGGCAACCGTCGGCTGGATTGACTGGATTGAAAGGGGTGCGGGTTTCCGCGCCCCTTTTTTCATGATTTGACAATTCATTCCCGAAACATCCCCGAAACATTCGGGCCGCCGGGCCGTAATTGTCCATGAGCCGGCGGTAATCCCCCCCTGTCGGCGGTGACGGCGCCGGCGACAGTCCTCCTCCCCCCCGAGGCTGTCGCCGGACTTCGCTGCGCTTCGCCGGTGATGCGGTCGTTTTTGCGCGGGACATCGGCGCTCGGGCGCGGCAATATGCGGACCATGCAGATGCTTGATGCGCGGGCGGTCACGCCCCTCGATATCGTCAAATTGAAGGATTACCGGCCGCCTGACTGGCTGGTGCCCGATGTGGCGCTCGAGTTCGAACTGGATGGCGCCGTCACCGTCGTGCGCGCCACCCTCGGAGTCGTCCGCAACGGCACCCATGATCGGCCGCTGGTGCTCGATGGCAGCCGGCTTGAAACGTCCTGGGTGGAGATCGACGGCGCGCGCGTCAACGCAACGCCGCAAGGGGCAGCGCCGCAGGGGGATGTGCTCACCCTTGCCATCGCCGGAGACCGCGCGGTGGTGACCAGCGAGGTGCGCATCCGGCCTGCCGCCAACACGCGGCTGATGGGCCTTTATGCCAGCGAAGGCCGGCTCGTCACCCAGTGCGAGGCCGAGGGCTTTCGCGCCATCACCTGGTTCCCCGATCGCCCCGATGTGCTGTCCACCTATTCGGTGCGGCTGGTGGCCGACAAGGCACGCTACCCCGTGCTGCTCTCAAACGGCGATCCCGGGATGCTCGAAGACCAGGGTGATGGCCGCCACGCCATCACCTGGACCGACCCATGGCCGAAACCCTGTTATCTGTTCGCGCTGGTGGCCGGCGATCTCGTGGCGCGCGAGGACAGCTTCACCACCATGTCCGGCCGCAACGTCAGGCTGGCGATCTGGACCGCGGAGGCCGACCTGGCGCGCTCGGCGCATGCCATGGCGGCGCTGAAGGCGAGCATGGCATGGGACGAACAGGCCTATGGCCGCGAATATGATCTGGGCGAGTTCAACATCGTGGCGGTGGCGGATTTCAACGCGGGTGCGATGGAGAACAAGGGCCTCAACATCTTCAACTCCAAATATGTGCTCGCCGATGCCGAAACCGCAACCGACGCCGATTTCGATGCGGTGGCGGCGGTGGTGGCGCATGAGTATTTCCACAACTGGACCGGTAACCGCGTGACCTGCCGGGACTGGTTCCAGCTCAGCCTCAAGGAGGGGCTGACCGTGTTCCGCGACCAGCAATTCTCCGCCGACCAGGGCTCGGCGGCGGTGCGCCGCATCGATGACGTGCGTGGCCTGCGCGCCGTGCAGTTTCCGGAAGATGCCGGGCCGCTGGCACATCCGATCCGGCCCGATCATTATGCCGAGATCGCCAATTTCTACACCGCGACCATCTACAACAAGGGGGCCGAGGTCATCCGCATGCTCCACACGCTGCTCGGGGCCGATGGCTTCCGGCGCGGCGCGGACCTGTATTTCGACCGGCATGATGGCCAGGCCGTGACCTGCGAGGACTGGCTTTCGGCGATGGAAACCGCAGGCAAGCGCGATCTCGGCCAGTTCCGGCGCTGGTACGAACAGGCCGGCACGCCGCGCATCGAGGTGCATGCCGCCCGCGCCGGCCGCACCCTCACCGTCGCCCTCACCCAGCGGCTGGCGCCCACGCCCGGCCAGTCGGTCAAGCCGCTGATGCACATTCCCTTCCGCCTCGCCGTCATCGGCCGCAGCAGCGCGACGCGGATCGGCCCTGAGCGGCTCGTCGAGCTCACCGGCCCCGAGACGCGCATCACCTTCGAAGGCCTTGACGAGCCGGTGCTGCTGTCGCTCAACCGGGGGTTCTCGGCGCCCGTCGTGGTGGAGGCACAAGCCAGCCGTGCCGATCTGGCGTTCCTTGCGGCTGCCGATGACGATCCGTTCGCGCGGTGGGAGGCCATGCAGCGTCTTGCCCTCAATGTGCTGGCCACCGACGACGATCCCGCCGAGCTGGTCGATGCCGTCGCCGCAACGCTCGCCGCAGGGGAAGCCGGCGCGCTCGATGCCGCGTTCGTCGCCGAAGCCGTGCTGCTGCCCACCGAAGCCTTTATCGGCGACCAGGCGGCAGTGGTCGAAGTCGAGGCGATCCACCGCCGCCGTGAATCCGCGCGCAATGCCATTGCCACGGCGCTCGAAGACCGCTGGTGGACGGCCTACCGGCGTCCTTCGGGCAGCGGCACCGCGCTCACCCCCGAGGCCAAGGGTGCGCGCCGGCTGGCGAACGTGGCGCTCGCCTGTCTCGTCACCGCCGGCTCGGCAGACGCGGTGGCGGCTGCCGCAGCACAATATGCCAATGCCGCCACCATGACCGATCGACTTGGCGCGCTGACGGCGCTCATCAACACCGACACGCCCGCGCGCGATGCTGCACTTGCCGATTTCCATGCGCGCTTCGCCGGCAACAATGACGTTATCGACAAGTGGTTCACCGCCCAGGCGCTCGCCAGCCGGGCCGACACGCTCGACCGGGTGGAGGCGCTGCTCGGCCATCCGGACTTCAACCCCGCCAACCCCAACCGGCTGCGCGCGCTCGTCGGGGCTTTCGCTGCCAACCAGCGGCATTTCCATGCCGCATCGGGGGCCGGCTACCGGCTGCTCGCCGGACAGCTGCTGGCGGTGGACAGGATCAACCCGCAGTCCGCCGCCCGGCTCGCCGTGCCGCTCGGCCGCTGGAAGCGCTTCGATCCGGCGCGCCAGGCGCTGATGCGCGGCGAGCTCGAGCGGATCGTCGGCACCGCCGGGGTGAGCAAGGATGTGCTGGAGATGGCCTCGCGCGCGCTGGCGTGAGCCGCCTCCCGCTCTTCCATGCGGCCGGCTATGCGGTGCGGCTGCCCGATGGCCATGGCTTTCCCATGGACAAATACACGGCGCTGCCACGCCTGCTTGCAGCCGACGCGCAGCTGCTGGTGCCCGAACCGGCGCCGCGCGCCTGGCTGGAGGCCGTCCACTGCCCCGATTATGTGGCCGCCGTGCTGGACGCGTGCGTGCCGCCGGCCATCGAACGGCGGATCGGCTTTCCCGTCACGCCCGCGGTCGCGGCGCGGACCCGGCTGGTGGCGGGCGGCACTCACGCCGCTGCCCTTCACGCGCTGAAGCATGGCTGGTGCGCCAATGGCGCTGGCGGCAGCCACCATGCGCTCCCCGATACCGGTGCCGGCTATTGCGTCACCAACGATCTCGCAATCGCTGCGCAGGCGCTCATCGACGAGGGACGCGTGCAGCGCGTGCTGATCGTCGATCTCGATGTGCATCAGGGGGATGGCACCGCCGTCATCTTCGCCGGCCGGGGGGACGTGATGACCTTCTCGATGCATGCCGAGCGCAACTTTCCGGTGCGCAAGGCGCGCTCGCACCGCGATGTGGCACTGCCGGATGGCACCGGTGACGACACCTATATGGCGATCCTGGCGGTGGAGCTCGACGCGCTGCTGGCAGCGCACCGGCCCGACATCATCTTCTACCAGGGCGGGGTCGATGTTCACTCCGGGGACCGGCTGGGTCGGCTGTCGCTCAGCGATGCCGGGCTGGCGGCGCGTGATGCGCTCGTCGCCAGCCGTGCCCGCGCGGCCGGTGTGCCGGTCGCGGCAACGCTCGGCGGCGGCTATGGTGCGGACGTGGAGGCCATCGCCGCGCGTCATGCGCTGGCCTTGCGCGCCGGCTGGGCCGGCTGGAACGGTCACTGGAGCCATGCCGGGGGATAGCGGCGCCGCGCACGTAAGCCCATGGTGATGACCGTGCAGCCCGTGCCTCCACTCGCCCTGCCCGATCCGCTCAGCGGGTTGATGCTGCGCGTGCAGCAGGGGGACCGTATTGCCTTCACAGCACTCGTCCGCGCGCTCGAGGGGCAGGGCCTGCGCCTCGCCGACCGCACGCTGCACGACCGCGCCGCCGCCGAGGATGTGGTACAGATCGCCCTGTCGCGGCTTTGGACGATGGCCGACCGCTTCGATGCGGGGCGCGGCTCGGTGTCGGGCTGGTATCGGCGGATCATCGTCAACCTCTGCCTCGACCGGCAGCGCGCCCGGCGACCGATGGTGGCGATGGACGAAGCGGCCGAGTTGCCGAGCCCGGCCGCCAGCCCCGAGGCGCAGGCAATCGACAATGACCAGAAGCACCGGCTGATGGCCGCGATGGCGCATCTCGCACCGCGCCAGCGCGCCGCCCTCGCCATGTTCCACGGCGAGGGCCTGAGCATGGCCGAAATCGCCGCAGCGTTGGAAACGACGCCCAAGGCAATCGAGGGATTGCTCGGCCGCGCCCGTATGGAACTCAAGGCGCTGATCATGGCGCAGGAGGACGAGACAGAGTGACCCGCGAACGTGCCCTCGAGATCATCGGTGCCTATGGCGCCGATGCCGCGCGCTGGCCCGCCGCCGAGCGGGCGTCGGTGCTGGCCCTCGCCGCACAGGATTCGCAGGTCGCCACCGCACGCGCCGAGGCACGCAGCCTTGATGCCCTGCTCGACGGCTGGGCCGCCGATGTGCCGTTGCGGCAGTTCGATCCACAAGCGCTGATCCCGGCCCGCACCATCGCCACCCCGCACCGGCCGCTGCTGAGGTGGGTCGGCGGCGGTGCTGTGGCCGCGGCACTGGCCATGGCGCTCGTGCTCACCGTGCCCGGCACTACGCCCGCACCGCAGACGGTCACCGCGTCGAACATGTCCCCCGAATCACCGCTGGAGTCGGCCAGCGACAGCAGCGAACCGCTCGACGGTTTCGCGCTGATTTTCACCCCGACGGCAGATGAGGAAGAACTGATATGAGTGTTTCGATGATCCGCGCTGCGGGCCTGGGCCTGCTGCTGCTCGCCA
>JBBSPR010000047.1:0-14667 GCA_038258615.1 Sphingomonadales bacterium
CAACGCCGCCGCCATCAAGCTGCCAACCCGCCACATTGGCGGGCAACGAGGTCGACGCATCGTGCCAGCCGGTCAGCCGGATCCGCCCGCCCTCGGGCGCGCCATCGATCCGCACATCCGAGCATCGCAACGCCGCAAGCGCCGCAAACACCTGCGGCGCCGAGGTCGCCCACTCCGCAGCGTTCGCCAGCGGGTCGTCCTCGGCCACAGCGCCGCCGCTTGCAGCCGCAACGTCTCCGCTGTCCGGCGCTGCAGCCGTCTGCGCAACCTCGGTCGGCTCCCCGGGATCATCGGCACTGGACAGGCTGAACCAGGCGCCCGCCGCCACCACGACCAGCGCAACACCGGCCAGCGCAGCAATCGGCAGCTTCGATTTCGTCTCGCCCGTTGTGGCCGGTGCTGACGTCTCCGCTTTCACAAAGGCCGCACCGCCGGTGCCCGCGTTCCCGCCAGCAGGAGCACCCATGAACATCGTGCTGCGTGTGTCGGCAGCGTCGGCAACATCCTCCATCGTCTGGAACCGATCGGCCGGATCAGGCGCCAGCATCTTCGCCACAATCGGCTGCAGGTCGGGCGGCAGGTCAGAAAGGTCGGGCACCGTGTCGCGCGCCTCCAGCGCATCGACAATGGTGATCCCCATGTCCACCGGCGCCCCGCGCGCCAGTGCCGCGATCACCAGACCAAGGCTGTAGATGTCGGTCCATGCGCCGACGTTGCGCTTGTACTTGCCGAACACCTCCGGCGCCGCATAGCCGAACTTGCCGGCAAACGCCTCGCCCACAACGCTTTTCTCGCCAGGGTTATTGTCCTTGGCGATCCCGAAATCGATGATCTTGGCACGTTCGATGTTGCCGCCGGGAAGCAGCACATTGTCGGGCGACAGATCCCGGTGGATCACGCCGGCCTCGTGCGCCGCATGCAGCCCCAGCGCCAGCCGGCGCAACACGCGCCGCACCAGCGCCGGCTCGCCCGGCACGCCGTTCAGCACCTGCGCCATCGATGGCCCATCGACATACTCGATGACGAGGTAATTCACCCCCCGGCCGCGGTCGAACGCCAGTGCCCGGTATTTCACCAGCGCATCATGCCCGATCTTCTCCAGCGCGCTCGCTTCGCGCCGGAACAGCGCCATGAACTGATCGTCGGAAGCATATTGCCCCAGGATCACCTTGATCGCCACCTGTTCACCGGAGGCGATATTGCGGCCTTCATACACCCGTCCCATGCCGCCTTCGGCAATGAAGCGCACCACCTCGAAAAGTTCGTTGAGCTGCACCCCGATCAGAGCATCGGCACTGCTCGGCCCGCTGCCGACGAAGGACGGCATCGGCGGTGCGGGCGGCGGCGTGGAGGTTTCCGGCGACGGCGGCGGCGCTCCGGTGGCACCGCGCAGCGCTGCGGCCAGGGCATCCGCGGAAGCAACCACCGTGCGGTCCCCACCGGCCGCGGGCTTCGGCCCGGGTGTGGGGGGGCCGTCGATCGGTGGCTGCGTGCTCATGCGTCCATCCGCATCAATTCAGTCACTTCTTCAACCGAAATCACGATCACCGTAACATTGTCCGGCGCGCCGCGCGCCAATGTTTCCGCCACCAGCCGCTCGGCCACCTGCGATACCGTGGGTTGGCGCAACAGCGGCACGATGTCGGCATCGGGCACCACCTTGGTCAAGCCGTCGCTGCAAAGCAGGTAAAGGTCCCCCGGCTGTGCCTGGTCCTGCACCGCGTCGGCACGCATCTGCGCCTCGGTTCCCACCGCGCGCGACAGCACATGCGCCATCGGGTGGCTCTCCGCCTCATCCGCCTCGATCATGCCGCGATCGACCATCTCCTGCACCACGCTATGGTCGCGCGAAATCTGCACGAGCCGTCCCTGGCGGAAGCGATAGGCCCGGCTGTCCCCCACCCACACGCACAAAAGCTCGGGTCCCCGCAGGTGCAGCAGCACGGCCGTGGTGCCCATCTCGCTGCCGGCCCGCGACGCCGCATCCAGAATCGCGGTATTTCCCGCGTGGAGCGCGGTCAGGATGGCGCCCCGATTGTCGCCGTCGGCCGCCGGCAGTGGCAACGCGCCGAACTGGGCGGCCAGTGTCTGCGAAGCCCAGTCACCATGGGCATGGCCGCCCATGCCATCGGCGACCAGCCACAACGCCACATCGTCCCGGCCCAATGCGGTGTCTTCGTTCACCTTGCGCACCAGCCCGGGGTGGGTCAGCACCGCCGATCGATATCTAAGCCGCATTGCGCGCCGCTCCCTCAACCAGCCAGGCCAGCGTTTCCACATCCAGTGCCATGCCCGGCAGCGCCACCGGCGGCCCAGCGGCCGGATTGGGCACCCAGAAGGCACTTGTCGCGGGGCAGGACAAGGCGGCCAGGAACCGCCCCACCGCCTCGATCGCCGGCAACGCCAGTGCGAGGTCCGCAGCGAGCTCATCTGCATCCAGATCACCCGAAAGTGCGCGATACACCGCCGCCTCCACCGCTGCGGCAAAGCCCGGATGCTGCGTCGCCGCCGCCCACACAAGGTCCGGCGGCCCCGCCACGCCTGCGACCAGCAGGAACAGCCGGCCCGCCCGGTCAACCGTCGGCGTGATGACACCGTGCAGCGCGGTCTCCGCATCCACCACCAGCCAGCAATGCCAAAGCGGCGCCGCAGTCATCCGCGCGGCAAATCCTTCCTCGTCGCTGCGCGCCCGCACCGCCGCCACGCCCTCGGTAAGCCAACAATCGAGTGCGGCCACAAGCGCGTCGGGCCAGCCGCGCCAAACAAAGTCCCCATGGGCCGGCAGCTTGCCGAAAAGCCCCGGCGTCATCGCTATTTTCATCACTAAAGGGTCGCCGGGCAGCGCAGGGCAAACACCCCGTCTGCCGCAAATGGATCGGGCCCGGTCACCACCTCGACATCGATTGCAGCCTCCGCCCCATAGGCAAAGCGATAACGGCCGGTACCCAGCATCTGCTTGCGTCCCTGTGCGAGCAGCCGGAACAGCGACCATGGCCCTTCCTCGCGCAATGCCGGCGCAGTGCCGCCCTGCAGCGCTGCCAGTTCGGCAATCTGCGATCCCGAAGCCGACCAGCCGAAGCGCTCCGGCGGGTTGCCGGGCAGCAGATCCATCGGCACGCCGCCGGCCCGCAACCGCACACCACCCTTGATGCCGGGCGCAGCACTCACCCGCAGCACCAGATTGCCACCCATCAGCGATTCCGCATCGCCCGCACGCTGGAACTGCCGGGCGGAGGCCGGGCGGAAGCTGCGCACCGTCGGCTCCGCCACCCAGCCCCACGGCTTGGTGCCACCCGGCCGAACGAGATAGCCGGCCAGCGTATCGCGCGCGAAGCCTGCCATCTGCGCCGCCGACCGGCTTACATCCGATGGCGCCAGGTCGTCACCCGTGCCGAAGGGATACCCTTCGCCAAACACCCTTGCGCAA
The DNA here is from genome assembly GCA_038258615.1 of Sphingomonadales bacterium. GTDB lineage: Bacteria > Pseudomonadota > Alphaproteobacteria > Sphingomonadales > Sphingomonadaceae > Sandarakinorhabdus. The sequence goes on from JBBSPR010000047.1 coordinate 3,428, forward strand.
TCCGCCAGCACCCCATTGGCATAGGCCGCCCTGATCTCGCTGGTGCGCTGCGTCTCGGCAGCATTGCTCGAACCACTTGCCACCTGCGAGACAAAGGCCCCCAGTTCGGGCGCACCGGCGCTCGCGTTCTGCGCCGCCACCTGCAAATCGGCCGCAGCAGCAGCAATGCCGGCTGCGCCACCGCCACCACCGCCGCCGCCGCCGCCGCCGCCAGCAACCTGCGCCTGTGCCAGAGCCAGCTGATAGCGGCCGAGCGCATCCAGAAGCTGCCCCAGCTGCGGTTCCGGGCCGCCGGCATAGTCCTTGAGCCCGGCAAAATCCGCTTCGATCGTCCGCGCTGCCACCGCCGAAGCACCACGGCCAGCACCTTGCGCCAGCGCACCGGCTGCCGCCTTGCCCAGCGCACCCCCCGGCACCGTGGGCGCCTTGAGGTTCGGCATCAACGCCGTCACATTCGCCACCACCTGGTCGCTGATCTTCTTGAGCGGGGACGATCCCTTGTTCGCCAGCCGCGCCAGCGCCGTCGTGTCCGTCGCATAGTCGCCGGGCTGCGGCGCCTGCAGCACCGATTTCCAGCGCCGCGCATATTCATCGGCATAGAGCGCGCCGAGTTGCTCCATGTTGAGCGGCATCTGCGCGGCAGCGCTGCTCCCCAGCATCCAGCGGTCACGGTCAAGCGCATCGCGGATGGTCGGCAGGCTCGCCGTGAACCCCTTCTGGAACCCGGCCTTGGTAAAGAAATACGGCACCGACAGTGATTCAAGCTCGGCCGGGTTGGCAAAGGCGCGCGCCTCGCCCGGCAGCAGCGCATTGCCAACCATCCGCCAGTCCTCGCCGGTCACCTGCTGCTTCATCAACGCCAGCGCCCGCTGCTCGGCAGTCATCGCCGCCACGGCACCCTGCGTCGCCTGGACCAGCGGCCCGTCGAGCAGCGGCCCGGTCAGCTGCCGGCCAAAGCGACCCGTGTCTGCCAGCAGGGCGCGGGTGTGCTGCAAAATCCGGTCGCGGGTCGGCGCATTTTCCTCCCCGGGGAACCCCTGTGTCAGCAGATAGCTTTCGAGCCATTGCAGGACATAACCATTGTCGCGCTTGGCACCCGCACGGTTGCCGAGCATCAGATAGACCTTTAGCGGCTCGTAGAGCGTCACAGGGTCGTCACCGGCGTTGCGCAGCGCCGTCTCGGCGGTCACGATCAGGCGAGGCAGCAGATAGCGCTGCAACCCATCGCCATAGGCCCGCGCCGACTCGTCGGACAATGTCGTCCGATACAGGCCAAACCCCTGCGTCAGCGGCACATCGTCCGCCGCCGTCACGCCAAAGGGCAACCGGTCCCGCAGCGCATCGAGCGTGTCGAGCGGCTCGGCCAGTGATGCCGAAAGCGCCACCCGGTCACCGGGATCAAGGCTGGACTGGGCAGCCTTCAACGTGTCCGCCGCCACCAGCGTTTCGTCCTGGCCCTGCCGGTTGGCAAGGAAGCTGGCCACCATCACCCCGGCAAGACCAAGCAGCACCACCGCGCCGAGCACCAATGCTGCCAGTTGCAGCCGGCTGTTGCGCTTGCGGCGTGCCAGGTCCGGCCCTGCAAGCCCCGCTTCGGGTATCACCACCTCGGCCAGCAAGCGGCTGACGAAAAATGCCCGCGGGTTCGAAGCGCGGGCGCGTGTCCCCTGCCCCACTGCCCCCGCCAGGCTGCCCAGCAGCCGGTCGAACGGCGTGCCCTGCTGCACGCCACTGGTGAAATAAAAGCCCCGCAGCCGCGCCGCGGCACCGTTCGGCGTCGCCGCAGCACCACTGCCGAACACGCCATCGAGCAGCCTCACCAGCCGCGCCCGCAAATCGATGAACCGCGCCGGCAATGTCAGCGCCGCACCCCGGCGCACCGTATCACCCTCGGCCTGCAACCGCGCCGGCAGACGGTCCGCCAATGCCTGCACGGCATCGTCATAACCGCTGGCAAGGCTCGCCTGCGTCGGACGGTCCGCCGTCAACGGCAGCGTATGCCCCAGCACCGACCGCCGGCCCTCCACCGACAGATCGTCGAAAAATTCGGTGAAGCCGAGCACCAGGTCGGCCTTGGTGAACAGCACATAGACCGGCAATTCCAGCCCCAGCTCGCGCGAAAGCTCGGCCAGCCGCGCCCGCAACGTCACCACATGCCGGTCGAGCGCTTCGGCGCCACTACGCGCCACCTCGTCCAGGCCTATGGCGATAATGACGCCGTTGAGCGGCTGCAGCGGCCGCGCCTTTTTCAGCGTGCGCAGGAAGCTCTTCCAACCTTGCGCATCGGCATCCGCACCGCTGTCCTGGCTGGTGTAGCGGCCGGCGGTGTCCACCAGCACCGCCTCGTCGGTGAACCACCAATCGCAGTTGCGCGTGCCACCGACGCCGGCCGCCGCTTCGTCCGTCAACAGCCTCAGGCCGCTCTTCTGGATGAGCGTGGTCTTCCCCGCCCCCGGAGGCCCGATGATCACATACCAAGGCTTTGCATAAAGCGCGCTGCTGCGCTTGCCGCCGCCGTCCGCCTTCACCCGGGCGAGCGCGTCGCGCATCTTGGCAGCCATCGCTTCGCCGTCGCGGTCGGCCGGCTTGGCAATGGCCTCCACCAACGCCGCGTCCGCCTTGCGCTGCCGCCACCAGCGCCAGCCGGCAGCAGCGGCAAACACCAGCCATACCGCGCCGATCAACCACCACCGCAAAAACAGCCAGGACGCCACAAACAGCCCGCAGACCAGAAACACCACGAGCGTCATCAGCACGGCAATGCCGATCGCCAGCACCCACCAATTGCCGAGCCATTTGCGGATCATCGTCATCAGTCGCTCCGCGGCAGCACGAGTTCGACACGCCGGTTGGCAGCCTTGGCCTCGCGTGTATTGGCCCGGTCGACCGGCTCGCGGTCGCCGCGCCCTTCCACCGACAGTCGTGCCGCATCCCCCACGATCGGGGAAAGCAGCACCGCCACATCCTCGGCGCGCGCCAGGCTCAACGCCGCATTGTCAGGAAAGCTCGCCCGCAAGCGGCCGGTGATCGGGTCGCTGTCGGTGTGCGCCACCACCGCGATCGGCCCCGGTTCGGGCGCCAGCGCCTTGCCGGCATCCTCGATGAGCGGCACATAATCCGGCCCCAGCAGCGCCGCCCCCGCCGGGAACATGCCGGCCGCCAGCCCCGGACACTCCGAGATCACCAGCCTGATCGACGCGCCATCGTCACGCGCCTCGATGCAGGGATTGCGCAGCCGCGCGCGGATCCGCTCGAGCTGGGTCGATTGCACTTCGGGAACGTCAGCACCCAGCCGGTCGATCCGCGCGGCAGTGATCGGCGGCAGCGGCCGCAGCGCCGCGCGCGCCGGCTCATCCCGGCTGTCGAGCAGCAGTTTCAGCACCACGAAGATCAGCAGCAGCAACGCCGCCCCGGCGGCCAGCGCCAGCAGCACCCGCACCAGCCAGCCGACCTTGGGCATCGGCGTCGGCTTTCCCTTCCACTGCGGCACAAGATCGGTCTCGGGCCGCGGCCTGATGCCCGAAAGCGCCCCGTAGATCGCCGTCATCCGGGCCTCGATCTGCTGGCGCCCGTCCGGCTCGATCCGCGCCTGCCCCATGAAGCCCACCGCCAGGCACGCATGGTAGAGTTCCAGCATGTCGAGGTTTGCCGCCGGTCGCTGCAGCATCGTGTCCAGAATCGTGAAGAACTGGCGCCCGCCGAACGCCTGGTCGAAGCTCTGCACCACCAGGCTCGATCGCGCCCAATCGGATTGGGCGCCGCCCGGCAGGTTCTGCACCACATCATCCACCGTGGCCAGCACGGCATAGCGCGCCCGCGCATTGTCCTCGCCCGAAAGGCCCATGGCATTCAACTGCTTCTCGAAGGCCTTGGCCTCCTCGCCCGCACGCGCGCGCAGCGCCGGCACATCGGTCACCTGCCGATCGGACTGGACGGCCGCAGCCAGCGCCAGCAACCGCGCGGCAACCGCCGTCAAAGGGTTGCGCACCCGCATCGGCACATCGAGCGGCGGCACATCATCGCTTGCCCAGCCCCTGGGCGTCGGCGCCCTGGGGCCGTCCCCGCCCCCGCCATTACCGCCACCCGGCGGTGGCGGCGGTGCCGGTGGGGGCGCCGCAGCCCCGCCCTTGGCCGCCGCCAGCGGTGAAGGACGGAAGACCGTTTTCTCGCCGCTCATCGCGTCGTCCTCCTCACGCACCACAGCTCCATGGCCAGGTCAGGCCATTCCCCGGCAATATAGAGCCCGAGTGCGGGCGCCGTGGCGAAATCCTTCCAGTCCGGATGGCTGCGGTCCAGCTCGAAATACACATAGCCCGCCATCGCGCGGATCTGTGGCGGCGGCGCCGCCACGGCCGCCAGCGGCACCCCCGGCAAGGCTGCCTGTACCAGTTGCTGCATCCGCGTCACCGCGCCGATCTTCACCACCGATGGCAGAGAGCGGCGCACATCCTCGGAAGGCCGCCGTGTCGAAACCGCCAGATAAAAGCGTCCCTGGTCGTAAAGACCGCGATCGGTGATGGTGGACACATAGGCACCCGGCTGCAGCAGCTTCAGCTCCAGCTGCACCGCGGAGCGGCTGAACTCGGTCGAAAGCCCTGCCCGCAGCGCGTCCACCACCGGCTTGAAGCACGCTTCCAAGTCCTCATGGTCATAGGTCGGGAAGTCGCCCGGCCGCCGGTCGGCGCGCGTGAAGGTCGCAAGTTCGCCCGCCAGCGTCAGAAAGCAGGTGTACAGCCGCTCGGGGTGCACGCGTTCCAGCCGCTGCAGATGCTTCAGCTCCGGCTGACAGCGGTTGAGCAATTGCAGCAATAGATAGGCCGCAAAGGTCTCGCTGCCGCCATCGGCACCCTCCACGGCGCGCAGCGAAAGCTCCTCCTGCCGCTGTTCCAACCGCCCCACTATGTCGACCAGAAAGCCGGCCAGCGTCGGGGACGCCCGGATATCGAGCACCGGCGGGATATAGGCGTCATCCCACACCACCCGCTTGCCTACCAGTTCGCGGATCCGCCCGATGCCGATCTTCGTGCGGCCGGCCAGCTCCGCCTCCTCGATGCCGAAGTGCAGATTGGGCAGCGCCACCTCGACCAGCTCCATGTTCCGGTCCGGGTCCGACTGGTCCACGACTTCGCGCTCGGCGACCAGATAGCGTGTCACATTGGCATCGGCACTTTCGGGCCGCGTGAACACCACCGCACCCTCCTGCCGCGCCGGCAGCGTCAGATACACGATCCGCCCGCGCACCTGGTCATCGACATCGAGCGGCGGCGGCGGCGCAAGCCCGCCCGGCACCGCCACGACCTCGCCGTCCTGCATCACGGCCACAAGCCGCCGCACGCCCACCTTGGCCCCCGAGCCAAGGTCCTCATCCAGCGCCAGTTCCACCAGCCCCCAGGGATGCGCCACCGCCCCTGTCATCCGCGCGTGCAGCGCCGACAGCCCGGCATCGCCCTGCATCTGCAGATGCTGCGGCCGCAGGAACAGCCCTTCGGACCAGACTGGTTGTGTCATAAATAATGTTCAATCTTTAAACAGCCAAACCGTCGAATGTATACAGTTTAGGCCAGCATTAATCTTGACGAGAAAATAGGCGGCACACTTATCCCATATCTAGCTGCCTGATTGAGGATGACCGACTTCTGAGCGTCAGCCAACGAGAACTTATCAACCACAGTCATTTGGGTTGCGTATAACAGAGCGCCGATACAGCAGCCGATATAGTAGCTTGCCAGCATCCCTCCGACGCCAACGAGAACACCTTTCGCAACTGCGACGGATGCCCCGTATTTCAAGCCGACACCGCCGACGATCAATAGCTCGGTGACAGTGGCTTTTGCGCCAATCGAAGTCGCGGCGGCCAGCAGTGCCGAGATGGTACCTGCCGCCGTCTTCGACGTATCGAACCAGCCTGATGGTACCGGGCAACCGGCCGAGTTCATGCTGAACTCGAAGTGCTCGCCAAATGATCTAGCCAACGTCGCCCCCCACAAACGTCACGTCCAAATTCTACTGCCACGCCAACTTGTCGGCAACCGCAGATCACGCCGCCTCCACAAACACATATTCCAGCCCGTCACCCGGCGCCGTCACCTCGATCCGCTCCACCGTCACACCGTCCGCCATCCGTCCCAGCAGTTCGGTCGAAAGCGTCGGCAGCATGTCGTTGGTCAGGATATTGTCGATCATCCGCCCGCCGCTCGCCAGTTCGGTGCAGCGGCTCACGATATGGTCCACCACCGCCTGGTCATACGACATGGTGATCTTGTGGTTTTCCTTCACCCGCTTCACGATCCGCCCGAGCTGAAGCCGCACGATGCCACCCAGCATTTCCGGGCTCAGCGGATAATAGGGCTGCACGATCAACCGCCCCAGCAGCGCCGGCGGAAACACCTTCAGCAGTTCCGGCCGCAGCGCCTTGGCCATCGTCTCGGCATCCGGCGCAGTTTCCGGGTCGGCCGTCATGTCCATGATCATGTCGGTGCCGACATTGGACGTCAGCAGGATCAGCGTGTTCTTGAAGTCGATGTAGCGCCCCTCGCTATCGTCCATATAGCCCTTGTCGAACACCTGGAAAAACATCTCGTGCACATCCGGGTGCGCCTTCTCCACCTCGTCGAGCAGCACGATCGAATAGGGCTGGCGCCGCACCGCCTCGGTCAGCACGCCGCCCTGCCCATAGCCCACATAGCCCGCCGGCGCGCCCTTGAGCGTCGAGACCGTATGCGCCTCCTGGAACTCGCTCATGTTGATCACGATCATGCTGTCATCGCCGGCATACATAAGTTCCGCCAGCGCATGCGCCGTCTCGGTCTTGCCCACCCCCGATGGCCCGCACAGCATGAACACCCCCACCGGCTTGTTGGGGTTGTCGAGCTTCGCCCGGCTCGTTTGCAGCCGCTTGGCGATGGCCTCCATCGCATGGTCCTGGCCGATGACGCGCTTCTTCAGTTGCTCGGCAATCCGCAGCACGCCGGCAATCTCGTCCTTGACCATCCGGCCCACCGGCACACCGGTCCAGTCACCCACCACCGCCGCCACGGCATTGGCATCCACCTGCGCAAACACCATCGGCGCATCGCCCTGCGCGTTCGCCATATCGGCCATGCCGGCCTGCAGTGCTGCATCATGCCCGGTCATGTCCTCGCCGGTCGCAGTCGCCTCGGCCCGAGCACTGCGCGCCGCAATCACCGCGGCAACCGCAGTCTTTTCCGCCTCCCATTTCGCATTGGCCTCGTCCAACGCTGCCCGCGCCTCCACCAGCGCCTCGTCCACCTCCTCGATCCGCTTCGGGCTGCCCATGCCGCTGCCCGCCTCGCGCACCGCAATCTCGCGCTCCACGTCCAGCAGCTCGACCCGCCGCAACCGGTCCTCCACCGGCGCCGGCGTCGCATGCTGGCTCACCGCCACCCGCGCACACGCCGTATCGAGCAGGCTCACCGCCTTGTCCGGCAGCTGCCGCGCCGGGATATAGCGCTGCGATAGCTTAACCGCCGCCTCCAGCGCCTCATCGAGCACGATCACCTGGTGATGCTTCACCATCGCGTCCGACACGCTCCGCAGCATGGCGATGGCCTTGTCGGTCTCCGGTTCGCCCACATTCACCGTCTGGAACCGCCGCGTCAGTGCCGGGTCCTTCTCGAAATACTGCCGATACTCGGCCCAAGTGGTGGCGGCGATGGTTCGCAGCTTGCCCCGTGCCAGTGCCGGCTTGAGCAGATTGGCCGCATCGCCGGTGCCGGCCGAGCCGCCGGCGCCGATCAGCGTATGCGCCTCGTCGATGAACAGGATCACCGGGCTCGGCGACGCTTCCACCTCGTCGATCACCTGCCGCAGCCGCTTCTCGAACTCGCCCTTCACGCTGGCACCCGCCTGCAGCAGCCCGATGTCGAGCGACCGCAGCGTCACATTCTTCAGCTGCGGCGGCACATCGCCATCCGCGATCCGCCGCGCAAAGCCTTCCACCACAGCGGTCTTGCCCACTCCGGCTTCGCCGGTCAGGATCGGATTGTTCTGCCGCCGCCGCAGCAGGATATCCACCACTTGCCGGATCTCGGCATCACGCCCCACGATCCGGTCGATTTCACCCGACCGCGCCCGCGCCGTCAGGTCGACGCTGAACTTGGCCAGCGCCGAGCCTTCCTGCGCCGGCTCCAGCCCGGGCTCGCCGTCACCACCTCCGCTGCTGCCCGCACCACTGCCCAGCCCCCCGGCCTCGCTCGCTTCGCTGCTGGCGCCGGTGATGCCAGCAAAGCCATCGGCAAGCTTGTCGGCATCGATCTTGCGATATTCGTTCGATACACTGGTCAGCACATTCTTCAGGTTCGGCGTTTTCAGCATCGCGAACAGCAGATGGCCGCTGCGCACCTTGCCGGCATTGAACATCAGGCTGGCATAGAGCCACCCCTTCTCCACCGTCTCCTCGACATGCGCCGAAAGGTCGGAGACGCTCGAGGCGCCGCGCGGCAGTTTGTCGAGCGCAGCTACCGTATCGCGCCCCAACTGCCCCTCATCGATCCCGAAATGGCTGCGGATCAGCGCGAAATCGCCCTTCGGGTCGGCATTGAGCGTATGCAGCCAGTGCACCAGGTCCACATAGGGGTTGCCCCGCAGCTTGCAGAAACCAAACGCGGTTTCGATTGCCTTCAGGCTGCTGGGGGCGAGCCGGCCAAACAGGGCCGCGCGGCTGATCTCGGTCATGCTGCTTCCTCCATGGCGCCGGGCGCGGCGGGTGCCGGTGCGGCGCGTTCGTGAATCGTAAGGTCCTTGCGCAGCCGGGCCCGTCCCCGCGGCGCCATCCAGCTGGTCCAGCCAAGCCGCGTCGGCACGCCGCCACCTGCCGAGCCACCCAGCCGCGCCGGCTCGATCAGATGCTCGGCAATCGCCACATGCGCCCGCCAGTTGACATGGTGCGGCAGGGCCGAGCGCGCGGCTTCCGAAAGCAGCCGATGCCCCCGGCCGCCCGGAAGCAGATCATCGAGATCCGCCATCGAGCGCGCGCGGATCGAGAATGCCACATCATGCTCCACGCTCCAGAAGCGGCCGCCGAGCGTCGCCCCCCGCCCCAGCGCCACATCATGCCGTGCGAGGCGGCTGCGCTGCTCGCCCGGCACCTCATGCCAGCGGCCCACCGCCTCGCGCACCGTCACGCGCCGCGCCAGCAGGTGCGAAAGCATCGATCCGATCGCCATAGGGGATCTCAGTGCTGCAAGGTGCCCGCCATAGGGCAGCCGCCGCCAATCATCGAACGCCGCCGGATCACCCATCGCCGGCCGCGTGTCGGGCGCCAGAAACGCCAGTTCGGTCGTTCCTGCCGCTGCCGCCAGATAGCCTGCAAAGCGGTCGTCATCCGGCCGGCTCGCATTGGCCGCCGGCCGCGCATCGGCCCAGGCCCGGTAGAAGAACTGCAACGGCCGCGCGCCCAGCATGGCGAGAAATTCATTGAACGGATGCGGCCCCCGCTTCTGCCGCTCGAAAACGGCGATTTCCGTAAGGTGGCTCGGCAATGGCCCCATCGGCCCGGTCAACCCGAGATGCCGGGATTCGAGGATCGGGCGCCGACCATCGGCCCGCCAGCCGGCAATGGTCGATGCCGGAAAATTGAAATCCGCCACATGTGCCAGGTCCACGACCTCGCGCGATGGCTCCAGCGCATCGCCAACGCGCGGGCTCGTCGGTGTCGCCACTTCGAGCGCGTTGACTGCCGCGAAGAAGTCCCAGCGCTCCGGCGAAGCTGCCAGCGCCTCGAACACCTGCGTCAGATGGTCGGGCGTCGACCGGACCATAGCCCCTCCCCCTCCGCATCCCCCGTCAGATGCCGCCAATGCCACGACAGCCCGTTGTCAGCTTTGACCTCACACTCTGCAAAGCTGTTGATCGTCGCGAAATCCGCCAGAAACCGCGCAACCACACTCGAAAACAGATATGCCGTGCCCGCCTCGTAGCTGTTCCATGCCAGCTCCAACGTCAGCCGCTGGCCGCGCAGGAATGCCAGTCGGTTGCTGCCGTTGGCACGCCGCGTCACCAGCCTCGATGTCAGCCCCGACAGCCCCTGGATCTCGCGGCGCAACACGGGTGACTGGTCTCGGAGATAAAGGCTCAGATGGTCCGCCAGCGCATCCGGCGTGCCATCGATGCGCACGAAGCCGTCTCGTCCTGGCGCCAGGTGGCTGATGATCCGCCAACCTGGATCGACCATGCCCATCGGTGGCTGCGGCCGTGTCGGGCCGATCAGCATCTCGATGCCGGCGGTCGCCTTCATGTCCAGCATCGTCAGGTCGAGAAGCGCCGCACCCGGCCGCAGCCGGGTCGCCAGGGCCCGATTGGTCACCAGCCCCCGCGCGCCCAGCTCGACCATGCCCCCGGCAAGCGCGGGATTGCCGGGCGAGGACAGGCTGATCCACACTTCGGTTCCGATATAGTCGCCCTCGCGTCGCCGCCGCGTCTCGGCCTCCGTCAGCCGCCGCAGCCGGCGGCGCAACGTGTAGTAAAGCGGCTTGGCGCCGCGCACCACGCGCCGCGCATAGAGCGGCAACGCCGGGGTGCCGACCATGTCCTCGGTGGCGAAGCCGGTCACACTGTCCAGCCGGTACACTTCGAAATCCAGCGCCGCCGTCCTGTCGGGCAGCACGATATGCTCGGCCTGGCGCTGGTCCACCAGAATGCGGTCGAACCGCTTCTCGAACAGATTGATCACCGGAGTCACGAACGGCAGCAGCGAATCGTCCGCCACCGCCGAAGCAAGCTGCGGCGCCGCGCGCTTCAGCGGTATCACCACATCCAGCGCCCGGTCGGCGCGCGCGAAGCCGGCCGCGAGGCCGGTCAGGCAGATGAAGCGAAACTTCTGCGGCATTGCGAAATATTCGGCGAGCAGCCGGTACCCGCCGAAGCTGCGCTGCTCATCGGGCAGCAGCGCCTCCTCCGGCCCGAAGCCATGCGGCACCACCGGGCCTGCGCGCTCGATCCAGGACTGTTTGCGCCCGCGCTCGGGCGCTGCCAGCCGCACCCCCAGGCTGTCGTCGAGCAACTGCTGGTAAAGCAGGCCGGGAACATCGCCGCTGCCGCCCAGGAACAGCGGCAGCCGATCGATCGATATGCCGGACAAGGGCACTGCCGATGTCGCTTCGATCCGGAAACGGACCCCGGCATCGCCCAGCGCCTCGCCGCACGCTGCTGCAATCGCCGCGCGCGTCGGCAGATATTCCACTGCTGCGATCTTGAGCGGCAGAAGTGTCACGTCCTGCCCG
>JBBSPR010000048.1:0-14635 GCA_038258615.1 Sphingomonadales bacterium
GCAGCTGGTCCTCGGGTTCGGAATAAGGGAAGCGGTCGGCAAATTGCGCCGCATCATGCGCATCGGGGATCGCCGGCTCGCCCTGCCGAAGTGCCCGCTCGGCAGCGGTCTTCAGCAGCTCGCCCGCAATCTCGCGGATGCGGTCCTTCATCTTGCCGCGCCGCGTCGCCCAGGCCACCCCGCCCAGCTTGTCGAGCGCAATCCCCTCGCTGTCCGAGCCATAGCGGCTCAGCACATCGAGGTTCTCCACCGGCACATAGAGCTTGGTGCCGCCATCATAGGTCAGCGCCACGCACTCATGCGGCCGCTTGCTGATCTCGAGCGTGATCAGCCCGTCATAGCGGCCGATGCCATGCTCGCGGTGCACCACAAGGTCGCCCGGCGCCAGGCTCGAAAGCTCGGCCATGAAGCTGTCGGCCTTGCGCGCCGAGCGCCGGCGCCGCACCAGCCGGTCGCCGAGCATGTCCTGCTCGGTGAGCAGTTGCAAAGTGCCGCCATACCCTTTTCTCGGCGCATCGAGCCGCGTAAAACCATGGTCGAGCGGCAGCACCACCAGCGCCACCTGCCCCTTGGCGGTCGCCGCCTGCGCCGCCTGCCAGTCATCGGCGGGGAACAGGCCGGAAAGCCCCTCGTCGAGCAACAGCCCGCCCAACCGGTCGCGACTGCCGGCCGAATAGCTCGCCAGCACCAGCCGCGTGCCCTCGGCCTGCGCTTCACGGATATGCGCGCAGATCGCGGCATAAACCGGCGGCCCGCCGTTCGCCTGCGCCACGCGTTCAGGCGTGAAATCGCGCGGGGCCAGCACCGCACAATCGATTGTCTGCAACGTGCCATCGGGCACCCCGTGCGGCGTCGCGGTATGGACGCCTCGCGCCTTCAAAAGCCCCGCCCATTCCGCCGGCTGCAGATACAAGGCCTCGGGTGCCAGTAGCCGATAGGGGTTGCTGCGCGGCCCGGCCTTGCGCTTGGCCGGCGGCTCGGCCAGCACCGCGGCACGGTTGCCATGATAATCGCCGATCGCCTCGAACCGGCTTTTGGCCGCCGCATTTGTGCCGCCGTCGCGGATGATCGTGCAATCTTCCGCCAGATAATCGAACAGCGTCGAAAGCTCGGGCTCGAACAGCGGCAGCCAATGCTCCATCCCTGCCTGCCGCCGCCCGTCCGACACGGCCTCGTAAAGCGGATCGGAGGTTGCCGACGCCCCGAACGCCGCCAGCCAGCCCTGCCGGAAGGTCTTCACCCGCGCCTCGTCGAGCAGCACTTCGCTCACCGGCAGCAGCGTGAACGGCTCGGCCAACCCAAGGCTGCGCTGCGTGGCAGGGTCGAACCGCCGCATCGTCTCGATCTCGTCGCCGAAAAAGTCGAGCCGCAGTCCATGCTCGCTCCCCGCTGGCATCAGGTCCAGCAGCGCGCCACGCACCGCATATTCGCCCGGCTCCACCACCGTATCGGTGCGCACAAAACCATTGGCAGCCAGCTTCGCCGCCAGCGCATCGCGGTCGATCGCGGTGCCGGGTGCGAAGTGCGCCGCGAGCTTCGCCAGCCGCTTGGGCGGCAGCGTGCGCTGGCTCGCCGCTGCCACGGTCGTCACCACAAGCTCGGCACCCTTGATCGGCTGCAGCAACGCCGCCAGCCCCGCCAGCCGCTCGGCCGCCGCCCGCAGGCTCGGCGAAGCGCGGTCATAGGGCAGGCAATCCCACGCCTGCACCTGGATCGTCGTCAGCTCGGGCGCGAAGAACTGCGCCGCATCCGCAACGGCGCGCGCCTGCGCATCATCGGCAGCGATGAACACCGCGCGCGACTTGCCAGCCACCGCCCGCGCCGCATCGGCGAGCAACCACGGCAGAAAGCCCGGTGCCGCGCGCGCCAGCGTCAGCGGCCGACGCGCCTTGGTCAGGGTGGTGATATCGAGCAAGTCAGAGCTTCTCTTCAGTACTGGGTGTCTCGATGAAGTCGAGCTTCTGCAAGGCATCGAGCATCGGCCCGCGGAAGCGTTCCGGCGCCGCGATCGTCCCCAGCGCCCATCCCATCACATCGACATCCTGCTCATCGAGCACGGCTTCGAACCACTGCAACTCGTCCTCGTTCCAGCCGGCCGCATATTTCCGCGCAAAGCCGCCGATGATGTAGTCTGCCTCGCGCGTGCCCCTGTGGTCGGCGCGGAACATCAGCTTGCGCAGCCGGTGCTGTTCGGGAGTCGGATCGGTCATCGCGCAGCCTCCAAAAAAATAGCAGCCAACCCGCTGGCCGGTTTGGACAGCGGGCGCATGAACGCTATGAGCCTCTAACATGCGGCCCTCCATCCTCAACCCGCTGTTTGCGGAAAGCTCAAGCCTCGAAGGTGTGGGGCCCGCCCTGGTGCGGCAATTGGCGCGGCTCAAGATAGCCCGCGTCGTCGATCTGCTCTGGCACCTCCCCGTCATGGCGATCGAGCGCGTCGTCACCGACCGCCTTGATGAAACCCTCGTCGGCCGCCCCGTCGTCACGACGCTCACCGCGCAGAATGTCGAGGAGGGCTATGGCAAGCGCCCGCTGCGGGTGCTCGCCGCCGATGCCGCCGGCACCGTGGTCGAGCTCGTCTGGTTCGGCCAGACCGGCGCCTGGGCCAAGCGGCTGATGCCCCTGGGCGAGCCCAAGATCGTGGCGGGCAAGCTCGATCGCTTCGGCCAGAGCCTGCGCATGAGCCACCCCGATGTCCTCGCCCCCCATCAGGCCGCGCGCCTGCCGATGCGCGAGCCCGTCTATCCGCTCACCGAAGGCCTCACCAACCGCCGCCTCGCAGGGCTCGCAGCAAACGCCCTCAAGCGCCTGCCCGGGCTCGCGGAGTGGGTCGAGCCCAGCGTCCTCGCCAAACACGGCTGGCCCAGCTTCGGCGATGCGCTGCGCCAGGCGCACGCCGTCACCGGCGGCCCGCAAGCCCAGGAACGGCTCGCCTATGACGAAGTCCTCGCCAACCAGTTGGCACTCCTGCTCGTGCGGCGGGACACGCGCACCCGCAAGGGCAGGGCACTCGTCGGCGATGGCCGCCTCACCGATGCACTGAAAGCCAGGCTGCCCTTTGTCCTCACCGCCGCCCAATCCCGCGTCGGTGCCGAAATCGCCGGGGACATGGCGCAGGCTGCCCCCATGCTGCGGCTGCTGCAAGGCGATGTCGGCAGCGGCAAGACGCTGGTGGCGCTGATGGCGATGCTGAGTGCAGTCGAGGCCGGCGCCCAGGCCTGTCTCCTCGCCCCCACCGAAATCCTCGCCCGCCAGCACGCCGCCACCCTCGCCCGGATGCTCGAAGGCATGCCGGTCAATCTCGGCGTGCTGACCGGGCGCGACAAGGGCAGGGGCCGGAAGGAACTGCTCGCAGCGCTCAAGTCGGGCGAGCTTAACATCCTCGTCGGCACACACGCCATTTTCCAGGAGGAGGTCGCCTATCACGATCTCGGGCTCGTCGTGGTCGATGAGCAGCACCGCTTCGGGGTCGCCCAGCGGCTGATGCTCGCCGCCAAGGCCCGCGCGACGCCGCACCTTCTGGCGATGACCGCCACCCCCATCCCGCGCACCCTCGAGCTCACCAACTTCGGCGAAATGGACTCGAGCCGCATCGACGAGCTCCCCCCCGGCCGCCAGCCGATCGAAACCCGCGTCATGGCACCCGACCGCTTCGATGCGCTCGTCGAAGGCCTCGAACGCCACCTCTCGGGCGGCGGCCAGGCCTATTGGGTCTGCCCGCTCGTCAGCGGCAGCGAAGATGGCGACGAAGCCGCCGCCGAACTGCGTGCCGCGTTTTTGAAGGGCCGCATGCCGGATGCCAAAATCGGCCTCGTCCATGGCCGCATGAAGCCCGCCGAGAAGGACGCCGTGATGGCCGCCTTCGCCGCGCGCGAAATCGGCCTGCTCGTCGCCACCACCGTCATCGAAGTCGGCGTCGATGTCCCCAATGCCACGCTGATGATCGTCGAAGCCGCCGAGCGTTTCGGCCTCGCCCAGCTCCACCAGCTCCGCGGCCGCGTCGGGCGCGGCGCGGGCAAATCGGTCTGCGTCCTGCTCCGCAGCGGCGATCTCACCGAAACCGCCCGCGCGCGCCTGGCACTCATGCGCGAAACCAATGATGGCTTCCGCATCGCCGAGGAAGATCTGAAGCTGCGGGGTGCGGGTGAAATCCTGGGCACCCGCCAGTCCGGCGACGCCGCCTTCAAGCTTGCCGACCCCGAGGCCGTCGCCCGCCTCGTCGGCATGGCGCACGACGATGCCCGGCTGCTGCTCGATCGCGACGGCGGCCTCGAAGGTCCCAGGGGTGCAGCCGCGCGCGTTCTGCTCTATCTTTTCGAACGCGAGGCCGGAGTCGCCTTGCTGCGGTCGGGATGAGCTGATGGGCCTTTTCGCGAGCCTTTTGATGGCAGCAACCGCCGCAAGCCTGTTGCAGGCCGGCGTCGATGCACACCAGCGCGGCGATTATGCCGCCGCTCGCGCCGCCCTCAAGCCGCTCGCCGCCCAGGGCTCCGCCGCCGCCGAAACCCTGCTCGGCGGCATGGCCGCGCGCGGGCAGGGCGGGCGTCGCGATCCCGCCGCTGCCGCCGCCTGGTGGCTCCGCGCCGCGCATCGCGGCTATGCCCCCGCCCAGCTCGCCCTCGCCCGCGCCATGGCCGATGGCCGCGGCGTCTCGCAGGATATCCCCGCCGCCTGGGGCTGGGCCCGCCGCGCCGAGCAAGCCGGCGGCACCGCAGGCGCCCAGGCAACAAACCTCGCCAAGCGCCTGGAAAAGCAACTCACCCCATCACAGCGCGCCGCCCTCGACGTCGAAACCTGGGTCGCCTGGCCGGGGTAGTCCTCAAGGAAGAAGCATGGTCAGGTGATCTGTAAGCCGGGTTCTGTCCCTCGCCGAAGCGAAGGGGCGACCATTCATCTGGGACGGCTGTCGCCAGCCGCCTCGTGCAACCAACCCGGGCAGCGGGGCCGGTTCCTGCCCTGGACCCGAAGGTCCGTGCTGCCCCTATTCGGTCTTGCTCCCGGTGGGGTTTGCCATGCCGCTTGCCGTTGCCGGAAGCGCGGTGCGCTCTTGCCGCACCCTTTCACCCTTGCCTGTGACCTTTCGGTCCATCGGCGGTCTGCTCTCTGTGGCACTGTCCCTGGGGTCACCCCCGCCGGGAATTACCCGGCACCGTGTTCCGTGGAGCCCGGACTTTCCTCTGGATCGCTCCAGCGGCCGCCCGATCACCTGACCACACCGCCACCATAGGGGTTGCAGCCCGCGAGCGATAGGTGTTGAAGCAGCGCGATGCCCGTCCGCCCGCTTTTCGTCACCCGCTTCTTCGAAGAGGCGATCGGCTCCCCCGCCCTGCTGGCCGATCTCGAAGCCAGCTGCCGCGCGCTGGCGCAGGACGATACCGCCGGCCGCCGCTGGTGCCGCGAGCAGGGCTATCCCGGCTACACCTCCTACGCCTCGCTCGATGATTTGCCCGTGCGCGATCCCGCCTTCGCGGACCTCAAGCGCCTGCTCGATCGCCAAGTCGCCGCCTTCGCCGCCGCCAGCTTCATGGACCTGCCGCGCAAGCTCCGGCTCAATTCGCTCTGGGTCAACATCCTCAAGCCCGGCGGCACCCACAGCGGCCATATCCACCCGCATTCGGTCGTCTCCGGCACCTTCTATGTCGTCGTTCCGGAAGGTGCGGGCGGCCTCAAGCTCGAAGACCCGCGGCTGCCGCTGATGATGGCCGCCCCCACCCGCACCGACGACGCCCCCGAAGAGAGCCGCCCCTTCGTCTACATGGCCCCCGCCCCGGGCCGCGTCTTCCTCTGGGAAAGCTGGCTCCGCCACGAAGTCCCAGCCGGCCGCGGCAAATCCGACCGCATCTCCATCAGCTTCAACTACAGCTGACCATGGCCGACATCACCCGAGACGGCGAGGATTTCGTGGTGGCCGCCGAGGTCATCGCCACCGCCCTCCACCTCGCCCCCGCCGACGTCCCCGGCCTGCTCCGCGCAGGCAGCATCAAGACGCTCTCCGAAGAGGGCGTCGGCGACGACGAAGGCCGCTGGCGCCTCACCTTCAACCACAATGGCCGCCGGCTGCGGCTGGTCGTCGATGCCACCGGCGCCATCGTCACCCGCTCGGTCGTCGATTTCGGGAGGACCCCATGAAAATTGCCCTCGAATGGTACCTCAACCCCGATCACCTGCCGCTGCTCGCCGCCCGCGAAGCCGGCCTCGATCTCACCCTCATCGCCCCCGACGATCATTATGACGGCTTCGAGGCCCTCGCCGCCGGCGACGTCACCCTCGTCGTCAACGAACCCCTCCACCTCGTCGAATCCCGCCCCCTCAAGCTTCGCGCCCACGGCACCTTCTTCTCCACCGAAGGCGGCGTCCTCATCCGCCGCACCGCCCTCGATGCCCTGAAGGCCGGCAGCCCCATCCGCATTGCCTCCCCCGTCAGCGGCGCCACCACCGATGCGCTCTGCCGCGATATCCTCGCCGGCTGGCTCGGCCACCCACTCGCCCCCGGCCAGGTCACCATCGAATCCGCCGGCTTCGCGCATGTCGACAACATCGCCGCCGGCTTCGATGGCGCCTGGCTCGCTTTCGCCAATGTCGAGGGCGTCGATGCCCGGCTGCGCGGCCTCGACACGGTGATGGTCACCACGGCAGAAGCCGGCCTCCCCGAATTCTCCGCCCTCGAACTCATCGGCCGCGCCGACGCCACACAGGCCGATCTCGCCGCCATCGCCACCCTCAGGGACACGCTGGACCGCGTCATCCCCCAGCTCGTCGCCGACGGCCAGGCCGCCCGCACCCTCTGGTACCGCTCCAGCGGCGAGCCCCAATCCGCCGCCACCGATGCCATCGTCGCGGACACACTGCACCGCCTCGTCGCCCCCGTCCGTGCCGATGCCGCGCGCTGGCGGCCGATGTGGCGCTACATCACCGATCATGGCGGCGATGTCGTCGATGCAAGCACTTACGAGGCGATGTTCTGATTCCGCATCAAGGTTCGCCCAGCGTAACCGTCACCGTCCGGAAGCCGTCCGGCCCAGCTTCTGCCTCGGCAGCGCGCTGGATCGGCCCCGGCAGGTCGGTGTCCACCGCCACGCTCATCCCGCCCGCCGCAAGCGCCGTCGCCACCGCATTGGCGCGCGCCTCGGCCAGCGTCGCCCTCTCTTCCTCGGCAATCGCCACCCGCCCGGTGGCGGTGGCGCGGGTGATGTTCCAGCGTCCCAGCGCCCATTGCACCCGCGCCAGCCCCTGCGGCTCGGCGCTGCCGTCGGCAAAGCGCACCACCAGCCGCGTCGTCGGCGGCGGCACCAGCCGGATCGTCCAGTCCGGGTGCCGCGCTGCCAGCTCCCGCTCGGTCCGGTAGAGCGTTTCGAGCGGCGTGCCCGGCCGCGCATTGGCCACCAGCCGCCGCAGCGCCGGGTAGATCAATATGTCCGCCTCGGGCGTACCGGTGGCGAGCGACACCGCCTCCACCAGCCCCGTCGCCGTGGCGGTGCTGGTCGCCGCCCGGCCGCTCTCGGCCAGCGCCGCGCGCTCCTGCTCCAGCCGCGGCAGGTCCTGGTTCGCCACAAGCTGCGTCAGCGTGAACCGCGAGGCCCCATGCGCAATCCCGGTCCAGGCGCTGGCGATCTGCTCCTCGGCAGCGGCCGTGAACCGCGGCGTGATCACCACCGCCGAAGCGCTCACCGGCTCGGCGCCATGGTTGATGTCGAGCTGCGAGATGCGGCTGCCTTCCGGCAGTGCTGCGATGATCTCGCTGCGAAGCTGCCGCGTCACGATCGATTCCTCGGCGATCTGCCGCAACGAGAACGCCAGCGGCACCGCCATCACCACGAACACGCTCGAAATCAGCAGCGTCTGGCCGCGCGTCTGCCGCGGCGTCAGGTCCTGCGCAAAGCCATAGAGCCGCGCCATCAGCGCCGCCGCAAGCGCAATCGCGATGAAGTTGGTCATGTAGAGCGCCAGCGCCCCGGCAAAGATCGCCACGTTCAGCGTCGCCAGCCCATAGCCGACCACCGCCAGTGGCGGCATCAGCGCCGTGGCAATCGCCACCCCCACCACCGTCGCACCCTGGCCGCGAATCGTCGCATAAGTGCCGGCGAGTGCCGAAAAGATCGCCACCAGCAGGTCGAACAGATTGGGCCGCGTGCGCGCCAGAATTTCGGGTGTCACCCCCTGAAGCGGCGAGGCAAGCACGATGATTGCCGCAATCCCGATCCCGAGCAGGCTGCCCAGCGCCAGTGCGGTCAGGCTGGTCCGCACCTCGCGCCAGTCGAACACCGCCAGCGCAAAGCCCAGGCCGATGATCGGCCCCATCAGCGGCGAGATCAGCATCGCGCCGATCACCACCGCCGGCGAGGATTGCAGCAGCCCCAAAATGGCGATGCCCGCCGACATCAGGATCATGAACGCATAGCGCAGCGACCAATCGGCATCCTCGTCGATCCGCGCTGCAATCTCGGCATGGGCAATGTCGCCCACCACGTCGCGCCGCCACCAGCGCTGCAGCCGGGCGATCAGCGGCGGGCGTGCGAGCGTCTGCTGGTTCATGCAAACGCCTGCGGATGGCGCAGCAGCGAGAACAGCAATCCGCGCGTCTCCGCGTCGATCTCGCCCGAAACATGTCCCGGCCGAAAGCGCCGCTGGAAGGCGATCACCGCCTCCTTGGGCCAGCTGATGTCATAGCCATAGCGCCCCAGCGCCGCCAGAAAGCCCTCGTCGTACCAATTCGGATCAATCTCCGCCGAAGGCGTCGGCACCGCCAGCCCCTGCGCCGCCAGCCGGCCCCAGGGGAAAAGCTCGCCCGGATCGGACTTGCGGCGCGGCGCGATGTCGGAATGGCCGACAATGTTCGACCGCGCGATGGCATGGCGCCCGAGGATGCCGCGCATCAGGGTCTCGAGCGCGGTGATCTGCTCGTTGGGAAACGGCACATAGCCCCATTCATGCCCCGGATTGGCGATCTCGATGCCGATGCTGGCGCTGTTGATGTCGGTCGTCGTCCGCCACCAGCTCATGCCCGCGTGCCAGGCGCGGCGCTCCTCGCCCACCATCGCGAAGGTCTGGCCATCCTCGGCAATCAGATAATGCGCGCTCACCTTGGCCGCCGGATCGGTCAGCCGGTCGAGCGCGGCGGCGGCAGACTTCATGCCGGTATAATGGAGGACGAGCATCGACACCGGCAAGCTGCGCGCGTCATGGTTGGGGGAGGGGCGGGCAATGATCGTCATCTGGCGATTGTCATCAGGGCGTGCCATCGGGGTTGTCGCGTGCTTGTGCCGTGCGCAGCGTGATGATGGCAACCCCGGCCAGCGTGATGATGCCGCCGACCACCACCTGCGCCGTCACCGGATTGCCGAACACCAGCACCGCGACCACCACCGAAATGAGCGGCGTCGGCAGCGTCAGCGGCGAAACCACCGCCACTGGATAGCGCTGGAACAGCCAGCTCATCCCGCCATGCCCGACAATCGAGGACAGGATCGCCGAATAGCCGAGCCACCCCCAGGTCGAGGCCTTGAGCTCGCCGACCCGCGCCAGCCCCTGCGGCTCGAACACCATCGCCGTCGCCGCCAGCAGCGGCACGCTCACCAGCGCCAGCCAGGCGTGCGTCGTCATCACCGGCACCCCCGCCAGCGCCCGGAACAACAGATTGCCCACCGCCCAGCTGAACGCCGCCGCCACCGTCAACCATACAGCAATGCTCTCGCGCGCGATCGCCGGGTCGAACCCCATCACCGCCACCCCGGCAAAGGACAGCACCACCGCGGTGATCCGCGGCAGCCGGATCTTCTCCTTGAAAACAATCACCGCCAGGATGAGCGAAAACGGCACCCCGAGCTGTCCGGTGATCGCCAGCGCCGAAATATTGGTCGCCAGCGCAAAGCTCAGCGCCCCCAGCCCCATGAACAGCGCGCCCGCCACCACCCCGGTCACCAGCACCGCCTTCATCCGCCCCGGCAGCCAGCGCAGCCATGGCAGGCACACCGCCAGCACGATCACATAGCGCAGCGTCACTGCGGTCAGCGGCCCGGCATCATCGACCGCATATTTCACCGCCACGATGTTGAAGGCCCAGATGAGATCGATCAGCAGGATAAGCGCCAGATGCGGCGGGGTCATGCGTGCGCCACCCCCGCACCGGAAGCTCCGCCGTGCTGCTCGGCGCGCTGGGCGCGGCCGGACAGCACCGCATACGCACCGTTGATCGCCGCCATCCGCGCTTCGGCAACCCGGATGAATTCCGATGGCATGCCTTCCGCCAGATGCCGGTCAGGATGATATCGCTTCACCAGCGCCAGATAGGCCTGCTTCAGCGTTGCCCGGTCGGCATCGCGCGCCACCCCCAGAATGGCCCAGGGGTCATCCTCGGGCGATGCGATGTGCCGCGCCCGGATCGCCGACGCCATGGCCGGGGAGATGCCGAAATGCTCGGCCACCGCCGCCAGATAGGGCAACTCCGCCGGATGAAATCCATCGGTCGCCGCAATCAGCCACAGCGCTTCGAGCAGGTCCTCGAGCAGCGGCGATCCGGGGCCGAGCAGCTGCGCCGCCTGGTTTGCATAAGCCTCGAACCCCGCCGGGCTGCGCTTGGCCATGTCGTAGAAGCGGCGCACATTCTCGGCCTCCTTGGGGTCGACACGGAACAGGCGCTGGAACGTGCGGAATTCGGCCTGGGTTGCATCGCCGTCCACCCCGGCCATCTTAGCCGCCAGCGCGATCGCCGCGATCGTGAAGGCCACCGGCCGGTCGGCAGGCGCCGCTGCACCGCGAATCAGCGCGCCAAGCCCGCCGCCGGTCGCAGCCCCGAGCAATGCCCCCAGCGGCCCGCCGAGCACAAAGCCGGCCGCAGCACCGGCAAGAGTGGCAAACACGCTCATGAATACGGAATAGGGTTTGGGCCGACGTTAGGGAAGGCGGAAAGGACGTGCCTTCCCGCCCGCTCGAAACCCCGCCCAAAACCGCTCCGACCGCTCTCAGGCGACGGCAGCAGGCTCCGCCTGCGGATCGCGCAGCGCATAGCCGCGCCCCCACACAGTCTCGATGCAGCCCGAGGCCGGCGCACCCGCCAGATGCAATTTCTTGCGCAACTTGCACACGAATACATCGATGATCTTCAATTCTGGCTCGTCACGACCGCCATAGAGGTGCGTCAGGAACATTTCCTTGGTCAGCGTCATCCCCTTGCGAAGCGACAACATTTCCAGAATCGCATATTCCTTGCCGGTCAGCGACACCCGCCGGCCATCGACCGATACGGTGCGCGCCGCCAGATCGATGCTCACAGGTCCGGTGACGATCAGCGACTGGGCATGGCCCTGGCTCCGCCGCACAAGCGCATGAATACGCGCCAGAAGTTCCGCCTTGTCGAACGGCTTGGTCACATAGTCGTCGGCGCCCGCACCAAAACCCGTCACCTTGGTTCCGGTCTCGGCATCGCCCGAAAGAATCAGCACCGGCGTGGTGATCCGCAGCTGGCGCAACTGCCGCAACACCTCGTGGCCCGAAATATCGGGCAAGGTCAGGTCGAGCAGAACCACATCGAACTCGTAGCTGCGCGCGTATTCAAGGGCAGCCTCGCCACTTGCCGCAGTTTCATGGTCAAGTCCGGCTTCGTCCAGGATCAGCTCAACACTGCGAGCCATCAGCCGATCATCTTCAACAAGCAAAACGCGCATGGCACTGGTCTCCCGTGAGCCACGGTGATCAGAGTGATGACCGAAGCTGACAGGGATGGTTAACCCCAATTGTCGCAAATTGTAAAGAGCATCCGTATTGGTAGAAGCCCCCTCAAACCCCGTTATTGATGCTGAAGGAACCATTAAGGCATCACTTCGCAGATGGCAGGATTTCGCCCGCCTCGAACACCGGCCGATAGATCTGCACCCGCGTCACACGCAGCCCGGGAACGCCCGCACAGGTGATGGCGCGCTCCCACAACCGAAGCTCGGCTTCGCTTATGCGGTAGCGGGCGCAAGCCTCGGCGCGGCTGATACGACCGGATACAATGGCTGCAAGCACTTGCGCCTTGCGACGAATGACCCAGCGCTGCGTGTCGGGCGGTGGAAGGTCGGAGAGATCGGTGCCGGAAATACGCTTGGCCTCCATTTTGCAAACCCCTGGTTGACTCTGGTTCCTGCAGCAGGTGACGGCCATTTCCCGCCAGAGCTAAGCCCGGCCTTAGTAAACAGCGGGAAAGCATCAATTAACGACAACAATTGTTTACATTTACCACCCTATCGCACCGCGGGGGTTGACGCCGCCGCGCTGCGGACCGATGCGCCCGCATCATGACCCTGCACCCATCCCTCGATCTGTCCGGCGTGGAAGGCCTGGATGGCCTCGCCGGCCGCCGCGTCGCCGTGGCGATGTCGGGCGGCGTCGATTCGTCGGTGGTCGCAAGCCTCGCCCATGCCGCCGGCGCCGAGGTGGTGGGCGTCACCCTCCAGCTCTATGGCGGCGCCGCCACCCCCAGCCGCCCCGGCGCCTGCTGTGCCGGGGCAGATATCCGCGATGCCCGCGCCGTCGCCGATCGCATGGGCTTCGCGCACTATGTCATCGACATGGAAGCCCGCTTCCAGGACAGCGTGATCCAGCATTTCGCGGACAGCTATGCCGCCGGCCGCACCCCGGTGCCCTGCGTCGAGTGCAACAAGACCGTGAAGTTCCACGATCTCCTCGATCTGGCCCGCAGCCTCGGTGCCGAAGCGCTGCTCACCGGCCATTACGTCCGCCGCATCGAAGGCACCGCCGGCGCCGAGCTCCACCGCGGCCGCGATCCAGCCAAGGACCAGAGCTATTTCCTCTGGGCCACCACCCAGGCCCAGCTCGATTATCTCCGCTTCCCGCTTGGCGGTCTCGAGAAGCGTCGCGTCCGCGCGCTGGCCGATACGCTCGGCCTCGCGGTGGCCAGCAAGCCGGACAGCCAGGATATCTGCTTCGTCGGCGGCGGGGACTATGCCGCGATCGTCGAGCGCATGCACCCCGGCCTCGCCAGCGGCGGCGAGATCGTCGATGAGGCGGGCAGGGTGCTCGGGCGTCACGGCGGAATCCACAAATTCACTGTGGGACAGCGCCGCGGACTTGAAATCGGTGGCACCCCCGAGCCTCTTTACGTTTTGGCAATCAATGCTGATGCCGCCCGCGTCGTCGTCGGCCCCCGCGCGGCGCTCGCCGTCGGTTCCGCCATCCTCGAAGATTGCAACCGCCTCGGCGCATGGCACGGCCCCGTCGAAGCAAAGGTCCGCTCGCTCGCCGCCCTCGTGTCCGCGCATGTCGACGATGCCACGCTGGTTTTCGACACCCCGCAGCAGGGCGTCGCCCCCGGCCAGGCCGCCGTCCTCTACCAGGGCAGCCGCGTGCTCGGCGGCGGCGTCATCGCCACCACAGAGCGTTAACACTCTGATAACGACATGAAATTACGGTATAACTACGCGTCAGCCTGCTGACAGGCGTCAATCTTCCGACAGCAAACCCTGTCAAATTCTTGACGGCAAAACCCCCCTCGCCTTGGGCAAAGCGGTTGGCACGCGCTTTGCACAGCGTCGGCCATGACCAACGCGCCCCCTCCGCCCCCCACCTTCTGGCCAGCGCTGCCGGCGCTGCTGGCTGCCCTGCCGCCAACGACCGTTTCCGTCGTCTGGACCGGAGAACGGCCGCGCCACCCCCATGTTTACATCGGCCCCTCCCCCCGCTCCGCCGCCACCCTCGGACCCCAAGGCCTCACCCTTGAGCTCGCCCCCGGCGACGAACCCCACGCCCTCGCCCTCATCGCCGCCTTCCTCGCCCCCGAATCGACGCCCGCCGCCACCGCCCCCGCCAGCCGCGCCCTTCTTGCGCTCGCCGCCCGCGTCGCCGCGCGGGATGTGACCGTCCTCATCGAGGGCGCCACCGGCACCGGCAAGGAGGGCCTCGCCCGCCTCATCCACACCCTGTCCCCCCGCCGCGACGCTTCCCTGGTCGCGGTCAACTGCGCCGCGCTCCCCGACGCGATGTTGGAAGCAACATTGTTCGGCCATGAGCGCGGCGCCTTTACCGGTGCCGTCGCCGCCGGCCGCGGCCTGTTCCGCGAGGCCGATGGCGGCACGCTCTTCCTCGATGAAGTCGCCGAGCTGCCGCTGCCGTTGCAGGCCAAGCTGCTCCGTGCCCTGCAGGAGCGCGAGGTCCTGCCCGTCGGCGCCACCCGCCCGGTCAAGGTCGATGTCCGGCTCGTCGCCGCCGGCAACCGCGATCTCGCCGCCGATGTCGCCTCCGGCCGCTTCCGCGCCGATCTCTATTATCGCCTCGCCGTCTTCCCGCTGCGCACCCTGCCGCTCGCCGAGTGCATCGAGGATCTGCCCGCCATCGCCGCCACCCTGCTGCTCCGCCGCGCGCAGGAGAGCCGCCACGGCACCGCCACCGTCCCCGTCGCCTGGCCCACGCCTCCAGCCCTTGCAGCCCTCATCGCCCAACCCTGGCCCGGCAACATCCGCGAGCTCGGCAACGTCCTCGACCGCGCGCTGGTGATGGGAGACGGCACCACGATCGACACCCCCGACCTGACCTTCGACACCCCCTTTCAGCCTCGGAATGCCCCCCCCCCCCCCCCCCACGGGCCCCCCCCCCCCCCCGAGCGGTCCAGCCGCCGGACCCGCCCGGGGGGGCGGCGGCACGC
>JBBSPR010000049.1:0-14579 GCA_038258615.1 Sphingomonadales bacterium
ATCCTTAAGCAGCGGCGAATGGGCGTAGCAGAAGCGCAGCAGCATGTTCTCCCGGCGGCGGCGGCCCGAGGCGGAGCGGCACATCACCAGCCCGGCAGGGGCCATGAAGGCGCTGTCCCGCGTCCACATCGTGCTGAGCGTCGTGTCGGCATAATGGCGATAGTCGCCATCGTCGCGCAGGCGGTTGCGGATGGCGGGATCGCGGCCGAGGATGGTGGCGGCGGTAACCTGGTCGGCATCGAGGCCGAGGCCGGGAAAGGCGGTGCGCAGCCAGGTCTCGAAAATGCCCGAGCGCCTTGTGGCGGCAATGGCGCCGGCGAGCGCATCGGCGACTTCGATGGTCTGGGCGCCCTGGGCTTGCAGGAGGCGCATCAGCCCGGCCTGTTGCTCGGTGGCGACGGCCATGTCCGATTCGATGCCGGGGACGGCATTTTCGGAGAGGCGGTCGAAGCCGTCGTCCTGCGGCACGATCGAGTGGACCAGGACGGTTTTCAGCGCGCCGATGTCCGAGCTCAGGAAGCGCTTTGGAACTGACTGGGCGAGCGAGGGGGCGGCGGCGATTGCGGCACCTGCTGCGATGCCGCCCATCAGTCCGCGCCTTGAAATCTCCATGCCCCTGCCCCCCGGTATGTGCTGCTAGCGTTTCGCCTTGGCGGCGGTGGGAGCGAAACTCTCCCCGAAATAGTCGCCGTCGTACCACAGGGGTCGTTGTTTGCCATTGGCGACGCGGCGGACGATATCGGTGTTCAGGCGGGCGAATTTGGCGGCGGCGGCCCAGTCGAAGGGCTGGTTCAGGTCATCGCCGAGCTCGTGATAGCGGTTGAGGCGGAAATCGCGCTCGGCGGCGGCACAGGTCTGGCCGCCCTTGCTGTCCGAATGGCCGGTCTTGAGAAACACCGACGGGATGCCGGCGCGGACCATGGGATAATGGTCCGACCGGGTGAAGATCGCTTCCTCGGGCTGCGGATCGGGGGAGACGGTGAGGCCCTCCCCTTTGGCGGCGGCGGTGACGGGGGTGATGAGGGTGGAGCGCTCGGCGCCGAAGGCGACGATGTCCCCGAAATCGCAACTGAGGATCGGCATGTCGATGTTGACGACGCCGACAACGCGGCCGATCGGCAATGTGGGGTTGCGGCTCCAGTAATCGGCGCCGAGCAGGCCGCTTTCCTCGGCGGTAGTGGCGAGGAACAGCAGGGTGCGTGCCGGGCGCTTGCCGCCGGAGATGATGCGCGCGGTTTCGATGAGCGTGGCGATGCCGCCGGCATTGTCCATGGCGCCGTTGTAGATGTTGTCGGTGCCCGCCGGGGCATCGGCCTTGATGCCGATATGATCGGAATGGCCCTGCACGAGCACGATTTCCTGCGCCAGCCTGGGGTCGGCGCCGGGGAGCAGGCCGAGGACGTTTGGGCTGGTGATGCGCTTGATGGCCTGGGCGCGGGTGATGGTGAGGGTGCCGGGCAGCTCGAAGCCCTTGACCGGGCCCTTGGTGGCGGCTTCGAGCGCCTGCTGGAAGCTCATGGGAGCACCTTCGAACAGCGTGACGGCCGCACCCTCGCCGAGCGTGCCGCGCACCTTGAGTGCCGCACCATCGCCGAGCGGGGCGCCGTCGGGGCCGAGCATCGAGCGGGACGAGGCGCGGCCGCGCGATGCCACTTTTTCGAACGGGATCCGGCCCTGCTCCTGGAAAGTGCGGACCTGGATGAGGCCGAGGGCACCGTTCTGCACGGCGGTGACCGCCTTGCTGGTGCGGGCGAGATGGGCGGCGGTTTCGCTGTTCATGCCGGGGTGGGCGCCGCTGAGCGCCACGACGATCTTGCCGCGCACGTCGATGCCGGCGAAATCGTCGATGCCGAGGCCGGGATCGCGCAGGCCGTAGCCGACGAAGACCAGCGGTGCTGTGATGGTCTCGGGGCCTTCGACATTGCCGGGGGACATCACGATGTCCTTGCCGTTGACCCATTCGGTGGTTCGGCCGCCGCGGGTGAGCACCATCGTCTCGCGGTCGCTGGAGAAGCTGCGCTCGGCGAAGCTGATGCGCTGGAACCAGCCTTCGGTGCCGGCGGGCTGCAGGCCGAGCGAGGCGAATTGCGAGGCGATGTAGCGGGTGGCGATCTCGTGGCCGCGCTTGCCGAGGCCGCGGCCTTCGAGCAGATCGTCGGCGAGGAAGCGGACATGGCCTTCAAGCGCCTGCGAGAGGCGGTCGGTTTCAGCGGCATGGCCGGGGGACAGGAGGAGGGAGGCCGCTGCTGCGGCGCCGAGAAGGGATGTTTTGCGCATTGGAGAACGCTAGCAAGCGCCTTAAACGAGTGCAAACGGCTTGTTGTTGCGGAGAAGATGATGCGGGTTATGGTCGGTTTCGGCGTTGTGGCGACGTTGCTGTACACGGCACCGGTGGCGGCGCAGGTGGCGCCCGAGCCGGCGCCGGTTGCCGACCTCGTGAAGGCGGTGGATATTCCGTATGAGCAGTTCACGCTGGACAATGGCTTGCGGGTGATCGTGCATACCGATCGCAAGGCGCCGATCGTGGCGGTGAGCGTGTGGTATCACATCGGCTCGAAGGACGAGCCGGCGGGCAAGACCGGCTTTGCGCATCTGTTCGAGCATCTGATGTTCTATGGCTCGGAGAACAATGACGGGGTGTTCTTCAAGAAGCTCGACAGCATCGGGGCGACGCAGCTGAATGGCACCACCTGGTTCGACCGCACCAATTATTTCGAGAATGTGCCGACCCCGGCGCTGGAGTTGGCGCTGTTCGTGGAATCGGACCGGATGGGCTATCTGCTGGGTGCGGTGACGCAGGAAAAGCTCGATGCGCAGCGCGGCGTTGTGCAGAACGAGAAGCGGCAGGGGGACAATGCGCCGCTGGGGCTGACGCAATATGCGACGCTGAAGGCGCTGTTTCCCGAAGGCCACCCATATAGGCACTCGACGATCGGCAGCATGGCCGACCTCGATGCGGCGAGCCTGGCCGATGTGCGCAGCTGGTTTCGTGCCAATTATGGGCCGAACAATGCGGTGGTGGTGCTGGCGGGCGATATCGATGCCGCGACTGCCAGGCCGCTGATGGAGCGCTATTTCGGCGCGATCCCGCGCGGGCCGGAAGTGAAGCGCATTCCCGCACCCGTGCCGCGCTGGACGAACACGCGCTCGGAGACCCTGTTCGACACGATTCCGACGCCGCGGCTGACGCGCAGCTGGACGCTGCCGGGGCAGAATGATGCGCAGGCGACGCTGGTGGACATTGCGCTGACGGTGCTGGCGGGGGGCGGCTCATCGCGGCTCTACAATGAGCTGGTGCGCGACAGGAAGCTGGCGGTGAACGTGAACGGCGGCGTGCAGGCCTATGAAAAGGTGGGCTGGGGGTCGATCGGCGTGACGCTGGCGCCGGGCGCCGAGCCGGCGGCGGTGGAAGCGCTGATCGATGCGGCCGTGGCGAAATTCCTGCGCGAGGGGCCGACCGAGGACGAGCTTGGCCGCGTGGCGAGCCGGGCGGTGGCGGGCACCATCCGCGGGCTGGAGGCGGTGGGCGGCTTCGGCGGCAAGGCCGCGACGCTGGCCGAAGGCGCGCTCTATGCCGGGGACCCGGGCTTCTACAAGAAGGACCTGGCGCGCTATGCCGAGGCGACACCGGCTGCGGTGCGCGATGCGGCGCGCGAATGGCTGGCGCGCGGCGACTATCGGCAGACGGTGATGCCGGGACCGCGCCCGGCGGCCGAGGAGGCAGCACCACGACCGACCACCCCACGATTGCACTCAGGGATGCTGATACGCTTGCCGCGGATGGCGGAGCCGGAAGTGAAGGGTTTGCCGGTGCTGGCGGCGCCGGTGATAGAGCGGGCGACGCTGGCCAATGGCATGAAGGTGGCGCTGGCGACGCGTGACGCGGTGCCGGTGGTGCGCATTCTGGCAAGCTTCGAAGGTGGCCGGGCGTCGGACGATCCGACGCGGCCGGGGCTGGCGACGATGGCGGCCGCTTTGATGGACGAGGGTGCCGGCGGCCGCAGCGCCACCGACATCGCCGAGGCGCGCGAGCGGCTGGGGGCGAGCATGTCGGCGGGCGTGGGGCAGGACCGGATCGCTGTGAGCCTCGATGCGCTGAAGCCCAACCTCGATGCATCGTTGGCGCTGTTTGCCGATATCACCCGGCGCCCGGACTTTCCGGCGGCCGAGACCGAACGGGTGCGCGGCCAGATCCTGACCGGAATCGCCCGCGAGCTGACCACGCCATCCAGCATTGCCGGGCGGCTGCTGCCGGCCGAGCTTTACGGGGCCAGCCATCCCTATGGCCTGCCATCGACCGGCACCACCGCCAGCATCAAGGCGATCGGCGTGGCTGATCTCGAAGCCTGGCATGGCCGCTGGGTGCGGCCGGACAATGGTGAATTCTTCGTGGTGGGGGACATCGGCATGGCCGAGCTGAAGCCGCTGCTGGAGAAGCATTTCGGCGACTGGCAACCGCCGGCGACGCGCAAGGGGCTGGCGGCGGTGCCGGTGTCGCGGATCGCCACAGCGGCGAAGATCATCTTCGTCGATCGGCCGGGCAGCCCGCAGAGCTATATCCGCGGCGGCGTGCTGCTGCCGCTATCGGGCCGTGACGACCCTATCGCGCTGCAGGCGGCGAACAGCGTGCTGGGCGGGCTCACCTCATCGCGGCTCAACACCAACATCCGCGAGACCAAGAACTGGGCCTATGGCGTGGGCTCGATCGTGACCGACAGCAAGGGCCAGCTGAGCCTGCAGATCGTGGCGCCGGTGCAGGCCGACCGCACCGGCGATGCGCTGGCGGCGATGATCGCCGATGTGGAGGCGCTGGGCACTGGGACGCGGCCGCTCACTGATGCCGAACGCGCCGAGGCGATCGACGGCACCATCCGTTCGCTGCCGGGCAGCTTCGAGAGCGGCAGTTCGCTGTTGGGGGCGCTCGTCAAGAATGCGGTGCTCGGGCGCCCGGACGATTACCATGCGCGGTTGACCGACCGGTTGCAGGCGCTGGAGACCGCCGACCTGAATGCGGCGGCCGACCTGCTTTCGACCGAGCATTTCACCTGGGTGGTGGTGGGCGAGGCGAAGACGGTGCTGCCACAGCTCGATAAGCTCGGGCTGCCGGTGGAGGTGCGGACGATGCAGGACCAGCCGCTTATTCGGGAAGCAACGGGCGGCCTTCGAAGCGGGCGACCGCGTGCTCGACCACCTTGCCCAGCGCTTCGTCCGAAAAGAAGCCGCCGGGGACGAGGCAGGTTTCGATGAGCACGCGGCGGAAGGCGGCGAAGGTGGCGGGATCGGGTGCCGACGGGCGTTGCCAGAAGGCATCGATGCCATCCTGGAAGGTGATGTCCGCCATGTCGTAGACGGCGTCTCCGAGCACCACGACCGGCACGCCCATCGCCAGCCCGAGCGTGCCGGTGGTGCTGTTGATGGTGATGATGCCGCTGGCGCGTCGGGCGAGCCGCTCGATATCGCCGAAGGCCAGATAATCGATGCGGTCGGCCACGCCGAAGCGCTCGGCGATGTCGCGCGTCTCCTGCTCCCAGTTGCGCACCCCATTGTCGAGCGGATGCTCCTTGACCACCAGCCGAACGTCGGCCGGGGCGTGCAGCGCGAAGGAACCGAGCACCGTTTTCAGCGCATCGGCGATGCCGACGAAGGGCGAGTGCATGCGGATCTGCGCATCGGAATCGAGTTGCAGCGGAAACAGGAAGAACGGCTGCTGCCGGGCCTCGATGCGGGCGGCCAGCGCCGCGCCCCCAGCGTTGCGCGCCTTCTGCCGAAGCAGTTTGCGCGACCAGCCCATGCCCTCGACAAGCGGATGCCAGGGGCGGTGGTTGCTCCAGTGCGGATAGTGCCAGCGGCTGAGCACATCACCGAGATTGTAGAGGAAGCCCTCCACCGCGCGGCGGCGGAACGATGACGGCACCTTCCGGTGATCGGGCACCGGCGGCAGCGAGGCGGCGGTGCGGCGATACCATTCGGGATCGCGCGGCAGCGAGCTGTGGCCGTTGACGCCGCCGCGCTCCATCG
This sequence comes from Sphingomonadales bacterium, assembly GCA_038258615.1. GTDB lineage: Bacteria > Pseudomonadota > Alphaproteobacteria > Sphingomonadales > Sphingomonadaceae > Sandarakinorhabdus. The sequence goes on from JBBSPR010000049.1 coordinate 6,019, forward strand.
TGACCCAATCCGGCCGGATATAGCCTTCCTCGAAGACATGGACCGCCACGCCCTGCTCGCGGCAGACGCGGATGGCAGCCATGTGATGATCACGGCAATCCCCGAACAGCATCACATCGGTGACGGCGTGCTCGGCGACCAGCGCCGCGAACGCCGCCGGCCAGTCCTGCAAGGTGCCGCGATAGTCGATGCCGCCCGACAGACGCCAGTAGACACGGTCCCCGCCGTTGAAATTGACCTTGTGAACGGTGTGGCCGGCCGCCATCAGCCGCTGCCCCAGCCGCCGGAACATCGGGCCCATCAGGCCCTGCAGCAGCAGCACGCTGCGCTTGTGCTGCGGGCCTGGCGTGGTGGGTACGGGAATGGCGTCCATGCGGCTCTCAGTGGGCGGCATGCGAGGGTTGGCAATCATCGGTCAAGTTTCGCAACATTGTTACTCAAGTATCGTGCCTGCTTTAGCGACAGTCCATGGGGTTGGGAAAGCAATATTGGCCATGGTCGGGGGGCAGGCGGACGCTGGCGTAATGACAAGGATTCACCGCGCCGCTATGGAGGTGCCACTGCGGGCGAAGGCCGCCCGACCGGTCCGGAGCACGCCGCAGGCATGGCATTTGTACTGATTCTGGCGGCGATGCTGGCAAGCGCGCTGCTCGCCGACCTGGCGGTGCGGCCGCGCGCGGCGGGGCTTTGCCGGAGCCTCGCCGGCATGACGGTGCAGGGGCTGATGACGCTCGCGCTGTTCGGCGTGCTGCTGGCGCTTAGTGGCCATGTGATCGCGGCGGCGCTGTTCACGGTGCTGCTCGTGGCGGCGCTGGCGCTGGTGTCCAATGCCAAGAATGCGGTGCTCGGCGAGCCGCTGCTGTTCTCCGACCTGGCACTGCTGGGGGCGGTGTTCCGCCATCCGCAATTCTATGTGTCGGCGCTGCGCCCCTGGCAGCTGCTGCTGCTGGGGGGAGGGGCGGTGTTGCTGGTGGCGCTGCTGGCCGCGGCGTTCGTGCCGGCGCCGGGGCCCCATGCGATGGGCATTGCGGTCCTGGCCGGAGCCCTGATGGCACTGGGGCTGCTGCTGCGGCTGGTGGCGGTGCCGGTGGTGGCAGACACGCATGCCGATGTCGGGCGCCATGGGCTGCTGGCGACCATGCTGCTGCACGGCCTCGCATGGTGGCGCACGGCCGACCCGCCGGCGTGCGCGGCGCCGGCTGTGGAGACAGGCATCGCGTTGATCGTCATCGTCCAGTGCGAATCCTTCACCGATCCGGCGGAGCTGTTCGGCGATCCCTCGCTTGCGCTGCCGGGGCTGGAGCATGCCCGTGCGCAGGCGACCCGGCGGGGGCGGCTGCTGGTTTCCGGCTTTGGCGCCTATACGATGCGCACCGAATTCGGCGTGCTGTTCGGGCGCAGCGAGGCTGCACTGGGCTTCCGGCGCTTCGACCCGTTTCTGACCGCCACCGGTGAAGCGAGCCATGCGCTGCCGGCGCGGCTGGGCGGGGCGGACTGGCGGCGCCTGTTCGTGCACCCGCACGACATGCGCTTTTACGGGCGGAACCGGATCATGCCCGCAGCCGGCTTCGACGAACTGATCGGCGAGGCCGGCTTTGCGCCCCCCGGCGCCGGCGAAGGACGCTATGTGAGCGATGCCGCGATTGCCGAGCGGATCATCGCGCTGGCCGTGGCGGCGCGGGGGCGCACGCTGATCCATGCGGTCACGATCGAGAATCACGGGCCCTGGCCACGCGAGGCCGGCGGGGGCGGCGCGCGCCAGCATGGCGGCTATCTGCGGCTGGTGCGCCGGAGCGATGCGATGCTGTCAGCGCTTGCCTTGGCGCTCGGCAGGCTGAGCCGGCCGGCGCTGCTGGTGTTTTATGGCGACCATCGGCCGAGCATTCCAGGACTGTCGATGCCGGGCGGGGACCGGCATACGCCCTATGTGATGCTGCGCTTCGAAGCCGATGGCACGAGGGCGGCCGGCGACACCGCGGTGCAGGACCTGACGCCGGCGGAACTGCACCATGCGATTCTTGAAGAACTGGCGCGGTGACGGGCACCAGCCCGGCACGAAACACAGCCGTTATTCCCACAATACCGCAATATTTACAGCGACATGGTTCCAGATAGACGACCAGAGCCATTATCCGGCCAAGTGATCCTATCCGTTTCGGTTCGATCAATTGCCGCACCTGCGAAACGTCCTGTCGTCGCTTCCTTGACAGGCTCGGACGCTTCCTGTTCAACCGGGAGCATGCTTTCAAGTGGCGTCAACCGGGTCAGGCTGTTTCGAAATCCGTGGCTCGAACGGCTTACGGTGGTATCATTCCCGGCGTTCATCGCATTATGGTCTATGGCCATTCCTGCCGTTTTCTGGCTCGCCTGGGGATCGGCTGGGGTGTGGCAGGCGGCGGCGATGGTGCTGGGCGGCGTGCTTGTCTGGTCGTTGACCGAATATGGGCTGCACCGCCATGTATTCCACTGGAAGGCCAAATGGCCGCCACTCGCCGGCCTGCTGTTCATGATCCACGGCAACCATCATGCCGTGCCCAATGATCCGCTGCGCAATCTGATGCCACCGCTCGTCAGCCTGCCGGTGATGGGGCTGGCCTGGCTGATCTGCGATGCGCTGCTGGGGTTTTTGGGGATCTGGGTCTTTATCGGCTTCCTGATCGGTTATGTGGGCTATGATTTCGTGCATTATACAACCCATCAATGGCCGGGCCGCATGCGGCTGGGCAAGCGGCTGAAGGTCAACCACATGCGGCACCATTTTGCCCGGACACACGGCAATTACGCGATCACGGCGATGGTCTGGGACCGGGTGTTCGGCACGCGGATAGAAGACCGCGATCAGCGCGAGCCGGTGTCCTGAAGGCGCTGGCCGGGGGGCCGGTCGAGCACGAGGCCGAGCAGCGCCGCCATGTCGGCGAGCAGCGGTGCCTGCGGGGCGTGGGCGTGCGCGACGCCATAGCCCCAGGCCATGAGGGCGATCGGCAATCCGGCGGCCCGGGCGGTGTCGGCGTCGATCGCCGTGTCCCCCACATAAAGCGTGTGTTGCGGATCGGCGCCCATCCCCTGCATGGCCAGCAGCGCAGCGTCTGCCGCGGGCTTGCGCGGGCGATCGGGGGAGGCGCCGACGATGGCGCGGAAGTGGCCGGCAAGGCCCAGATCGTGCAGGATCTTTTCGCACAGCGGCTGGGGCTTGTTGGAGCAGATGCCCATGGCCACGCCGGCGGCGTGGAGCCGGGCGAGGCCGTCCGCGACGCCGGGAAAGGCGAGATCGGGCGGCGTGGGCGCCACGGCGTGACGGGCGCGGAACGTGGCGATTTCAACGGCCGGATCGGTGCAATATGCGCCCATGACCGCGGCGAGCATCGCTTCGCCGCCGATGCCATCCATGGCGCGCACGATTGCCGGGTCGGCGATGGCCTGCGCGCCGCGCTCCGCGAGCATGGCATCGATGATGGCGCAGGTGAGGCGGCTGCTGTCCACCAGCGTGCCATCGAGATCGAAGAGCAGGCCGGTGATTTCGGTCGGAATCGGAATTGCTGTGGCCATCGACGTGCAGTCACGACCTGGCCGCGCCCGTGTCAAGCATCAGCCGTGATTGACCGGTCCCGAACTGCTGCATTAAGGACAAGGTCTGGCAGCCAGCCGTTGCGAGAGAGTATTGTATGTTACGGATGACAGGCGAACTGCACGAGAAAATCGGGCGGGAAGTCATTGAACTTGAAGCCAATGCATTGATTGCACTGGCAGACATGATCGGTGACGACTTTGCTGCCGTGGTCTCCGAGATTCTCGGCTGCCAGCAGCGGGTGATTGTTTCGGGCATCGGCAAGTCGGGGCATATTGCGCGCAAGGTGGCAGCGACGCTTTCGGCCACCGGTACGCCGGCCAACTTCGTGCATGCGGCGGAAGCGGCGCACGGCGATGCCGGCATGGTGATGCCGGGCGATGTGCTGCTGGTCTTCTCCAACAGCGGGAACACCGCCGAACTGCAGCCGCTTTGCCAATATGCGCAGCGGATCGGCTGCCGGCTGGTCGGTGTCTCCCGCAAGCCCGGATCGCTGCTGATGCGGATGGCGGACCTGGGGCTGCTACTCCCCGATGTGCCCGAGGCGTGTTCGGTGAGCCTGGCGCCCACAACTTCGGCGACGATGATGCTAGCGCTCGGCGATGCGCTGGCGGTGGCGGTGATGCGATCGCGCGGGCTTTCGGGGCATGACATCCGGGCGCTGCATCCGGGCGGCGAAATCGGCCACCGGCTGCGCAGCGTGGCCGATGTGATGCACGCCGGTGACCGGCTGCCGCTGGTGGCCGCCGACACGCCGATGGCATCGGTGCTGGTGACGATGAACGAGAAGCGGCTCGGCATGACGGGTGTTGTCGATGAGCAGCAACGGCTTGTGGGAATCATCACCGATGGCGACTTGCGACGCCGCGCAACCGACCTGATGACGAGCACGGCGGGCGATATCATGACGCCGGCGCCCAAGACGATCACGCGCGGCGCGATGATCGAGGATGCGCTGGCGCTGATGCAGGCGCATCTCATCACCGTGCTGTTCGTGGTGGACGAAGCGGCGCCGCTGACCGTGGTGGGCGCCGTGCAGATCTTCGACATTGCCGCACCCCCCCAGCCATTCGGCTGAGCGATGGACCGTATCGCGATCATCATCCCGGCGCGTTTTGCTTCCACCCGCTATCCCGGTAAGCCGCTCGTTGCGCTGGCGGGGCCGGATGGGCACGCCATGACGCTGATCGAATGGACCTGGGCTGCTGCCAAGGCGGTGCCGGGGATCGCCGAAGTCGTGGTCGCCACTGATGACGCGCGCATTGCCGATCATGCGCGGGCGCGGGGCATGGCGGTGGTGATGACCTCCGAGCATTGCGGCAATGGCACCGAGCGTTGTGCTGCGGCGCTGGCGGGGCTGGCGATGCAGCCCGACGTCGTCGTCAATCTCCAGGGCGATGCGCCGTTGATTCCGCCGGAGATGGTGCGCGCTGTCATCGATATGCTCGCGGCCGACCCCGATCTTGCCATGGCGACCGCCGCCGTGCCGGCCAGTCCGGCCGTGCTCGAACATCTGCAGGAGGATGCGCGGAACGGCCGGGTGGGCGGCACGACGGTGGTTTGCACGCGCCAGGGCCGCGCGCTGTATTTTTCCAAGTCGATCATTCCGCATGTGGCGGCGGGAACGGAGCCGGAGGTGCCGGTGCTGCTACATGTGGGGCTTTATGCCTATCGTCCCGAAGTGCTGGCCGCCTATGTCGCCGCAGGGGCCTCGCGGCTCGAGCGGCAGGAAGGCCTCGAGCAGCTGCGCTTCCTCGAGGCCGGCATCGCGCCTGGTGTCGCCATCTGCCCGGCGCCCGATTGGGACCTGCTCGAGCTCAACAACCCCGGCGACCGGCCGCTGCTCGAAGCCCAGCTCCGCCGCCGCGCGCTGCAGCCTGTGCCGGCATGACCGCCGGCTTCCACCGTGCTGCGGGGGCGCCGCCGTTCCTGATCGCCGGGCCATGTGTGATCGAGAGCGAGGCGCTTTGCCTGGGCATTGCCGAGCGGCTGCGGGCGATGGCGGACCGGCTGCAGATGCGCGTGATCTTCAAGGCGAGCTTCGACAAGGCCAACCGCACGTCGGTGAGCTCGTTTCGCGGCCATGGGCTGGAAGAGGGGCTGCGCGTGCTGGAGAAGGTGCGGCGCGAAACCGGGCTGGCGGTGCTGACCGATGTGCACCTGCCCGACCATGTGAAGCCGGTGGCAGAGGTAGTGGACATGCTGCAGACGCCGGCGTTTCTGGCACGCCAGACCGACCTGATCACCGCCGCTGCCGCCAGCGGCCGGCCGGTGAACATCAAGAAGGCGCAGTTCATGGCGCCGGGGGACATGGGCGCCGTGCTCGGCAAGGCCCGCGCCGCGGCGGAGGCCGCCGGCGCCGATCCGGCCGGGCTGATGCTCTGCGAGCGCGGCACCAGCTTCGGCTACAACAATCTGGTGGTGGACATGCGCGGGCTGGTGATCATGCGCGAGCTCGGCGTGCCGGTGGTGTTCGATGCCACGCACAGCGTGCAGCTGCCCGGCGGCGGTGGCGATCGCTCGCTCGGCCAGCGCCAGTTCGTCGAGCCGCTAGCGCGCGCCGCTTTGGCGGTGGGGGTGGATGGGCTGTTCATGGAAACCCACCCCGACCCCGAGGCTGCGCTTTCGGACGGGCCGAACATGGTGCCGCTCGATGCCCTTCCGGCGCTGATGCAGCGGCTGATCGCCATCGCCGCACTGGCGTGACGCTTCCTGCTGCCCCGCTGCTCGGCATCCCGCCGTTTCCCGGTGCGCGGTTGCCATGCTTTGCGGATCGCGACGGGGCGAGCGCGGTGGATGCGCCGGCGATATTGGCGCAGCTCGCGGCTGGCCGTGTGGGGGGCTGCTATTGGGGCGCCCAGCCGGCGCTGCCGCCCCGGCCGTTCCTGCTCGATGGTCATGCTGCGCCGGCCGCCGGCAGCCAGCCCTGGCCTGCCGATGCCGACCCATGGCACATGCTCGCCGGCGCCGAGGCGGTGCGGCTGCCCGACGATGATCCCCGCATCCTGCTCGCCGTTGCTGCCGGTCGGCCAATCCGCATCGGCAGCAGCGAGCGCCCGGTGGGTGCGGACGAGGTTGCCCGGCTGGTCGCGGATAATCTGACAGCCTGGCGGTGGCTCGATCCGTTCAGCGGGGATCCCATCGCGCTCGAAACGGCTATCGCGCTTGCCGGCTTCTGGCGCGGCCTGATCGACGCCAACCGGCCGATCACGGCGGCGATGGGGTTTGCCTATTGGAAGAAGCCGACCCTGGCGCCGCTGCTGTGGGGCGGACGACCGACCGCATTTGCGCAAACGCTTCCGGGCTCCGCCGACCAGACGGTGGCGATCTGGCGCGCGCGGCTGTCCGGCGCCCAGGCGCGCGCCATCGAACGCGCGCGGCCCCGGTTACTGGAAGTGGAGGACGGCTTCATCCGCTCGGCGGGGCTGGGGGCGGATTGCGTGCCGCCGCTGTCGGTGATCGTCGATGGCGAGGGGGTGCACTTCGATCCCCGCCAGACGAGTGGGCTGGAAAGGTTGTTGCAGACGGGCGAGTTCCCGCCTGACCTTCTCGCCCGTGCCGCGCGGTTGCGAAAAGCCATCGTTGCGCATGGGCTTTCCAAATATGAACGCGGCGATGCGATACCCCTGCCCCGCCCCGGCGGCGACCGGCTGCATGTGCTGGTGCCAGGCCAGGTGGAGGATGACCGCGCCGTCACCAGCGGAGGCGCGCTGGCTTCGAACCTCGAGCTGCTGCGCCGGGCACGCGCCGAGGCCGGAATGGACGCATATCTGATCTACAAGCCGCACCCTGATGTGCTCGCGGGCCATCGCCGCGGCCATGTGCCTGCCGCCGACATGGCGGCACTCGCCGACGAGGTGGCGACGCAGACGCCGATCGCCGACCTGATCGACATGGTCGATGCGCTGCATGTGAACAGCTCGCTCGCCGGCTTCGAGGCGCTGCTGCGCGGCAAGGCGGTCACCGTCCACGGCGTGCCCTTCTACGCCGGCTGGGGGCTGACCACCGACCGCGGCCCGGTGCCACCGCGCCGCACCGCCCGCCGCAGCCTCGACGAACTCGTGGCGGCGGCACTCATCCTCTACCCCCGCTACCTCGACCCCGAGACCGGACTCCCCTGCCCCGCGGAGGTGCTGGTGCAACGCCTTGCAGCAGGCAGTGACAGGATCAACGGCAATGCCACGGTCATCGCCGCACGGCGGCTTCAGGGCCGCGTGCGCCGAAGCTTTTCTGGCCTCAAGGCAAGCTGACGAACGGGCGCTAGAAGTTCCAGCTAACCCTTTTGCGCGACAACAAGAAAGGAAGTTGAAACATGGCCGTATAGTTCCAGTTTGATATGAGGCCGCCCAGAGTTAAAGAAGGGTGCGATATCATAATTGAGATCGAATTTATGTGTGCCGTAGTCCCAGTCCAAGGACTCGATGCCGCATTGGATCTTGCGCAAGCGTCGGTCCAGTGACCTGACCCCCTGATTTCATCCAGCGGGGATTAGAGCCTGGCCGTGGTTGTTGCGCATGGGCGCGGCTGAAGCAATGGCCTGTGGAGCGGAGCCCGAAGGGCGCAGCTGAGCAGGCCATTGCTTATTCAGTTCGGCGGCGAACGCCGCTGGGGTCTCGTAGCCAAGTGATGAGTGTGGCCGTTCCTGGTTGTAGTCCTCGGCCCAAGCGGCGATCGCGGTTCGGGCATGGTCGAGGCTCATGAACAGGGTCTCGTTCAGTAGTTCATCGCGCATCCGGCCGTTGAACGACTCCGCATAGCCGTTCTGCATCGGCTTGCCAGGGGCGATGTAATGCCAGTTGATCCCAGCCTCACCGCACCACGCCAGCACGGCGTTGCAGGTCAGCTCGGTGCCATTTGTTGCGCGACGATCAGGATGAGACTGCGCGTCAATCAGGATGAGAACTGCTGACCGCGACGTTGCCAAGATGTTCGCAGTTTGTGTCTCTGGCAAGGTTTAAGTTTCGGGTTGATTGTCGCTGCGCGACGCAGCCTCGAT
>JBBSPR010000050.1:0-14505 GCA_038258615.1 Sphingomonadales bacterium
GCAGGAAGCGAGCCTGAAGCGGATCGTGGACTTTGCGCACGCCGATGGCGGGGCGCGGATTGCGCTGCAGCTGGGGCATGCCGGCCGCAAGGGCTCGACGCAGCTTGGCTGGGAGAAGATGGACCATCCGATTGCGCGGGCAGAGGACAATTGGCCGCTGGTTTCGGCGTCGCCGGTTCCGTGGTTCGAGGGCGAGAGCCAGGTGCCGGCCGAACTGGACGAAGCGGGAATGGCGCGGATCACGGCGGATTTCGTGGGTGCCACCGAGCGGGCGGCGCGGGCAGGAGTCGATCTGCTCGAGCTGCACTGTGCGCATGGCTATCTGCTGGCGAGCTTCCTGTCACCGCTGACCAATTTGCGGACCGATGCTTATGGCGGGGCGATCGAGAACCGGCTGCGGTTTCCGTTGGCGGTGTTCCGCGCGATGCGGGCGGTCTGGCCAGCGGAGCGGCCGATGGCGGTGCGCATCTCGGCGTCGGATTGGGCCAAGGGCGGTTTGAGCGAGGCTGATTGCTTCGCGATTGCGCGCGGCTTTGCGGACGCCGGCGTGGACCTCATCGATGTGAGCAGCGGGCAAACGGTGCCGCACCAGGCGCCGACCTATGGCCGCATGTATCAGGTGCCGTTTGCCGAAAGCCTGAAGAACGAGCTGGGTGTGAAGACGATGTGCGTGGGTGCCATCACCGAGCCGGGGCAGGTGAACACGATCATCGCCTGCCGGCGCGCCGATCTGGTGGCGGTGGGGCGGCCGCACCTGACGCACCCGAATTGGACGATGCACGCCGCCGCCTGGTATGGCGCCAGGCGCGGGCTGGCAGTGCCGGCGCCGTATCTTTCGGGGGCGGCGCAGCTGTGGCGCGAGGCAGAGAAAACCCGCGAGAAGCAGGCCGAGCTGCAGCGCAAGGCGAAGCCCAAGCGGCACCACACCGAGCGGACGCTGGCGTTCAAGACCGGCGTGGAACGGGCGGCGGCGGAATGAGCCTCGTGCATCTGCAGCCGCCCGGCTGGCCGCGGCCCAAAGGCTATGCGAACGGCGTGGCGGTGACCATTCAGCCCGGCGACCGGCTGATCGTGACGGCCGGCGTGGTGGGCTGGAATGCCGAGGAGCGTTTTCCCGAAGGGATGACGGCGCAGGCGGAGCAGGCATTCCGCAACATCGCCGCGATTTTGCGCGAGGCCGATGCCGGGCCGCAGCATATCATCCGAATGACGTGGTTCATCACCAGCCGTGCGGCCTATCTGGCCGAAGCCAGGGCGATCGGCGAGGCGTGGCGCGCGGTGTTCGGCAAGCTGTTTCCGGCGATGGCGGTGGTGGAAGTGACGGCGCTGATGGAGGCCGAGGCGATGATCGAGATCGAGGCTACGGCGGTGGCAGAAGCCTAGAATTGCTCGCTGCCGATGTCACGGGCTGCGTGCAGGATACGAACAACTTCTATGCCGTGGCCGGTCGGACAATAAAACAGGGTGTAGCGGCCCACGACGAATGACCGGAGGCCGGTTGCCAGTTCGGGCCGGGGAGAGCCGACAAGCGGCTCTTCGCCCAGCATCTTCAGTTTGGTGTCGATGAGCCGGACAAGCCGGTCTGCGGCCGCGCGGTCATGCTGCGCGATATAGCGCCAGATTTCGATTGTGTCCCGCCGCGCTGCCGGACTGCGGGCGACGTGTGCCATCAGCGATCGGGGGTCGATGCCCGGGCTTCAGCGAGCAGGGCTTCCACATCCCAGGGCTCAGCCGGGCCACTGGCCAAGCCGTCCGCGATGGCGGCGCGCAGCCATGCGAGGCGTTCGGCATGTTCGGCTTCGCGGGCCTGCAGCAGGCGCAGCGCATCGCGGACAACTTCGCTCGATGTGGCGTAGCGGCCGCCTCCGACGGCGGTGCGGACAAAGCTGTCGAGCTCCGGGGTGAGCGATACGTTCATTGCGGCCATGGCAACCTCCGGGATGGAAGATACCATCGGCCGGGCCTATGTCAAAGACTGACAGTCACCCCAGTTTGAGCTCGAAGTCGAAGCGGTAGTTGGGAGCGTAGGCGCCGGGGAAGTTGGAGAAGCTGCGCAGCGTGCTGCTGTTGCGGCCGTTGCGCCATTCGACGACCTGGCCGGTGACAAAGCGGAAGCGGCCGGTGCCGCCGGTGATGGCGCGGACGAGCACCTCCTTGTCGACATCGTTGCCGTCTTCCACGCCGCTCGAGATGAGCATTTCCGGAGAGAGATTGTCGGGACCGAAACGGCCGAAGACGTAATTGTGCTCAGACAAGAGGTGCGGTTCGGTGCGCGCAGTCTCGATGACGGTGCCATTGGTATCCTTGGCAGGTTCGCGGTTGCCGTTGATGAGCACCCAGCCGCGGCTGAGCCAATGGCCGACAGGTTCGGCGCCCTTGAAATCCCAATTGATCTGATACTGCACGCTCGATTTGCCGCCGGGACGGCCGGGCGTCATCACGCTGGCCTTGGGGATGGTGCCGCCGGGGTAGAGTGCGCCTTCGACCTGATAGGTGTCCCCGCGCACATCGATGTTGAAATAGTCCTGGCTGTCCTTCGGCCCGATGCGGCCCGAGGGATCGATGGCATCGCTGTTGCCGATGACCGCCACATCGATGGCGAAGCGGACGATGCCGCGCGCATCGGGGGTGAGGTTGAGCCAGTCGGCGGGGCTTGGCATCACCATCGTGTTCGACTGCGCCAGCAGTGGCCGGCCGGCGGCGAGCAGCCCCATGGAGCCGGCGAGCCCCAGCATCGTACGGCGCGAAGCATCGGTCATGGTGGCGTTCCTCACAGCAGCAGGTCGAAGGTGAAGCGGTAGTTGGGCGACATCACATCGCCCAGATTGGAGAAGCTGCGCAGCGGGCTGGTGTTGCGGCCGATCCGGTCCTGTCGGCAGCTGCCGCGCGCGAAACGGAACGGGCCGGTGCCGCCGGCGATGGCACGGACGACCACCTCGTCATCGGGATCATTGCCGTTCTCGACCCCCTTGGCGATGAGCATGGGGGGCGAAAGCTGGTCGGCTGAGAAGTCGCCGAAGAAGAAGCTGTGGGTGCCGAGAAGGTGCGGGACCTGGCGCGGGAGATCGACCGTGGTGCCACGTGTGTCGAGGCCGGGCTGGCTGCCGTTGATGAGCACCCAGCCGCGGTTGAAATGATGGCCGATCGGCTTGGTGGCAGTGAAATCCCACACCACTTCGTTGTTGAGCTTGGGCGGCGCGCCGCGAAAGGCGCTTACCGGCATCGGCCTGGTGGGCTTGGGGATGGTGCCTCCGGGATAGAGCAGCCCGGCGACGAAATAGCTGTCGCCGCGGGTGTCGAGCGCGAAATAGTTCTGGCTGTTTTTGTCGCCGATGCGGCCCGAGGGATCGGGGGCATCGGTATGGCCGAGCACCGCCATGTCGATGACGAAGCGGGCGCGACTGCCCGCCACCTCGACCGCAAAGGGCAGCGCCTGCAGCGCCGCAAGATCTTCGGCTTCAGGCATCAGAACGCCACCCGGCCCTGCAGCGTGAAGCTGCGGCGCGGATCGGGCACATGGGCGCGGTCATTGGGGCCGACGCCGATCGGGACCACCTCGAAGATCAGCGACGAGGTGCGCACGTCGAACAGGTTGCGCACCAGCAGCGCCAGCTCCCATTTGCGGTCGGCGCTGCCGACGCCCAGCCGCAGGTCGGTCTTGGCAAATCCGGTCTGGACTTCGAGCGGGCTGCCGGTCTCCTGATAGTTGATGTCCGACTGGAAGTTGAGGAAGGCGCTGCCGAACACCCGCAACGCATCGCTCACCTCGCGGTCGTAATCGACCGCGAGGTTGCCGGTCCAGGTCGGCGAGCTTTGCAGCCGATCGCCCGTACGGTCCTGCGTGCAGCCGGGCACGAGCCGGTTGGGGTTGTCGAAGCGGCACGGGCCGTTGGGCCAGCTTGTGTAGAAGGCATCGAGATAGGCGGCCGCCGCCGAGAGGCGCAGGCCTTCGACCGGGGAAACGCTGGCCTCCAATTCGACACCGCGGGTGCGGGCGCCGGCAGCGTTGCTGGTGATGAAGCTGGCGGTGTTGATGTCGAGCGCCGATTTCTGCAGGTCCGAATAGTCGGTGGTGAAGGCGACGAGGCTGAAGAAGCCGTTCACTTGCGGGAATTGCGCCTTGAGGCCGGCTTCGAACACGTCCGACTTTTCAGGGCGCAGAATGAAGGTGGCGGCGGTGACGTTCTGGAACTCGCTGAAGGCGCCGCCCTTGTCCCCGCGCGCATAGCGCAGGAACAGGTTGAGATCGCGGTTGGGGGACCAGCTGAGCGTGGCCGAGGGCGCCCAGGCGTTTTCGGTGAAGCGGCCTTCGAGATCGGCGCGCGGGATGGTGAGGGTGGCGGGGGCGGGTGGCACGTTGAACAGCTGGGTGAAGCCGGTGATGAGGCCACGCTTGCGGATGTTGGTCCAGCGCAGCCCGCCGCTGAACTTCAGGCTATCGGTGAGCCGGTAGCCGGCCTGGGCGAACGCCGCGAGGACATCGGTATCCTGATCGAAGGTGCGGAAGGTGATCGTGTTGGGGGCCGGCGGCGGCGGCGTGTCGATGATCGAAGTCCGGCGCACACGGCTGCGGCCCCATTCGGCATAGGCGCCGACGATGTAATCGAACGCGGTATCGCCCGGCGACACCAGCCGCACCTCCTGCGACCATTGCGAGAAGCGCTCGCTGTTGTCGACGACCAGCCGCGCCGGGCGGCGCGCCTGGATGTTGAACGCCTGCTCATAGCCATAATAGGAATAGCCGGTGATGGCGGTGAGGGTGTGGCTGCCGAGCTCGACATCGAGCTGCACCGCACCGTTCCAGTTGTCGCTGTTGTCGCGCTCGGGGGAAAAGGCGTCGTCGGTGTCCTTGCGGTAATCGGGCCGGGTGCCGGCGGGGACGAACTCGAAAGCCGAGCCGGTGATATCCTGCTTGGTATATTCGAGCTTGGCGAACAGGGTGACCGTGTCCGAAGGGGTGAAGAGCAGCGAGCCGCGCAGCAGATACTGGTCGGCGACCGGCTCCTTGCGGTCGAGCGTCGTGTTGTCCAGCCAGCCGTTGTTCAGCGCGTAGCGGCCCGCCAGACGCACGGCGAGCTTGTCCGACACCGGCGCGTTGATGATGCCGGTGACATTGGTGCTGCCGCGCACGGTCTCATATTCGGCCGAAACCTCGCCGCCGAGCGTTTGCGTGGGGCGGGTCGAGCGGATCGAAATTGCGCCGGCACTGGTGTTGCGGCCGAAGAGTGCGCCTTGCGGGCCGCGCAGCACCTCGATCTGCTCCACATCGAGGAAGGGCTGGTTGTATTGGCGGTTGCGGCCGCCGTAGATGCCGTCGACGAACAGCGCCACCGACTGTTCGAACGAGAAGCTGTTGCCGCTGGTGCCGATGCCGCGGATGGTGATCGACTTGTTGGCGGGCGTGTCGACGACCACCAGATTGGGCACGCGGCTCATGATCTGGTTGAAATCGTTGATGCCGCCGTCCTTGAGATCCTCGCCGGAACGGACGACGATCGAGAGGGGCACGTCGACGAGGCGCTCGGCGCGTTTTTGCGCGGTGACGATGATCTCGTCGCTTTCGGCTGCGGGTGCCGCTGCGGTCTGTGCCAGCACCGGGGCTGCAACGCTGGCCAGCAGGCCTGCCATCATCATCGTCCGCATCGTCATTCCCCCTCCGGATCGGCTGTCTGGACGCAGCCGGACTTGCGAGGGCAGACTGACCGCAGGCGCACTGCTGCCCAAATCACTAATCCCGCCGCACCCATGAATTTTTGTTCCGCCGCCGGGTGTGGAAGTGCGCTTGTGCCATGTGCCCTGCCCCTCCAGCCTTGGCCAAATTGCTTGGAGACCCTGCATGATCAGCACCATCGTCCGCTTCCGGCTGGCGCCCGGCGAAAGCCATGAGGCGGCGCTGGATGAAATCCGCCGCACCATCCCGATCTATCAGGCGGCCGCACCCGCGCTCATTCGCAAGGCGATCCACCTCGATGCCGCCAGGGGCGAAGGTCGCAGCATTTATCTGTGGCAGGACCGGGAATCGGCGGAAGCGTTCTTCGCGCGTGCCTCCGAGATGATCAAGGCGAAGACCGGGCATGCACCCGACGTGGAATACCTCGATTGCCATGTGCTGGTGGACAATGCGTCCGGCGAGGTGACCTTTGCCTGAGGCAGCCTCCGCTGCGGTGGTTGAGGCAGCAGCAGCGGAGGCGATCCGCCAGGCGCTCTACACCTATGCGCGCGGGGTGGACCGGCGCGATCCTGCGCTGATCGCGGCGGCCTTCTGGCCCGATGCGGTGATCACGCTGGGGAGCATCTATTCGGGCGCCACAGCGGGGTTTGTCGAGGTGGCAATGGGGTTCATGGGGATGTTCGCCGCCACGCGCCACGACATCGGCAATGTGCTGCTGCTGCCTGTGAGCGAGGGGCGAATTGCCTATGAGGCCTATGTGCGCACCTGGCACTGGCAGGCGGCGGATGGCCGCGAGCTGGTGGTGCTCGGGCGCTATCTCGGCCGTGCCGAGCTTCGCGATGGCGAATGGCGGAGCGTGGCGCACATCGAGGCGATGGACTGGGGCGAGAGCCGCGCGGTCGACGCCAGCTGGTTCGAGGCCAATGGCGAACTGCCCAAGGGGCGCCGCGACCGCGACGATGAAAGCTATGGCTGGCTCGCCGCCAGATAGGGTTTGCGGGCGCGGTTGAGCAGCCAGGCCGAGGGCAGCCCGGTGATGGCGGCGGTGAGTGCCAGCGATAGCCCGAGCTTCGCTTCGTCTCCGAACAGGAAATCGGTGAACAGTGCTGGCAGCGTCGGCCCGAGGCCGATGCCGAGCAGGTTGATGACGAGCAGGTAGAGCGCTGACACCTGGCCGCGCATCTCGTTGGGGACGACAGCGCCGATGGCGGAAGGGGCGGCCCCGCTGGCGAAGGCGCCGAAGAAGAACAGCGGTGCCAGCAGCACCTTGGCAACCGCCGGATCGTCGACCAGCGGGAACAGCACGCCGGGCACCATGCCGCCGATACAGGCGAGTGCGCCGGCGATGAGCGTGCCGTCGCGGCGTCCGCGCGCGGCCAACCAATCGGCGAACCAGCCGCCGGCGAGCACCCCGACCGAGCCGGCCACCGCCATGATGAGGCCGATCTGCACGCCGGCATCGCGCGGCGACACGCCGTGGCGGCGGATGAAGAATTCCGGCGTCCAGGCCAGCGTGGCGAAATTGGCGAGGACGACGATGCCGAAGCCGAAGAACCAGGGGCCGAACAGCGCGCGGCGCGTCCAGACATAGCGGAGTGTTTCGCGGACGCGCAGCTGGTCGGGGGTTGCGGCACGGCCGCGGCGCACCGGCTCGGGGAGCAGCAGCAGGAAGGGGGCGAGCAGGAAGGCGGGCGCGGCGATGACGAGGAAAACCGCCTGCCATGCCTTGACGGTGCCGATGAGCGGCAGGGTGACCTGCGGGTTTTCCGCAACCGCACCCACCACCAGCCCGCCGGCGCCGAACGCGAGGCCGGCGCCGAAGTAGATGCCGAGGCTGTAGACTGAGAAGGCGCGCGCGCGGCTGGCGGGCGGGAACAGGTCGGCGAGCATCGAGAAGACCGAAGGACCAAGCGCGGCATCGGCGGTGCCGGCGAACACACGGCCACCGAACAGGGTGGCGAAGCTGTTGGCGAGGCCGCAGGCTGCCGCAGCCATGCCGCCAGCGAGCGTGCCGATGACAACGATGAGGCGGCGGCTGGCGCGGTCCGCCAGCCGGCCGAAGGGCAGGCCCATCACCGTGTAGAAAATGGCGAATGCGAGGCCGGCGAGCAGGCTGAACTCGGTGTCGGAAAGCCTGAGATCGGCCTTGATCGGGCCGACGAGCAGGCTGAGGATCTGCCGATCGGCGAAGGAGACGATATAGGCGAGCAGCAGTGCTGCTACCGACCCCCAGGCGATGGCAGGCGACGGCCAGTCGCCATCGGGATCCTTCATGCAGCCGCAGCCGTGCGCGCGCGGTCGAAGGCCTGGGCGAAGGCGGCGATGCTGGTCTGGTTGATGATCTCCGTCCGGCCACCGCCCGAGGTGAGGATATAGTGCGGCATCGAGCTGACGCCGGCAGCGCGCCAGGCGTCGGTCTCGCGGAACGGGGCTTCGAGGTCGGTGTCCGACTCCAGATAGGCGCGGGCGGCGGCGGCATCGAAGCCATGGCGTTCGGCAAGGCTTGCCAGAAAGTCCATGTCGATGACCTTGGCCTGCTCGAAGAAGCTGCTGGCGATGTCCTCGATCATGGCGCCTGCCACGCCGGGGCGCTGTGCCTCGGCCCAGCGGACGAGGCGATGGCCGTCGATCGAGGCGGGGCCGCGGGTGATCTTCTCGAAGGCGAAGTGGATGCCGACCGGCTCGGCGACGCTGCGGATCCGGTCCCACATCGGCACGCGCAGGCCCTCGCCATATTTCTGGCGAAAGAAATCGAGGAACACATGGCCGGCGCGGTCGAAGTGCGGATAGAGCATGAACTGGCGCCAATGCACCGCGATGGGCAGCGCATCGGCGCGCTTCGCTTCGGTCGCAAGAGCCAGATCGAGGTGCCGCTTGCCGACATGGCACCAAGGGCAGAGGAAATCGTAAACGGCATCGATGCGCATCGGACATGCTCCCGGCTGAGCCTGTATTCGGCCTCCTCCCGCGTGCTTGCGCAAATAGCCTGTGCGGCGGCGGTCATCACCGGTTGGCATGGCGGCGGCGGACGTGCAGGGTGGCGGCATGGACATGATCGCTGCCCAGCAAGACATGCGCACCGCCTATGTGCGCGGCGCGCCGGGGGTGCTGGTCTCAGGGCTGGTGTGGCTTGCTGCGGGGCTGGTGTGGTTGAACACAGGCGTGCCGATGGGGTTCGCAGTGTTGTTCGTGGGCGGCATGGCCATCGTGCCGGTGTCGCTGCTGATCGCGCGGGCGGGCTTGCGCGCACCGAAGCCGGCGAAGGGCAATCCGCTCGAACGGCTCGGGCTGGAAAGCACCTTGTTTCTCTTTGCCGGCATCTTCATCGCCTATGGGCTGCTCGGCACGCTGCCGGCGGCGGTGTTTCCGGTGATGGCGATCGTCATCGGCGCGCGCTATTTCGTGTTCCGCAGCGTTTATGGCGAGCTGCTCTACTGGGCGCTGGGGGCGGCGCTGGTGGCAGCGGGCGTGGCGGCGACGGTGCTGGGGCCGGTTTGGCCGGGCAATCTGGCGCTGGTCGTCGGCGCGATCGAGTGCGTGTTCGCCGGGCTGATCTTCAGCCGCCGCGGCCGCGCCTAGAAGAACACATCCTCGGGATTGTAGACGAAATAGGCCACCTGGGTCTTGGTGCGGCGGATGCCGGGCACCGCCGCCAGCTTCTCGTTGACCAGCTGGCCGACGTCGAAACCTTCCTCGATCACCAACTTGACCAGCAGATCCCATTTGCCGCTGATCGCCGAGACTTCGCGCACGCCGGGGACAGCTTTGAGGATTTCGCGGCCCACGGTGTAGGTCTGGCCGCGCTCGCAACTGACCGAGATGAAGAATGTCTGCATCGCCCCAGCCTAACCGAGCGGTGGCATCATGGGAACGGTCTTGCCGGGGTTCATGATGCCGTGCGGATCGAGCGCGGCCTTGATCGCCTGCATCACCGCCACCGCGCCCTCGCCATGCTCGAGCAGCAGCGCATCGAGCTTGTGGACGCCGATGCCATGCTCGCCGGTGCAGGTGCCGCCCATGCGGATGGCGCGCTCCGAGACACTGGCCGCCAGCCGGTCGGCGCGGGCGCGCTCTTCCGGGTCGGCGGGGTCGAACAGCACGAGAATGTGGAAATTCCCGTCCCCGACATGGCCCACAATCGGCGCGACGAGGCCCAGCGCCTGTGCCTCGGCATGGCTCTCGGCGATGCAGTCCGCCAGCCGCGAGATGGGGACACAGGCATCGGTGGTGAAACTGTCCTTCCCCGGCGCCAGCCCGCGTGCGGCGTGATAGGCCTCGTGCCGCGCGCGCCACATCGCCGAGCGCGCTTCGGTGGTGTTGGCAAAGGCGAAGGCGCTGCCGCCATGCTCGCCCGCCAATGCTTCGACCATGGCGATCTGCTCGGCGACGGCGGCCTCCGACCCGTGGAATTCGAGGAACAGCGTGGGTGCCACGGCAAAGCCTTCGAGCCTCGACCAGGCGATGCAGGCCTGCATCTGCAGCGCAGCGAGCAGCTCGATTCGCGCCACGGCGATGCCGCACGCCATCACCGCCATCACCGTCTGCACGGCACTGGCGAGATCGGGGAATTGCACGCGCGCCGCGGAAATGACTTCGGGGACGCCGAACAGCCGCAATTGCAGCTCGGTGATGACGCCGAGCGTGCCTTCCGAGCCGATGTAGAGGCGTGTGAGATCATAGCCGGCGGAGGATTTGCGCGCGCGGCCGCCGGTGCGGATGATGCGGCCTTGCGGGGTGACGACGGTCAGCCCCAGTGTCACCTCGCGCATGGTGCCGTAGCGCACGGCATTGGTGCCGCTGGCCCGCGTTGCGGCCATGCCGCCGAGACTGGCATTGGCGCCGGGATCGAGCGGGAAGAACAGCCCCTGGTCGCGGATGGCGTGGTTCAAGGCCTCGCGGGTGACGCCGGCCTGCACCCGGCAGTCCATGTCGGGGGCGTTGATGGCGAGCACATTGTCCATGCGGCCGAGATCGAGCGAGATGCCGCCGCCGAGCGCCTGCAACTGGCCTTCGAGCGAGGTGCCGGTGCCGAACGGGATGACCGGCACGCGCGCCTCGTGGCAGAGGGCAAGCACGGCGGCGACCTCCTCGGTCGTCTCGGCGAACACCACGGCGCTGGGGGCCGCGAGATCGCGCAGGCCTTCGCCGCGACCATGGGCATCGCGGATGGCGGGCGATGTGCTCAGCCGCTTGCCAAAGCGGGTTTGCAGGGCGGCGATGACCGCAGCAGTGTTCGGGGCCTCGATAATCGCGGGAGCATTCATGCCGCCGCACTCACATCTTTTCGGGGATCAAGCTTGCGCAGCACGCCGTCGATGCCGGGCATGTTGAAGCCCTTGTAGCCATCGTTGCGCTCGAGATTCTCGAGGTGTGCAGCGATGGTGCCGCCCAGGCGGATATCCTCGGCTTCGGCGGGCGACAGGTGCCCGCCGGCTTCGAGCGCATCGAGACGGGCGGGTTCGACGGCGGCGACATCGCCGGTGGTCAGCTCCTGGTAGAGGAAGGGGAAATCGCTGAACGGCGCCATCACCCCCTGCCCTGCCTCGGCCAGAATCTGCCGCAGCGCGCGCTGGTCGTACATGCCCGCGACATGGTTGAGGCCGCCTTCGAGAATCGATTCGCCGTGCATGATGGAGATGATGCCCGCGCGGCGGTGCTTGTCCAGCGGCGGCAGCGGCTGATGGGCGAAATCCACGTCGGTTTCGTGGGGAGCGAGATCGACATCGGCGAAGATCGTGCTCTTGAGCGCAGGCTGTTCGAGGATCTGCGAGCCCCAGCCGGCGAGCGCGCCGGCGTAGAGCATCTCGCGCAGTTCGTATCCGAGCTTTTCGAGGATACGGATGGTGGCGGCGAAATGCTGGCGCGAGCCATCATAGGTGTGGTGATCGATGTTGGACCAGCCGATGCCGGCGCGGTTCTGGCGCTCGGCCTGCACACGCCCGGCCGGGCAGCGGCTCATCCAGTACTCGCGCTCGGCGGTGAACCAGAGGTGGCAGGCGCGGTGCGGACCGATGTCGGCGACGGCGGCATCGACGAGCGCCTCGGTGTGGGCCAACCCTTCCTCGACGCCTTCGAAGCGGCGACGGCGGGTGCGGAAGATCTGCAAATGCAGCCGGCCGGCGCGGATGCTGGCGGCGGGAAGCGCCTCGGGCGTGTGGCCGAGGCCGCCGGCGCGCTCGACGGCGCGCACGGTCCAGCCGCCGCCGGTGAAGGCGTCGGCCAGGCGCAGCGGGCCATGCTCGGCACCGTCGATGGCTGCGTCGGTGCCGGTGGCGGCCTGGAAGCGGGCGAGCGATTCAACGCGGAAGGCCAGCGACGGTGCGCCTTCGAGAACGGTCGGGAAAAAGCCGAGCGGATTGGTGAGCGCGTCACCCTCGGGCACCCAGCCCAGGCTGCGCGCTTGCGCCACCGCATCGGCGGGCAGCACCAGATGATCGAGAATGTCGCGCAGTCGCACGCCGGTGGTGGTGCGCAGCGCCTCGGCATAGCGTGCAGCCTCCGGCACGGCGGCGAGGGCGGCGGCGAGCCGGGCTTGCACAAAGGCTTCAGCTTGCGGTTGCGGGGTCCAGGTTCGGGTCATGGTCGCGCTCCTTGGGGTCAGGCTCCTCGGGTCATGCCGCATTGTCATGGGGCCGGGCGCATTAGTCTTGTTGCCTGTGCGCATGGCCGGTGCCGATATCGGCACAATGCATGCTTCGGTGTCCCTTGCCTCCAGCCTGTTCGAGCGGCTCGATGATTGCCCGTTCTTCATCAAGGATGCCGGGCTGCGTTATGTGGCGGCCAATCCGGCGATGGCGCGGCTGTGCGGGGTCAAGGATGCCGCGGCACTCATCGGCAACCGGGCATCGGCGTTTTTCCCGTCGCTGGTGGCCGCGCGCTACGAGGCGCTCGATTCGCAGGTGCTGGCGAGCGGCGAGCCGCTGACCGACCGGCTCGATCTGGCGGCAGCCGGGCGCGGGGCGGGAGCCTGGCTGCTGTTTTCGCGGCATCCGCTGCGCGGCGACGATGGCAGCATCATCGGCGTGGCGGCGAGTGCGCGGCGGCTGGCAGCGGCGGAAGCGCGGCAGCCGATTTATGCGCGGCTGGCGCAGGCGGTTGCGCGGCTGGAGGCGCGGCCGGCGGCGGCGCTCGATCTGGAGCAGCTGGCGGGGCTGGTCGGCGTGTCGCCGTCGCAGCTGGAGCGGGATTTCCGCAGCGCCTTCGGCATGTCCCCAATGCGGTTCCTGCACAAGCTGCGGATCGACCGGGCGCTGCCGCTGATCCGCGACGGCCAGTCGATCGCCGAAGTGGCGCAGGCGGTGGGCTATACCGACCAGTCGGCGTTCACGCGGCGGTTCGGGCTGGAGATGGGCTGGACGGCGAGCGAGTGGCGGCGCGAGAGGTGGCTGCATGGATAGGTGTGTGGCGGCAGTGGCAGGGGCGCGGCGCGGCGGCGGGCTGGTCGACGCAATCCCGGCGCTGACTCTGGCGCAGGGCCATGATGTGGCGGCCGGGCTGGCAGCGCAGCTCGGGCCGGTGCTGGGGTGGAAGGTGGGGGCGACGAGTGCGGCAGCGATGGCGTTCCTGGGCGTGGCGACGCCGATCCATGGGCGGCTGTTCACGCTGTTCCGCGACGGCGACACCGCGCACTTCCCGGGCGACCGGCCGCTCGAAGTCGAGCCCGAGGTGCTGCTGTTGCTTGGGCCGGACCTGCAGCCGGTGGCGGCGCATGCCGGGGCCGAGTTCAACCGCCCGAGCTTTGCCGACCCCTTTGCACACGGCACCGGCGCGATTGTGGCCGACAATGCCGCGAGCTGTGGAGTGCTGATCGGCCCGGCGCTGCCGCTGGCGGCGCTGGAGGACCCGGCGGCACTGGCGGTCGGGCTGTCGGTGGGGGACATGGGCTGCCGGGGCAGCGCCGATGCGGTGCTTGGCAACCCGCTGCGCGCGCTGGATGCGCTCCGCACCGCGCTGGCCGATGATCCGCGCGGGCTGCGGGCGGGGGACTGGATCGCCACCGGCGCCATGTGCCGCGCCATTGCCATCGGGCGCGGCGATGTGCTGCGGCTCGACGCCGGGGCGCATGGCAGCGCGACGCTCACGCTCGGCTGAATATAAGTTATGCCCGCTGGCCAAGGTCGATGGTTGAACCTGCCCCCTTGGGAAAGGGACAGTGGGGGCGACACCGACACGAGACCGCGCTCATGCTGAACGACCGTATCGAAGCCCGCTGGATCGACAGCTTTGCAGCCGCACTGAGCCTGTGCGCGCTGACGGAGGGGGCGGCGGTGGCGATCCTCTCGGAAAGCCAGTCGCGGGCGATCAATGTGCACCTGGCGGAGCTGGCCGCACTGCGGCTGGGGTTGCAGCCATTTCATGTGATCGTGCCCACACCGCGGCAGAGCGTGGCGGTGGCAATCCGCTCGACCGGCTCGTCGAACGCGATCCAGCACATCCGTCCGGTGATCGAGGCGCTGAAAGCGGCCGCACTCGTGCTCGACCTGACGGTGGAAGGGCTGATGCATGCCGATGAGACGCCCGAGATTCTGCAGGCGGGCGGTCGGATCCTCTATGTGTCGAACGAGCATCCCGAGCTGCTCGAGCGGCTGGCGCCCGATGCGAGCCTGATCCCGCGGGTGCGGCGCGGGCGGGCGCTGATGCAGGCGGCGAGTGCGATGCATGTGACGAGTGCTGCGGGTACCGACCTCGCGATCGGGCTGACCGGGGCGCGGATCGGCGGGAATCTGGGGGCCGTGCCCGAGCCGGGGATGCTCGCGACCTGGCCCGGCGGCATCTGCAGCTGTTTTCCCGCACTTGGCTCGGTGAATGGCACGCTGGTGCTGGCCGAGGGCGAC
>JBBSPR010000051.1:0-14493 GCA_038258615.1 Sphingomonadales bacterium
CGGCGTCAACATCGGTGCGAACAAGGATTCCAAGGACCGGCTCGCCGACTATGTGGAAGGCATCCATGCCTTCGCGTCGATCGCCAGCTACCTGACGGTCAACGTCTCCTCGCCCAACACGCCGGGCCTTCGCGACTTCCAGAGCGGCAAGGAGCTCGATCGGCTGCTCTCCCACGTCGTGGCTGCCCGTAACGGAGCCGCCGCGCTCGCCGGCCGGAACCCGACACCCCTGTTCCTGAAGGTCGCGCCGGATCTCGCCGCCGATCAGGTGGAGGAGATCGCCGCCGCCGCGAAATCGTCCGGCATCGACGGACTGATCGTCTCCAACACCACGCTGTCGCGCGACGGGTTGCGCTCGGGGCAGGCGGGCGAGGCCGGCGGGATGTCGGGCGCACCACTGGCGGGGCTGGCGATGGCGGCGCTGACGGGGTTTCGCAGCGCCACCGGCGGCGCGCTGCCGCTGGTGGCGGCGGGTGGCATCGGCTCGGGGGCGGAGGCGCTGGCGCGGATCAGAGCCGGGGCGAGTGCGGTGCAGCTTTATTCGGCGCTGGTATATGAGGGGCCGGGGCTGGTGGTGCGGATCAAGGCCGAACTGGCGCATGCGTTGCGGGCGGCGGGGTTCGCTTCGGTGACCGATGCTGTCGGTCGGTAAAGCAGGACTGGCAAGCCGCAAAACCCGCGTCTATGCTGGCAAGATGAACAAAGCCCTGCGCCTCCTGCCCCTGCTGCTTGCAGCCGCCTGCACCACCGCCAATTCGGCACCCCCGGCGGTGGCGGCGGCACCTGCAGCGGATGGCGCGACCTTCGGGGCGATGACCACGGCGGCCGATCCGCGCGGGGCCGAGGCGGGGCTGGCGATGCTGCGGCAGGGCGGCAGTGCGATGGATGCCGCCGCGGCAATGATGCTGGCGATGACGGTGGTGGAGCCGCAATCCTCGGGCATCGGTGGTGGCGGGTTCCTGATGTACCAGGCTGCGGGCGCACGTTCACCCGACAGCTTCGACGGCCGCGAGAAGGCGCCGATGGCGGCAACCGACCGGCTGTTCATGGGTGCTGACGGCAAGCCGATGTCGGGCCGCGAGGCGGTGCCCGGCGGCAAGAGCGTCGGCGTGCCGGGCAATGTGGCGATGGTGGCGATGGCGCATGGCAAGCACGGCAAGCTGCCCTGGGCAAAGCTGTTCGAGCCGGCGATCGCGCTGGCGCGCGGCGGCTATGAGATCACGCCGCGCATGGCGCGTTCGATCGCGTCCAGCGCGCCGAGGCTGGCGCTCACGCCCGAAGCGACGGCGATTTACCTGAACGCTGACGGGACGCCGAAGCCGGCAGGCACGCGGATCGTCAACGAGCCGCTGGCGCGGACATTGGAAGCGATTGCCAAGGGCGGGCCGAAAGCCTTTTACACCGGCCCGGTGGCGCAGAGCATCGTCACGCGGGTGACGACGGCGCCGATGAACCCGGCATCGATGACGATGGCCGATCTGGCAAGCTACGAGGCCAAGGCGCGGATGCCGGTGTGCGGCCAGTATCGCACCTACAAGGTGTGCAGCATGGGGCCGCCTTCTGCGGGCGGCTTTGCGGTGATCGCGATCTTGAAGCAGCTCGAAGGTTTCGACATGGGCAAGCTGGGCGCTGCGAGCCCGGTGTCGTGGCATCTTTTTGCCGAGAGCTCGCGGCTGGCCTTCGCCGACCGGGCGACCTATGGCGGCGATGCCGATTTCGTGGAGGTTCCGAGCGCTGGGCTGGTTTCGGACGAATATTTGCGCGCGCGGGGCGGACTGATCAAGGCCGAGGCACGGATGGCGGTGGCGGAAGCCGGCAAGCCGCGTGGCGCGCTGGCCTTCACCCCCGGTCCCGGCGGCGAAGTGCCCTCCACCACGCATTTCGCGGCCGCCGATGGCAGCGGCAATGTGGCGAGCTGGACCTCGACGGTGGAAGGCGGATTCGGCAGCCAGATGGTGGCGAGCGGCATGGTGCTCAACAACGAATTGACCGATTTCAGCTTCGAGCCCGAGAAGAACGGCGCGCCGGTGGCCAACCGCGTGCAGGGCGGCAAGCGGCCGCGCTCGTCGATGGCGCCGGCGATCGTGTATGATGCGCGGGGCCAAGCGGTGCTGGCGGTTGGAGCAGCCGGCGGGATGACCATCCCGGCGCAGATCGCCAAGGCGATCATCGGCGTGCTCGACTGGAAACTGTCGGTTTCCGATGCCATTGCGTTGCCTTTGGTCTATGTGAATGGCGACACGCTTTATGCCGAGGGCGGCGAGCAGGGCGAGATGCTGAAGCCCATCGTGCCGGCGCTCGAAGCGATGGGGCACAAGGTTGTGGTGACCCCGCTGGGGTTGAAGGCGAATGGTCTCGAGCGCACGGCCAAAGGCTGGCGCGGCGGGGCGGACCCGCGGAGCGAGGGAACATCGCTCGGGTTCTGACGCTAGTATCGATGTATTGCGTGCCTGGGGAGGGCGCTGAATGGAATTGAAAGTGCCACCGCTCAAGCCGGCCGTGCTCGCCGCGCGCGTCGATGCGACCCCAAATCTGGTGCGGCTGTTCCTCGATTGGGCCGATGAGCAACCGCAAGCGCCGATGCTCGGGTCCAAGGCCGATGGCGCCTGGACGACGCAGAGCTGGGGCGAGGTGCGCGCCAAGGTTGCGGCCATGTCCGCGGCGCTGCTCGGCATGGGCATCAAGGCCGGGGACCGGGTGGTGCTGGTCTCGGAAAATCGCCCCGAATGGTGCATCGCCGACCTGGCGATCATGGGGGCGGGCGCCATCACCGTGCCGGCCTACACCACCAACACCGTGGCCGATCACACCCATATCATCAACAATTCGGGTGCGCGCGCGGTCATCGTCTCGGGGCCCAAGCTGGCCGCCAATGTGCTTCCGGCGGCAGCGGCGAGTGCGGCGTGCCGGATGGTGATCGGCATCGATCAGCTCAAGCCGTCGCAGGGCGGCGAGCTGGTGCTGCACCAATGGACAGCGTTGCTGGCCGCGCGGGCGGCGCATGCGGCGGCGGACCTGGCGGGGATCAAGGCGCGTGCCACCATGGCGCGCGATGATCTGGCGTGCATCATCTACACCAGCGGCACTGGCGGGGCGCCGCGCGGGGTGCGCCAGCATCATGGGGTGATCATGCGCAACATCGCCGGCGCCATCACCGTGATCGAGCAGGATTTCGAGCCCACGCCGTATCGCGAGCGCTTCCTCTCCTTCCTGCCGTTGAGCCATGCCTATGAGCACACCGCCGGCCAGTACATGCCGATCGGGATGGGCGGCGAGATCTGGTATGCCGAGGGGCTGGAGAAGCTCGCCGCCAACATCGAGGAGGCACAGCCGACCTTCATGGTGGTGGTGCCGCGGCTGTTCGAGGTGCTGCGCATGCGCATCGCCAAGCAGATCGAGAAGCAGGGCGGGGCGGCGGTGATCATGCTCAACCAGGCCTTGAAGCTCGGCCGCAAGGCGGCGCGCGGGCAGGAGCTGACACTGGTGGAGCGGCTGCTCGACCCGGTGCTCGAGCGCACCATCCGCAAGAAGATCCAGGACAAGTTCGGCGGCCGGTTGAAGGGGCTGGTGGCCGGCGGCGCCCCGCTCAACCCCGAGGTAGGGGTGTTCTTCGCCTCGATCGGCATCACCATTTTGCAGGGCTATGGGCAGACCGAGGCCGGGCCGGTGATCAGCTGCAACCGCCCGCGCGCGCGCATCAAGATGCATACCGTGGGGCCGCCGCTGACCGGCGTGGAGGTGAGGATCGCGTCCGATGGCGAGATCTGCGTGCGCGGCGAGCTGGTGATGGACGGCTATTGGATGAACGATGCCGAGAGCCACCGGGTGCTGCAGGACGGCTGGCTGCTGACCGGCGACATCGGGCATTTCGACAAGGACGGCCACCTCGTCATCACCGACCGCAAGAAGGACATCATCGTCAACGACAAGGGGGACAATGTCGCCCCGCAGCGCGTGGAGGGCATGCTGACGCTGCAGGACGAGATCTCCCAGGCGATGGTCTATGGCGACCAGCGACCCTATCTGGTCGGGGTGGTGGTGCCCGAGCTGGAATGGGCAATGGGATGGGCGCGCGACATGGGGATGCCTGCCGACCTCGCCAAGCTGCAGCATGAGCCGGAATTCCACCGCTCGATCATGGCCGCGGTCGACCGGGTGAACGCCAAGCTGAGCGTGACGGAAAAGGTGCGCCGCGTGATCATCGCCGACGAGGCCTTCACCACCGACAACGAGCAGATGACGCCGAGCCTGAAGATCCGGCGGCATGTGCTGCGCAAGGTCTATGGCCCGCGGCTGGACAAGCTCTACGCCGGCTGACGATCAACCTGTGCGCGTGCCGAACAGCCGCTCGTCCCAGGCGATCGGGAAAGGTGTCCGATCTTGCAGCGACGCAAATTCGTGATGGCTCGGGTTGATCAGAATATTGTGATCGACAAGCGCTGCGGCGACCGACGGCACGCGGAGCAACAGCGATCGGCGCTCCTGGAACCATAGGTTGCCGAAGGTGCGGGTGGCTGATTCATCGGCCTGCCAGCCTGGATGGCCGCCCGAATTGAAGTGCTCGATCGAGACACCTTTGGGAACAATGATCTGCAGGCCATGCATGGCAGCCGGCAATTCTCCGTTGAGGCTCGTCAGTTTCTCGAGAAGTGCCGTGGAGAAATGTTCCGCAGCATAGATGACCGGCGAGGTGGCGAGGTTCCAGCGGCCGGGATATAGTGCGGCGCCGATGCCGCTCATCAAGGGGAAAGCGGCGGCGACATCGCCGCAGCGCCATATCGAGCTTGTGGCATTCATGAGTCGCGGATGCGCCTCGGTGGGCGGCATCAGGCGCCGCCGCCATAGGCACCACGACCGAGAATATTGATCACCAGATCAGCACCCGCACCGCTTTCAATGGCGAGATCGAGCGGTGGGCGATTGCCCAGCATAGGATGCGGACGGGTGAGAAACCGGTGCGTCTTGTCCTCATCCTGAAAAATCTGGGCAGCGAAATCGAGGACTTTCTTGACCTGATAGACGCTCTCGCTCTGCGCGGGGGTGAGACTGTCCGACTTTTTCTTCTGGGCGGCGCGGGTGCTGCGGGGAATGATATCGTCGCGCACGCCGGGAAGCTGGGCTTCGATGCCATCCAGCACCATGAACGACAGGCCATTGGCGATGCTGGTGACGGCTTCGAGCGACGGCGCCGCCCAATTGCCTGTAGTGACCGGGCGTGCAAGGCTGGGAGCAGGCCGTTTTGTGCTCGCTGCAGCAGGGTCTACAT
Organism: Sphingomonadales bacterium; assembly: GCA_038258615.1. Taxonomy (GTDB): domain Bacteria; phylum Pseudomonadota; class Alphaproteobacteria; order Sphingomonadales; family Sphingomonadaceae; genus Sandarakinorhabdus. The sequence goes on from JBBSPR010000051.1 coordinate 5,267, forward strand.
ATTTGGGTTGCACAGGCTTTGTTCCAGAATGTCCAGGATTGGACAAATTTAGGTCCAACGCTGGAAATTGCAATGGGGGATGGCATGAGCAAGGGACTGGTGCTGGTCACAGGGGCGTCGGGCTATATCGCCGGCTTCGCCATTCGCCAGCTGCTGGCAGAGGGCTGGACGGTGCGCGGCACGCTTCGCGACCTGAAGCGGGCGGCCGAAGTGCGCGCGGCGGTGGGGTCGGACGACATCGAACTGGTGGCCGCGGACCTGATGGCCGATGCCGGCTGGGCGGAGGCGATGGCGGGGGTGGGCCATGTGCTGCACATGGCGTCGCCGCTCCCCGATGGCGAGCCGAAGGACCCCGATAACCTGATCGTGCCGGCGCGCGACGGCGCGCTGCGGGCGCTGAGGGCGGCGCGTGACGCCGGAGTGAAGCGGCTGGTGATGACGAGCTCCACCGCCGCGATTTGCTATGGCGGGCCGCCGAAGAATGGTGTGGCCTTCACCGAAGCCGACTGGACCGATGTGTCCGGGCGCGATGCCTATGCCTATATCAAGTCGAAGACCATCGCCGAGCGTGCTGCGCGCGATTGGGTTGCGGCGGAGGGTGGTGTGCTCGAGTTCGTGACGGTCAACCCTTCGCTGGTGCTGGGGCCGTTGCTCGGCAAGGACTATTCGCCATCCCTCCAGGTGGTGAAGAAGCTGCTGGACGGGGACCTGCCAGGCCTCCCGCGGCTGGGATTTGCCGTGGTCGATGTGCGCGACCTGGCCGATCTGCATATCCGCGCGATGGTGACGCCGGGGCTGCACGGCGAGCGCTTCATGGGCGCGGGCGATTGGATGTGGCTGGAGGATGTGGCAGCGGTGCTGAAAAGCCGGCTGGGAGCAGACGCCGCGAAAGTGCCGACGCGGCGGCTGCCGGCGCTGCTCGTCAAGCTGTCGGCGTTGTTCGACCCGACGGTGCGGATGGTGGTGCCCGAACTCGGCCGCGAGCGGCCGTGCGATGCGAGCCATGCGCGCGAAGTGCTGGGATGGACATCGAGGCCGGCGGCGGAGTCGATCGAGGATTGCGCGCGGAGTTTGGTGGCGTTGCGCAAGTAAGGGCCTCCGGCCATCACGCGCACCAGTGGATGTCGATGTCCATTTCCAAATCGGCCAGCAGCCGGCCGATCGGCATGGCGCTCGACGCGCCGTCCTTGAGCGCCTTTTCCACGAGCTTGCGCTTGGCGTTGCCGGTGATCATCAGCGTGACGACGCGCGCAGAGACGAGCGCGGGCTTGGTGAGGGTTACGCGCGCGTGCGGCATGTCTTCGGGCATGGGCTCGGGGCGGACGCCGAGTGCGCGGCGGACTTTGGGGCCGTTGAGGGCGGCGTCGTAATCGGGGCCGGGGAAGATGCTGGCGACATGGCCATCGGCGCCCACGCCGAGCCAGGCGAGGTCGAGCGGCCAGTCGAGGGCTGCCAGCCGCTCGTCGGCGGCGAGGCCGGCGGCGCGCGGGTCCTTCTCACCGGTGGCGAGGGGGACGACGCGCGCCTTTTTCGGCAGGAACATCCTGGCGAGCATGCCGACGTTGGAGGCCGGATCGGTGGGCGGCACGAGGCGCTCGTCGGTGGGGACGATGGTGACATCGGCCCATTCGATCTTCTTTTCCGACAGCAATTTCAGCGCCTTCAAGGGCGTGTTGCCGCCGGGGAAGGCCACGAAGGCGCGGCCGCGCGCTTCGAGCGCCTGCTCGATGAGGAACGCGACATCGCCGGCGACCGCCTCCGCCAGCTCGTCTTCGTCCTCGTAATCCCACCATTCTGCATCGATCATGCGAGGCGTTTGGCACAGGGGGCGGGGAGAGGAAACCCCCTAATCCCGGTGATAGGGGTGACCTTCGAGGATGGTGGTGGCGCGGTAGAGCTGCTCGGCGAGCATGGCGCGGGCGAGCATGTGCGGCCAGGTGGCGCGGCCGAGGCCGAGCAGCAGGTCGGCGCTGCCGCGGGTGGCCTCGTCATGGCCGTCGGCGGCGCCGAGCAGGAAACGGACTTCGCGGGTCCCCGAATCGCGCCAGCGGCCGAGGAGGGCGGCGAGCTCGGTGGAGGGCAGGTCCTTCCCGCGCTCGTCTAGCATGATAGTGCGCGCTGCGGGGGGTGCGGTGGGAAAGGGTGCTGATTCGGAGAGTTCGGTGACGGCGAGGAGCCCGCGCATCCGGCCGGCGTAGCGGGTGACGAGCTCGGCCTCGGCGCAGCGGCCGATGCGGCCGCGCGCGAGGATGTGGAGCTTCACTGTTGCTCTTCGGGCCCCCGCGCGCGGGGGAGGGTAGGGGCGGGAGTCGATTCGGGCTCCATCGACCACATCTTTTCAAGGGCATAGAACTGCCGGACGTCGGGCTTGAACAGGTGGACGATGATGTCCCCCAAGTCTATCAGCACCCAATCGGCGGTCTGCAGGCCCTGCATGCGCGCCGGTCGGCCAAACTCCTGCTTGGCCTTGTCGGCGATCTTGTTCGCCATCGAGGCGACTTGCCGGCCCGAACGGCCCGACGCGATGACCATGTAATCGGCGATGGTCGACTTGCCGGCGAGCGGCAGGGTGACGATCTCCTCGGCCTGGTCGTCATCGAGCGACTTGAGCACCATCGCGTGCATTTCGTCGACGCGGTCGGGGGCGAGCGGCTTGTTCTTGGGGCGGCGGACGGGCTTTTTGGGGGTGTCGGGGGTCAAGGTCGGGCTTTCCTGAGTGCGTTTATGGGTTTGCTATACCATGCCGGATCGGATTCGCGCAGGCTTGTCGCGGACAACGTCGAGGTCCGGATGTTGAAGACCATGATGGCCGGCGCGCCGAAGCCTGTCCAGCGGCCGGCCTGGGATGCCGGGCGGCGCCAGCGGCGGAACCAGGCCATGGCGGGGGCGGTGAGGGCGGCGCCGAGATAGCCGGGGCGGGCGAAGACGGCGATGGGGATTTGCGACGCGAACCGCCGCCAGCGATGCCAGCGGTGCAGCTCGGTGAGGATGTCGGCGCCGGCCAGCCAGATGAAGCGGGAGTTCGGATGGCGGCGCTGCAGGGCGGCGACGGTATCGACGGCGAAGCGGGTGCGGAGCTCGGCTTCGATGGCGGTGGGGCGGATGCGCGGGTGCCGCGCGGCGGCATGGGCGGAGGCGAGCCGGGCTTCGAGGCTGGCCATGCCGGCTTGCGGCTTCAGCGGGTTTTGCGGGCTGACCAGCCACCAGACTTCATCGAGGCCGAGCAGCCGCATCGCTTCCAGGCTGATGTGGCGGTGGGCGGCATGGGCCGGGTTGAACGAGCCGCCCAGCAGGCCGATTCGTTTCAGGGGCGCACCTGTCCGCTGCCGCGCACCAGCGTCTTGTAGGTGGTGAGGCCTTCGAGGGCGACTGGGCCGCGGGCGTGGAGGCGGCCGGTGGCGATGCCGATCTCGGCGCCGAAGCCGAACTCGCCGCCATCGGCGAACTGGGTGCTGGCGTTGTGCATGACGATGGCGCTGTCGATGGCGGAGAGGAAGGCGGTGGCGGCGGCATCGTCTTCGGTGACAATTGCGTCGGTGTGGCCGCTGCTGTGCGCCTGCACATGGGCGATGGCGCCGGCCACGCCGTCGACGGTGGCGACCGAGGCCACCTTGTCGAGCCATTCGGTATCATAGTCGTCCGCCGTGGCGGGGGTGGCGCGCGGCTCCAGCGCGGCGGCGGCGGCGTCGGCGCGGAGATCGCAGCCGGCATCTGCGAGGGCGGACAGCACGGCGCGCGCTGTGGCGGACGGCAGGGCGGCATCGAGGAGGATCGTCTCGGTGGCGCCGCAGACGCCGGGGCGGCGCAGCTTGGCGTTGACGGCGATGGCCACGGCTTTCTCCGTGTCGGCGGCGGCGTGGATGTAGAGATGGTTGATGCCGTCTAGGTGTGCGAGCACCGGCACGCGGGCATCGGCCTGCACCCGGGCGACGAGCCCCTTGCCGCCGCGGGGAACGATGACATCGATGAGGCCGTGCGCGGCAAGCATGGCCCCGACCAGCGCCCGGTCCCCGGCCGGGACCATCTGGATGGCGGCGTGCGGCAGCCCGGCCTCGGCAAGGCCCTCGGCCATGCAATCGAGCAGCAAGGCATTGGAATGGGCGGCCTCGCTGCCGCCGCGCAGCAGGCAGGCATTGCCCGCCATCAGGCAGAGGGCGGCGGCATCGGCGGTGACGCCGGGGCGGCTTTCGTAGATGATGCCGATGACGCCGAGCGGCACGCGCACCCGGGTGAAGGCGAGGCCATTGGGGGTGGACCATTGGCGGATCGCTTCGCCGACCGGATCGGCAAGTCCGGCGACGGTTTCCAGTCCCGCGGCAAGGCTTTCGATTCGCGCGTCGTCGAGCGCCAGCCGATCGATGAGGGCATCGTTCAGCCCCTTTTCGCGGCCGGCGGCAACGTCTTGCGCGTTGGCGGCGAGCAGCTCTGCGGCGCGGCTGCGGATGCGGGCGGCGCCGGCGCGGATGGCCTTGGCCTTCTGTTCGGTGGGGGCGGCGGCCAGCATCGGGAGGGCGGCGCGGGCGGCGCGGGCCATGGCGTGGATGATGGCTTCGGGGGAAGATTCAGGGGTCAAAACAGCACCAGATGATCGGCATGGACGAGGTGTCCTCGGGCAGCATAGCCGAGGATGGCGGAATGTTCATCATTGCGGCGGCCCATGATGGCGCGCGCATCATCCGCGCCATAGCCGATCAGCCCACGCCCGACCGGGCCATCGGGGCCGATGATGGCGACGACATCGCCGCGCGCGAACCGGCCGTCGACGGCAGTGACCCCGGCGGCAAGCAGGCTGGCACTGCCCCTCAGCGCCCGGAGCGCGCCGGCATCGACATGGATGCGGCCCAGCACGCGCTGGCGGCCCGCCAGCCAGACCTTGCGGCCGAGCGACTTGGTGCCGCGCATGCGGCGCGGCGCGAACAGCGTGAAGGGCTCGGCGCCGCCCTGGTGGCGGGCCAGCGGATGCGGGGCGCGGCCATCGGCAATGACGAGCTTCATGCCGGCCGTGCCCGCCATGCGCGCGGCGGCGAGCTTGGCGGCCATGCCGCCGGTGCCGACGCCGGCGACGCCGACACCGCCTGCCATGGCCTCGATGGCAGGGGTGATCGCCTCGACACGGGGGATGAGCCGGGCGTCCGGATCGCTGGCCGGGTTGGCGGTATAGAGGCCGGCTACATCGGAGAGCAGCAGCACGCCATCGGCGCTGGCGGCATGGCCGGTGCGGGCGGCGAGCCGGTCATTGTCCCCGAAGCGGATCTCGCCGGTGGCGACGGTGTCGTTCTCGTTGAGCACCGGCACCACGCCGAGCGCCAGCAGCCGATCGATGGTGGCCGACGCGTTGAGGAAACGGCGGCGCAGCTCGAGATCGTCGAGGGTGAGCAGGATCTGCGCGCCGGTCATGCCATGTGCTGCCAGCGCCTGCGTCCAGGCGGCGGCGAGCGCCACCTGGCCCACGGCGGCAGCGGCCTGCGCGTCTTCCAGGCTGGCACGGCCGCCGCGGCGCAGGCCGAGGCGGCGGGCGCCGAGCGCGATGGCGCCCGAGGAGACGAGCACGATCTGCTGGCCCGCCGCACGCGCTGCCGCGACATCGGCAGCGACCGAGGCGAGCCAGCTTTCGTGAAGATCGCCAGTGCTCGCGACCAGCAGCGACGAGCCGATCTTGACGACGAGCCGCGGGGTGGTTTCGGCGGTGAGCGGGACTTGCGGACCGGGGGTTTTGGGCCGCGCCACGGGCTTCGGGGGCCGCGCGGCGATCACAGCGGCGACCAGGCCCTTGCCGTGGTCGCGGCGCTGGCGGGCTGCTTGCCGGCAAGTTCGATGAGCGAATCAAGGGCGGCCTCCATCCCCGCCGAGGTGGCGGCGGAGATGGTGAGCACGGGCTTGCCGGTGGCGGCTTCGAGTGCGCGCTTCTTGGCGGCAAGGCCCTGCGGCGAGACGAGATCGGTCTTGGTGAGTGCGATGATCTCGGGCTTCTCTGCAAGCCCGCCGCCATAGGCCTCGAGCTCGTCCCGCACGGTTTCATAGACTTTGGTGGGCGACGGCGAACTGGCATCGACGAGGTGCAGCAGCACGCGGCAGCGCTCGATATGGCCGAGGAAGCGATCGCCGATGCCCACCCCTTCGGCGGCTCCGGCGATGAGGCCGGGAATATCCGCCACCACGATCTCGACGCCCTTGTGGCTGACGACGCCGAGCTGCGGCTTCAAGGTCGTGAAGGGGTAGTTGCCGACCTTGGCGGCGGCGTTGGAGCAGGCGTTGAGGAAGGTCGATTTGCCGGCGTTGGGCTGGCCGAGCAGCCCGGCATCGGCCAGCAGCTTCAGTCGCAGCCACACCCACAGCTCCTTGCCGGGGAAGCCCGGCTGGAACTGGCGCGGGGCGCGATTGGTACTCGACTTGTAATGGTCGTTGCCCTTGCCGCCATCGCCGCCCTTGAGCAGGATGGCGCGCTGGCCGGGGCGGACCATGTCGACGATCAGCGTGCGCTCGTCGTCATCGGCGAGGATCTGCGTGCCCACCGGCACCTTGACGACCATATCGTCGCCGCCCGCACCGGTGCGGTTGCGCCCCGAGCCATGGATACCGCGCGGCGCCTTGAAATGCTGCGCATAGCGGAAGTCGATCAGCGTGTTGAGGCCCTCGATGCATTCGAAGATGATGTCCCCGCCCTTGCCGCCATCGCCGCCATCGGGGCCGCCGAACTCGACATATTTCTCGCGGCGGAACGACACCGCGCCGTCACCGCCGGTGCCGGACGCGAGGTAGATCTTGGCCTGATCGAGAAACTGCATGAGGAAAAAGGTAAGCCTTGGAGAGAAAAACGAAAAGGGGGAGCCGGTTTGCCGACTCCCCCTCAGAACAGCGGATGAGGAAAACCCGGTTATTCGGCGGCGATGGCCTGCGGGGCTTCCACGATCGAGACATACTTCCGGCCGAGCTTGCCCTCGTGGAAGTTCACCACGCCATGCACGGTCGCATAGATGGTGTGATCCTTGCCGAGGCCGACATTGGTGCCGGGGTGCACGCGGGTGCCGCGCTGGCGGATGATGATGGTGCCGGCGAGCACTTCCTGGCCGCCGAAGCGCTTGACGCCGAGGCGGCGCCCTGCGGAATCGCGGCCGTTGCGTGAAGAGCCGCCTGCTTTCTTGTGAGCCATGAGGGGGTCTCCTTAGCCGAGGCTGGTGATGCGCAGCACGGTCAACGACTGGCGATGACCATTGCGGCGGCGATAATTGTGGCGGCGGCGCTTCTTGAAGATGATGATCTTCTCGCCGCGCTTCTGTTCGACGATCTCGGCCGTCACGGTGCCGGTGCCCAGGGTCTCGCCTTCGCCGGTCATCAGCGTTTCGAGGGTGACGGAGGTGCCGGCTTCGCCTTCGAGCTTTTCGACAACGATCTGGTCGTTGGCGGAAACCCGATACTGCTTGCCGCCGGTGCGGACGACTGCGAACATGAGAGTTGCTTCCTGGGTGGATAGATGATTGCGCGCCGGACCCCTGAGGGACGGCGTGCGTGAGGGGCGGGCTTTATGGGTCACACCCGCCGCTGTCAAGACAAACTGCCTCAGGCTGCTTGGCGTGATGGGCCTGTTTTTATGCTTCTGCCGCCTCTAGACAGGGGTGATGGTGACGATCGACGTGAAGAACCCGCGCACCGGCCTAGCGGACCACCGGTTGCCGGTGCTCGATTCGGCCGGCGTGACGGCCGTGGCGGCGCGGCTGCGCGCGGCCCAGCCGGGCTGGGCGGCGCTGCCACTTGCCGAGCGGCTGGCGGCGTTGGGGCGACTGGCAGCGGCGCTCGATTCGCACGCCGATGCCATTACTGCGGCGCTGGAAGCCGATACCGGGCGGCGACACATTTCGCGCGTCGAGGTGATGGGGGTGAAGGGCATGATCGCGCGCTGGCAGCGCGATGCCGGGCCGCTGGTTGCCGGCGTCGAGGGGGTGCTGACGCCGACAGCGATGCCGAGCGTGGTGGCAGCGACGCGGCTGCATCCCTATCCGCTGGTGGGAATCATCAGCCCGTGGAACTTCCCGCTCACGCTGGCGATGATCGATGCCATTCCGGCGCTGGCCGCCGGTTGTGCGGTGATGATCAAGCCGAGCGAGATCGCCCCGCGCTTCATCGCGCCGCTGCGCGCTGCCATCGCCGAGGTGCCCGAGCTGGCCGAGGTGCTGGCGCTGATCGAAGGCGATGGCGGCACCGGGGCGGCGCTGGTGGGGGCGGTGGATTATGTGGCCTTCACCGGCTCGGTCGCGACCGGGCGCAGGGTGGCGACCGCGGCGGCGGCGGCGTTCATTCCGGCGAGCCTCGAACTCGGTGGCAAGGACCCGATGATCGTGCTGGCGAGCGCCGATCCGGACTGGGCAGCGGGGGTGGCGCTGCGGGCAAGCGTGCTCGCCACCGGCCAGGCGTGCCAGTCGATCGAGCGGGTGTATGTGGACCGGGCGATTGCCGGGCCGTTTCTGCAGGCGCTGGTGGCGGCGGCCGAGGCAGTGACGCTCAACTGGCCCGATATTGGCGCTGGCGAACTGGGGCCGTTCATCGATGGCCGGCAGGCGGCGGTGGTGCAGGCGCAGATCGACGATGCCGTGGCTCGGGGCGCGCGGGTGCTGGCTGGCGGCCGGGTGGAGGACCATGGCGGCCTATGGCTGCGGCCAACGGTGCTGGTCGATGTGACGCCCGAAATGGCGGTGATGGCGGACGAGACCTTCGGCCCGGTGATTCCGGTGACGGTGTTCGATTTGGTGGACGAGGCGGTGGCGCTGGCGAACGGCTGCGACTTCGGGCTGTCGGCCGCGGTGCTGGCTGGATCGCTCGAAGAGGCCGAGGCGGTGGGGGTGCGGCTGCGCGCGGGTGCTGTTAGCCTCAACGATGGCTCGCTCACCTCGATGATCGGCGAGGCGGAGAAATCGAGCTTCGGGCTTTCGGGCATCGGGCCGTCGCGGATGGGGGCTTCGGGGCTGCTGCGCTTCTTCCGGCGCCAGGCGCTGCTCCGCCAGTCGGGCGCTGCGATGCCGCTCGCTGCCTGGGCGGAGCGCCCATGATGCCGACACCATGACGCGGCGGCGCGCCCTGCTGCTCACCGGCGTCGCCCTGGCGGCGACCGGCGCGCTGACGGTGATCCTGCCGAGGCAGATCGAAGCGCCGGAAGCCACGCGGATGGCCAAGGCGATGCAGGTGCAGTTCATGCGGCGCGCCGGCGAGCCGCCGACGCGCTTCGCGCCGGCCGA
>JBBSPR010000052.1:0-14433 GCA_038258615.1 Sphingomonadales bacterium
AATGCGGGGACTTTATGGTCAGCAGCCGCCCGCCCGGTGCCACCGTGTCGTCGCCAGCCTCATTGCCTGGTGCCACCACCGTCAGGCTGTGCCCGAAGCGATGCGCTGTCTGCAGCTTGCGGCGGGTATAGGTGCGAATGCCGCCGCCGGTGGGCGAATACAGCGCCGAGATGTCGACGATATGCACGCTCAGGGTTTCAGCGGGCCGAAGCTGAACAGGCCCCGCCGGTAGTTCATCCGCACCGTCACGCGTGTCAGGCCGTTGCCGGCTTCGATCCGCGCACTGGCCGACTTGGGCTTGGACAGCCCCAGCTTCGGGTTGCCGGCAAAGCCGACGCCGTCGGTCGAAAGCCCGAACTTGCGATTGGCATCACGGTCGTGGAGCAGGATGAACGAATAGGCGCCCGGCCCCGGAATGCGGATGCACAGCTGCACCGCCCCCGATTTCGGCACCGGCACCTCGACGCGCCGGAACGTCTTGCCCGCCATGATCAGCTTGTTGTCGTCTTCCAGAAAGTCATCGTCATTCGCCGGGTAAAGCTCGGCCTTCAGGTTGCCGGCGCGGTCCTTCAGGCCATCGACCGTGATGATCACCGCAGGGCCGTTCTCGGGCACGCCGCACTGTGCCGCCTTCTTGCCGAGGTCGGGCGTGCTCGGCAGGTATCCCGGCTCGCCCTCCTTCGGCAGATCAGCGGCGACGAGCAGCAGCGCCAGCGGGGCGAGCAGCAGCCGCCTCAACGCTTCATGCCCAGCGGCTCGACGATGCTCAGCACCAGCCCCAGCGCCAGGTGCGCGGCCAGCGTGATGCTCGCCATCATCGTCATCAGCGCGCCGATCTCGGCATCATGGCCGATCATGAACACCGCCAGCCCGGCGAACACGATATCCTTGTTGGGCATCAGCGGCAGCCGCGACAGCAGCAACCGGCATGCCGCCAGCATCAGCCACCATTGCAGCGCCACCTGCGGCAGCACAAGATGCCAGCACACCGCCACCAGCGCCGTGCTTGCCAGGATGCGCACCAGGTGCATCAGCCCGGCAAAGCGCAGATCGGCGCCGGGCAGGCTGAACAGCGCCTTGCGGAAGAAGATGAGCAGGCTGGAGGTCACCAGCACCACGCCGATCGAGCCGGCGAGCGTCTTGGCTTCGATCCCGAACGATAGCGTGGCGAGCAGCGGTGCCGCCACCACGAGCATCACCAGCGTCACCGCATTGCCCATCAGCGCTGACAGGATCGCCACATCCTTGATCGCCCCGAACGGCGTGCTCACCATCTCGGTGCGCCGCCGCGCCCAGGTGTAGAAATACACCTCACCGACATAGCCGAGCAGCAGCTCGTTGCCGATCATCTTGCGCACCAGTGCGGTGAAGCCATCGGCAGGGATCCGCCACAACCGCCGGAAGATCGCGAAATCGGTCGCCGCCGGCACGAAATATGCGAACGCGAACACCGCCCAGAACGCCGGCGACTCCGGCACCATCTCCATCACTTCCGAAAGGTCGACCCGCGCCAGCTCGCGCACCGAGACAAGCAGCACCGCCAGCGAAATCGCAGCACCCAGCCACCACGTCCAGCTTCGCTGCGGGACAGCAAGCGGCTTGGGATCGACGATGGTGGCGGGGGCTGCGGGGGCGGCGCCGGGGCTGGCTGTCAACACGCGTTGGTCTGCCTTCTGTACACGCTTGCGGCCCTAGAGACGCAATATGGCAATTTCACGACTCTCTACGCTGCCGACCGGCGTGCCGTTTCGGCGAACAACGCCCGATGCGCCGGCAGGCCTTGCTCGACGGTGAACGCGCGTGCCACCGCCAGCATGGCGGCATGTGCGGGGCCAGCGCCGTCGCGCACCCGTGCCGCCATCGCCCGCATCGCGTCGCCCAGTGCCGCAGGGTCACGCACCGGCACCAGCAGGCCGCGCCCGTCGGCGAGCAGATCGGCCATGTTGATGCAGCAGTCGGTCACCACCACCGGCAGCCCCGCCGCCAGCGCTTCCAGCACCACCACGCCGAGCCCCTCATAGTCGGACGCCAGCACGAACACATCATGTGCCGCCAGCACCGGCACCGGGTCGACAACATGACCCGGCATCGCAACCTGCGCGGCAACGCCCAGGTCCGCTGCCAGCGCCTCCAGCGCCGGCCGCTGCCCGCCCTCGCCGATGATCGTCAGCCGATCGTCCGGCCCTGCGGCATGGGCAAAGCCGCGCAGCAGATTGGCCATGTTCTTCTGCCGCGCCAGCCGGCCGATGCACAGGAAGCGTGTCCCCTGCGCCGCCGGCGTTCGCTCGGCGCCGGTCGCCGCCAGCCGCTCCAACTCGACGGCGGTGAAACAGGGGTTGGGGATCATGGTGATCCGGCTGGCCGCAATCCGGCCGATGCGGCTGATCTCGCCCACCGCCGCCGGCGCCATCGCGATCACACCATCGAACATGCGCATCTGCAGCCGCACCCAGAGGTGGTAGCCCCAGCGCACCAGGCCGGGCAGGTCACGCCGCTCGAGATCATTGCTGATCTTGATGACGATCGGCGGGCAGCGCCGCCCCAGCCACAGCCGCATGGCGGCGGCCACCACAGCATAGGCATTGCCGGGGCAGAACAGCACATCCGGCTGCAGCGCCCGGATCCGCGCCGGGAGCTTCGCGATCATCCAGAGCGTCTCATACCCGGCCGTGCGATCGGAGGCGCCATCCAGCGCCTGCACCTGCAGCCCGCGAGAATCATCCAGCATCGGCCCGGTCAGCCGCCCCATCACCAGCGGCGCGTCCATCGCTTCCTCGCTTGAGTGGGCGGCCTTCAGCGCCTGCAGCAGCCGCAGCGCATCACGCTCCACGCCGCCGGGACCGAAGGCGTGCAGAAAGGTCAGCACCCGCATCGGCGTCAGCCAAGCGATGCCAGCAGAGCCAGCGCAGATGCAGCGCGCGCCGGGTGGCAGACGATGAGATCCGGCACCAGCGGGCTGGCATGGTTGTAGGTCACCGCACTGCCATCGAGCCGCGAGCAATGCAGCCCAGCCGCCAGCGCCACCGCAAACGGCGCGCAACTGTCCCATTCCGATTGGCCGCCGGCGTGGAGATACAGCTCCGCCTCGCCGTTCACCACCGCCATCACCTTGGCGCCGGCACTCCCCATCGGCACCAGCGTGGCGCCGAGCAGGGGTGCTGCACGCAACGCAACCGACGGTGGCCTTGATCGGCTGACCAGCAGCCGCAGCGGCCGCGCCTCCGCATGCAGTGCCGGCGGGTCCTGGCTGTCATGGCAGCGGCCGAACGCCGGCAGCGCCACCGCCCCCGCCACTGGCACGCCATCGACCGCCAGCCCCACATGCACCGCCCAATCATCGCGCCGCTCGGCATATTCGCGCGTGCCGTCGACCGGATCGATGATCCACACCCGCCGCGCCGCGAGCCGCGCCCGGTCATCGAGCGATTCTTCCGACAGAATCGCATCGTCGGGCCGTGCCGCGCGCAATGCCGCGAGAATCAGCCGGTTGGCCTCGGCGTCGCCGGCCTTGCCCAGCGCATCCCCCTGCAACCGCTGGTCGCGCCGCATCGCCAGCAGCAGATTGCCTGCCTCGATCGCCAGGCGGCGCGCCAGTCGGGCATCATCTGCAAACATTGTCATGGATGCGGTCATGCCCAAGCCACTACGGCGCTTGCCAGCAGCGCGCCAGCCCGGCAGTCTTGAGAGGAGGCATGCGCCCGCCAGAGGTGCAGTGTTCGGGGAGGAAGACGCATGGCGTCGAAACCAGTTGCCGGGTCAGTGGCGGGCACCATCGCCGCCGGGCAGACGCGTGTCACCTCCGAGCGGCTGCTGCTCGGCACGCTGCTCACCGTATATATCCTCAACTTTCTCGACCGGCAGATCGTCACCATCCTGGCCGAGCCGATCAAGCGCGATCTCGGCCTGTCCGATACCCAGCTCGGCCTGATGACCGGCCTTGCCTTCGCGCTTTTCTACGCCATCCTCGGCATCCCCATCGCCCGCTATGCAGACCGACCCCACGCCAACCGCGTCGGCCTGATCAGCGTGTCGCTCTTTCTCTGGTCGGGCATGACCGCGGTGTGCGGGCTGGCGCAGAACTTCGGCCAGCTGCTCCTCGCGCGCGTCGGCGTCGGCGTCGGCGAAGCCGGCTGCACTCCGGCGGCGCACAGCCTCATCGCCGATGCCGTCCCGCCCGAGCGCCGCGCCGGCGCCATCGCCTTTTACGGCATGGGCATCCCCATCGGATCGCTGCTCGGCATGGTGATCGGCGGCCTGCTGGCGGACTATGTCGGCTGGCGCTCGGCGTTCCTCGTCGTCGGCCTGCCCGGCTTGCTGCTCGCCGCCTTTGTCTGGTTTGCGCTGCGCGATCCGCGCCGCGCCGGGCTGGTCACCACGGTCAAGGCGCCGCCAACGCTTTCGGCGGGTGCCGCCCTGCGCGAAGTCTTCGCCAGCCGCGCCTTCGTGCTGCTGGCCATCGCTTCGGGGCTGGTCGCCTTCCTCGGCTATGGCAAGACCGCCTGGTCCGCCATCTTCTTCATCCGCAGCTTCGGCCTGACGCCGGGCGAGACCGGCCTCACCCTCGGCATCGTCGCCGGCCTCTCCAGCCTGTTCGGCACCTGGGCCGGCGGCTGGCTGGCGGACAGGTTCGCCCGCACCAACAAGCGTCACATGCTCACCGCCCCCGCCATCGGCATGGTCATCGCCGCCCCCATCCTGTTCCTCGCCTATAACGCCACCAGCTGGCAGATGGCGCTCGCCCTGCTGGTGGTGCCCACCATCTTCAATTCGATGTACTATGGCCCCGCCTATGCCGCCGTGCAGGGGCTGGTCCGCAAGGAGGCGCGCGCCGTCGCCACCGCCACGCTGGTGTTCGCGCAAAATCTCATCGGCCTCGGCCTCGGGCCGCTGATCTTCGGCATGATGTCCGATGCCTTCCAGCCGCTGGCGGGTGCCGAGAGCGTGCGCTGGGTGCTGTGGGGGGCTGCCTGGCTCGGGCTGCTGCCGGCTTTCTTCTTCTGGCGCGCCAGCCTGCGCCTCACCGCCGAAGGTGCGGCCGTCAACGCAAGGGCGGCCGCCGCCGGTTGACCGCGCCACGCCGCTGCGGCAGGCGGGCGGCATGATCCGTGTTGCACTGCTTCTTGCCCTCCTCGCTGCCCCGCTCCAGGCCGCCCCCATCGTCTCCGGCGACGCGAGGCTGGTGTCGGACTATCGCTTCCGCGGGATCTCGCGCTCCGATGCCAAGCCCGCCGCGCAAGCCCGGCTCGGGATCGAGTTCGGCGACGTCTATGCCGAAGCCTTTGCCTCCACGCTGCGCGGCTGGGGCGGCTTCGGCGGCGCCGATGCCGAAATCGACATCAGCGCCGGCGTCCGCAAGCCGCTCGGGCTCGGCACGCTCGATCTCGGCGCCACTCTCTACACCTTCCCCGGAGCGGCCGGCCCGGACGCTGTCATCGAAGCCCAGGCCCGGCTCTCGGGCGCCATCGGCCCGCTGCAGCTCACCGCCGGCACCGCCTGGGCACCGCCGCAGCGCGGGCTGGCCAGCGCCACGTCGAGGCGTGGCAGCAATCTCTACACCTGGGGGTCCGCTCATGCCGACATCATCGGCACGCCGTTCGCCATCGATGCCCGCATCGGCCATTCCCGCGGGCGCCCGGGGCTTGGCGGGGCAGGGGCCCTGCTCGGCTCGGCACGCGCCTGGGATTGGCGGCTGGGTGCCACCTATGCCATCGGCCCATTCTCGCTCGGCGCCGCCATCACCGGCACCGATCTCTCCGACCGTGCCGATGCGCTGCTCCGCACCCCGCGCGGCAACCGCATCGCCGGCACCGGCGTTCTGGTGAGCCTTGGCGCCGGCTTCTGATGCTGCATTGCCTTTCGCTCCGTCCCGGCTAATGTCCCGGCCTTTCATCCGGGTTTCCGGGGCAGGCGGGAGTGTGCGGTGACGCAGCCGTTGGTGGGCATCATAATGGGATCGACGTCGGATTGGACGACGATGTGCCATGCCGCCGAAACCCTCGACAAGCTGGGCGTGCCACACGAAGTCCGCGTTGTCAGCGCCCACCGCACCCCGCAGCGGCTCTATGACTATGCCGGCAGCGCCGTGTCCCGCGGCCTGCGCTGCATCATCGCGGGTGCCGGGGGTGCAGCACATCTCCCAGGCATGGCCGCAGCCCTCACGCGGCTGCCGGTCCTTGGCGTGCCCGTCGAATCCAGGGCGCTGTCAGGCGTGGACAGCCTTTATGCGATCGTCCAGATGCCCGCCGGCATCCCCGTCGGCACGCTGGCAATCGGCAAGCCCGGTGCCATCAACGCCGGCCTGCTCGCCGCCGCCATGCTCGCCACCACCGACGAAGCCCTTGCTGCCCGCCTCGAAGCCTGGCGCGCAGCACAGACGGACAGCGTTGCCGACACCCCAACCGATCGGCTGCCGTGAGCACGTCCCCGATGATTCCCCCGGGTTCCACCATCGGCATCCTCGGCGGCGGCCAGCTCGGCCGCATGCTGGCCCTCGCCGCCGCCAACATGGGCTATCGCTGCCACATCTTCGCGCCTGAGGCAGAAGTGCCCGCCGGCGATGTCGCTGCCCGCGTCACCCGCGCCGACTATACCGACCGCGCCGCGCTCGAAGCCTTTGCCGCCGAGATCGATGTCGCCACCTACGAGTTCGAGAATGTCGACACCGCCGCCGTCCGCCATCTCGCCGCACTGGTGCCGGTGCGGCCGGGTGCCGCCAGCCTCGAAGTGGCGCAGGATCGGCTTACCGAGAAGCGTTTCGCCGAAGCTCATGGCGGCATCGCTGCCGGCCATGCTGCTGTGGACAGCCGCGCCGATCTCGACATGGCGCTCGCCCGCATCGGTTGCCCCGCCGTGCTCAAGACACGGCGCATGGGCTATGATGGCAAAGGCCAGGCGCGGATCACCAGCGCCGCCGACGCCGATGAAGCCCATGCCGCCATGCGCGGCGCACCCGCCATCCTCGAAGCCTGGCTCGAATACAGCCATGAGTTCAGCATCATCCTCGCTCGCGGCCTCGATGGCAGCATCTGCCATTGGCCGGTATCCGAGAACCTCCATGTGAAGGGCGTGCTGGCCTCCAGCCATGTGCCCGCCCCCCCGGCGGTCCTGCGCCAGGTGCCCGAGGCGCGCGCCATCGCCGAGCGGGTGGCACATGCGCTCGGCCATGTCGGCGTGCTCACCCTCGAATTCTTCGCCACCGCCGATGGCCCGCGCTTCAACGAGCTGGCGCCCCGCGTCCACAACAGCGGCCACTGGACCATCGAGGGTGCGCGCGCCTCGCAGTTCGAAAACCATATCCGTGCCGTCTGCGGCCTGCCGCTCGGCGCTCCCGATCTCACCGCGAGCGAAATCCGCATGCAGAACCTGCTTGGGGACGAGGTGCATGATTGGGCGCGCCTGCTCGCCGATCCCACCGCCCATCTCCACCTTTATGGCAAGGCCGCCGTGCAGCCCGGCCGCAAGATGGGCCATGTCACCTGGCTCTCGCTGCTGCCATGACGCGCCGCCACGCTGCATGAACCGCGCCCTCGCCTTCATCTTCGTCACGGTCCTCATCGATGCGATCGGCTTCGGCATCATCGTGCCGGTGATGCCGAACCTCATCGTCTCGCTCACAGGCAGGAGTTTCGCCGGCGCCGCCGAAGTGAGCGGCATGATCATGTTCCTCTATGCCGTCACCCAGTTCATCTGCGGCCCCATCATCGGTGGCCTGTCGGATCGTTTCGGCCGCCGCCCGGTGCTCCTCGCCAGCCTGCTCGCCTTCGGCATCGATTATCTGGTGATGGCCTATGCCCCCACGCTCACCTGGCTTGTCGTCGCGCGCTTCTTCGCCGGTGTCACCGGCGCCAGCTTCTCCACCGCCTATGCCTATATCGCCGACATCTCGCCGCCCGAGCAGCGTGGCCCCAATTTCGGCCTCATCGGCATGGCCTTCGGCTTTGGCTTCATCATCGGCCCCGCACTTGGCGGCATCGTCGCGGCCTATGGCGAGCGCCTGCCGTTCCTGCTCGCCGCCGGGCTGGCCTTTGCCAACGTCGCCTATGGCTATTTCGTGCTGCCCGAGAGCCTGGCGCCTGAAAACCGCCGCCGCTTCGATTGGCGCCGCGCCAATCCGGTCGGCGCGCTCATGCGTTTCCGCGCGTCGGCGCCCATGGTTCTCATGCTCGGCCTCACCGTGCTGGTCTGGACCATCGGCTACCAGTCGCTCTACGCCACCTGGAACTATTACACGATCGAGCGTTTCGGCTGGACGCCCGGCCAGGTCGGCTGGAGCCTCGCGGCCGTCGGCGTGGTCGGCGCGCTCGTGCAGGGGGTTCTCGCCCGGCGGCTGATCCCGCGCTACGGTGCGCGCAACATCGTCATCGCCGGCGTGGTCTCGGGCATCGGCGGCTATCTCTGCTACGCCTTCGCGGTCGCGCCCTGGATCATGTATCTCGGTATCGTGGTGGCGGCGTTGCAGGGCCTGGTGTTCCCATCGCTGCAATCGCTGATGTCAGCGGGCACCGCGCCCTCCGAGCAGGGCGAGCTGCAAGGCGGCGTCGCCAGCCTGCAAAGCCTCGCTGCCATCGTCGGCCCGCCGCTGATGACACAAAGCTTCGCCGCTTTTTCGTCGGCGTCCGCGGCCATCTATTTCCCCGGCGCCCCCTATCTCCTCGCCATCGGCTTCAGCCTCGTCGCCCTGATCACCTTCAGCCGCGCCATGGCCCTTGGCGCGGGGCGTCCAGCCGCAGTGTAGCAGTTAGCCAGCCATCCGGCTGCCATCGCCGTCAACCAGCCGCGTGATGAAGGCGTCCACCATGGCGAAATGGCTCGGCCAGTCGGGCGCCGCAAACCCCTGCATCCGCGCCATCTGCGCGGCGCGGCGCTTGCTGTCGGCGGCGGCGTAGTCGAGAATGGCAGACGTCCATCCTGCCACATCGTCGGGCGGCAGCAGCTCTGGCACACCTTGCCCGATCTCGCGGAACACCGGCAGGTCGCTGGCGATCACCGGCACCCCGGCCCCCAGCGCCTCGATCAGCGGCAGGCCATAGCCTTCGGCATGGCTCGGAAACAGCAGTGCCCTTGCGCCGGACAGCAATCGCGCGATGTCGGCATCATCAACGGCACCCGCCTCGACAATAGTGGTGCCGAAGCCGCCGGCGTCCAGCCGGGCGAGCACATCGTCGCATGCCCAACCCCGGCGGCCGATGATCGTCAGCCGCGGCGCAGCGGAGCCAGATGCACTCCACAACCCTTCCCATACATCGAGCAGCAGCATGTGGTTCTTGCGGCCCTCGATGGTGCCGAGCACAACGAAGTTCGGCGGCCCTGTCACATCGTCCATCCCCACTGCCCTCAGCGCCGGTGTGCCCGGCCAGGCAACGATTGCCGGTGGCATGGGCAGCGAATGCCGCCCCGCGAAATCGGCCACGGCCTCAAGGGTATGGCTGCTGTTGGCCACCAGCCCATGGCCCGTCGAAAGCATGGCGCGCATCCGGAGATGATGGCGCTCGGCTTCACCTGCCCGGCAATATTGCGGATGGGTGATTGGAATCAGGTCATGGACCAGATAGACAGGCTTGATGTCCGCTGCGCGGCACCAGACGTCGAGACCGGGGGTGTTGAGCCCGGTATGGCCGGCGTTGAGCCAGATCCGCCCCCGGCCCGGGAGGTTGCGGAAGAGGTCAGCACCATGCCGCGCGGCGAACCCTGCCATCCGCCAGCGAAAGCCCGCTCTGTTCGCCGACATGCCCTCGTGCTCGGCAAGCAACCGGAACAGCGTCCGCGACGCGGCGACCGACAGGATCGCCTTGGCGCGCCGCTGCACGATGACCGCTTGCGCATGCGGCGCGTAATGCGCCAGCCACGCCAGGCAGATCCGATCAATGCCAGTCGGTCGCAGGCCCTCCCAGCGCCGCCAGACAAGCCGGGTGGCATCGAGCAGCAGCGGGGCGTCGTTGGCGGCCATGCCGGCTCAGCCGATCAACGGACCACCGTACCCACCGTCGCGATCGGCAGGATGGTCGAGGAAATGATGCCGACGAAGCGCTGTAGTTCGGCGACCGGTGAATTGGTGATGTATATCAGATCGCGGTCCTCGACCCGAAGCTGCTGGGCAAGAAAATAGACCGACGGATCCTTGAGGTCGAAACTGTAGATGATCGGGCGACGCGGCCCGCCGGGCTCTACGGGCGGGGCAAACCGGAAAAGAAACACGCCGCGCGGATCGGCGCGGCCATCCTGCAGACCGCCGATGCGCCCGAGCGCCTGCGCCAGAGTGATGCCGAACGCTTCGAAGCGAACCTCGTCATTGCGCCCGCTCGCACCCAGAACGGTGAAGCTGTAGGGCTGGAACAAGGCGGTGACGATATCATCGCGTGCAAGAACGATATTGTTTTCGTTGCGCTCGATTATGTCGCTCAGCGCCATGCGGTAGGTGTTGGCGCCGCGGGTCACCTGGATGGTGCTGAGATTGACCGGCGCCTTCACCCCGCCAGCTTGGGCGATCGCGTCGAGCAATCGTTCGCCGCGCGGTGTGAGCGGCAGCCGGGTAGACTGATTGACCTCACCCACCACGGTCACGGTTGCCGTGGCATTTCGTACCACGCGCACCAACGCTTGAGGCGCGTTGGCGCGACCGCGCAGTCGGCGGACGATCTCGGTCTCGATTTCGCGAAGCGTGCGCCCCGCGGCGGGAACGGCCCCGGCGAATGGGATCCCGATCGTGGCATCGGGGCCGACGACCAACTCCGGAAGGCTTGTCGGCCGTGCCGTCGAGATCGGCGAACCGATGCGTGTATCAGTGGCCGGGGCGCCGAACAAAGTCGCCGGCGGCGCTTCCCAGATCGTGACCTCGAGTGCGTCCCCCACGCCGACCACGGTGCCGACAGCCTGTGCGCCCGTGAGCACATCAGCAAAGGCTGGCCAGGGATCAGGTGCCGCGAGAAGTGGTGCGGTCGTGGGTCCGACTTCGATCACCTCGATCGCAATCGATCCCTGTTGAGGCGGTAGCCGGCTTGCGCGCGTGATATCGCTCCTGCTGGGTCCGAAGGGCTGGCAGCCCGCCAGAAGGCTTCCCGCAAGACCGACAACCAGAATACGTACCAGGTTGCGACGTAAGCTAATCATGGCTGTGCCCTTGCGACAGTGATGGCCACGCTTTGCCGCGCCGCAACACCCAAATGGTCCTAGACGCACTCGGATTGGCACCCGGCCCAAGGCTTGTCAAAGCCTGTTTGCAGGCGTCGGGTCACAGGTGCAGCAGGGACGCAGCGCTGAGATCGCCATCCGCTGCGGTGGATCGTTTCGAATTTGCGGTCGAATTGATTCGGCTGGCGCATTCCGTCCCACAAAACAAATCCACGCCAGCCGGTCGGCCGTTGACGTATATCAGTTTGTGCTACAACGTCGCGGTTATCGAATGACCGGCACCCATGGTGGTTGTTTACCGATTTGTTGCATTAGTAAGGGAGTTTCTGGAAATGGTGTCGAGCAAGGTTCCCCAGTATATAGCACGCACTATGCCCTGTGCAGCCAACCTCTGTTATATCTTCCTCGGTTAGAAACCTAATTTTGTGCAGCTCCAGCATCTTGCGTAATGCTATGGCTAGCAGGTTTATGATTTGAAATGTTGCATGAACTTGCCAAAAGGGTTCCTGGAGAAGCGACATGTCTAGCTTGACCGATCCCAACATCAGTCCGATCCATCCGGTTATCCTTTGCGGCGGTGCTGGAACGCGCCTCTGGCCGACGTCGCGGCGGGCACAGCCCAAGCAGTTCAGCCTGATCGTTGACGGGCACAGCCTGTTCCAACATGCCGTGAAGCTCGTTGACGGCGATGGTTTTGCCGCGCCGCTCGCCGTTGTTGGCGCCGGCCAGCGGTTTCGCGTTCTCGAGCAACTTGCAAGGATCGAATGTGCGGCCGGGGAAATCCTTGTTGAGCCTGATGCGCGCAACACTGCCCCTGCAGTTCTTGCGGCGGCACTGACTCTTGGTTCGCGCGATCCCGATGCTGTTATGCTGGTGCTGCCTTCCGATCATCGCATCGCCGATGTGGCAGCCTTTCGGGCAGCAGTGGCCGCCGCGGCACATCGCGCACGGGCCGGGGACATGGTCACGTTCGGCATCCGCCCCACGCGACCTGAAACCGGCTATGGCTACCTCGAACTGGCAACGCCTGCCGCGCGCAACGCCGAAACGCCGCAGGACCTTTTGCGCTTTGTCGAAAAGCCCGACGCCGCGCGAGCTGAAGCGATGCTGCAGGGCGGCGTCCACCTGTGGAATGCAGGCATTTTCCTCATGTCGGCGCGGAGCGTCATCACGGCCTTTCAGATGCATGCGCCCGAAATCCATAAGGCAGTGGTCGAAGCGGTCGCCGATGCGAATAACGACCAGTATTTCCTGCATCTCGGCAAGCGTGGCTGGCTACAGGCCGACAATATCTCAATCGATTATGCGATCATGGAAAAGGCCAGCAACATGGCCGTGATGCCCTTTGCCAGCCAGTGGTCCGATCTCGGGGACTGGGCGAGCGTCTGGCGTGACAGCGACGAGGATGAGAACGGCAACGTGACTGAGGGCGATGCCTTGGCATTTGGTTGCACCGGCACGTTGTTGCGCAGTGAAGTGCCTGACCAGATGGTCGTGGGGCTGAATCTGGACGAGATGATTGTCATTGCCACCGGTGATGCCGTGCTGGTGGCCCCACGCGGGGCCAGCCAGCAGGTCGGACGAGTGGTCAATCAGCTTCGGCTGCTCGATCGTCCGCAAGCCGATGGCGGTCGACGCGATCATCGTCCCTGGGGTTGGTATGAAAGCATTGCCGTACGCAAGGGCTTTCAGGTGAAGCAGATCGTCGTCGAGCCACATCAGGCCTTGTCGCTGCAATCGCACAACCAGCGCTCGGAGCACTGGATCATCCTTGCCGGCACGGCGCGCGTGACTGTCGACGAAATGGTCCGTGAACTGGTTCCGGGTGACTATGTCTTCATACCGGTCGGCGCTATCCACCGCCTCGAAAACCACCATGACGAGCCGATCATGATGGTCGAGTTGCAAATCGGTGACTATCTAGGCGAAGATGATATTGTGCGGTATTCGGACCGTTACGCGCGCACGGAGGCGGTGTGAGCGCAGATCATCGCGTGGGTGACAGGAAGTGTTGCAAGAGCCGATGAGCACAAAACCAGATCTGGCGCCGCCGTTGGCCGATATCGTTGCATTCGAGGGTCGTTCGCCGCAGCAAGCCGCCGCACCTGAAGCCGGGGTGGGCAGTGGGCGCGGGCATTGGTCCGCCGCCGGCATTGCCCGGATGCGCCGAATGGGGCCGTTGTTCCTGTTCACCGTCATTATCCCGACAATGCTGAGCATACTTTACTTCGGCATGATCGCGTCCGACGTCTATATTTCGGAAAGCCGCTTTGTCGTTCGCAGTCCCGACAAGCCGGCCAAGAGCGGACTAGGGATGCTGCTCAACACGGCCGGCTTCGCCAACGCCAGCGACGAAATCCGCGCCGCACAAGGCTATATCCAGTCGCGCGACGCCCTTCGTGCGCTCAACGTGGACGGTTTGGCACAACGGTCATGGGGCAATGCTCAGATATCGATCTTCAACCGCTTCAACCCGTTCGGCCTGTCCGGCTCGTTCGAAGAATTGTTCATATACTATGGCAAGAAAATCGGCGCAGAGTTCGACACCGACACCGGCATCACCGCATTGACCGTCAGGGCGTTTTCGGCCCGGGATGCCCAGGCCATGAACCTTCGACTGCTGGAGCAGGCAGAGGCGCTGGTCAACCAGTTGAACGAACGCGGCCAGGGCGATCTGATCCGCTTCGCCGGACGCGAAGTTGACGAGGCGAAGGAAGAGGCGCGCAAGGCAGCGCTGGAACTGGCAAGCTATCGCAACCGCGCCGGCGTGATCGATCCGGAGCGCCAGGCCACTGTGCAGTTGCAGATGATCTCCAAGCTGCAGGACGAGTTGATCGGCGCGCGGATGCAGTTGTTGCAACTGTCGTCGATCGCGGCGCAAAATCCGCAAATTCCGCTTTTGAAAGTTCGTATTGCCGGCCTGCAACGGGCCGTCGACGAGCAACTCGGCATGGTCGCTGGCAACAGCAGCTCGCTTTCGGCCACGGCTGCCCAGTATCAGCGTCTGCAACTGCAACGGGAGTTTGCAGATCGGCAGCTCGCCGGTGCGCTCTCCGCTCTGCAGGATGCGCGCAATGAGGCAAGGCGCCAGCGCGCGTATGTCGAGCGCATTGCCCAGCCCAGCATGCCAGACGATGCCATGGAGCCGCGCCGTTTGCGTGGCATCATCGCCACCTTCATCGTCGGCCTGGTGGCCTGGGGCATCTTGTCGATGCTTCTGGCAGGCGTCCGCGAGCACCGGAATTGAGCTCCGTGCGCCAGGGATCGGCCAATTCCTGGGTGATCCAGTCGCGAGTCGTCGGCGCG
>JBBSPR010000053.1:0-14412 GCA_038258615.1 Sphingomonadales bacterium
CCTTTCTCTTCAAGAGCATCGCGGAACCAGTCGGCATCATAGCCCCGGTCGCCCAGTAGCCACTGTGCTTTGGGCAGGCAGTCCAGTAGCGCCGCCGCTCCGGTATAATCGCTGACTTGCCCCGCCTGCTTATTCCGACGAAGCCGCCCCCCGATTCCGGG
This sequence comes from Sphingomonadales bacterium, assembly GCA_038258615.1. GTDB lineage: Bacteria > Pseudomonadota > Alphaproteobacteria > Sphingomonadales > Sphingomonadaceae > Sandarakinorhabdus. The sequence continues at coordinate 162 of JBBSPR010000053.1, forward strand.
ATGATTGCGCCCCTTGATTCCGGGATGATGTCGCCCCCTGTTTCAGGGCCTGCGCTGGCTGGTTTGGTTTGTCGTTGTGAACGTAGTTTTCGTCAAGCCGGCGGCGATGATTTTATGCGCCGCAGGCTGTCTCCCGTGAGATCGAGGCGATGGGCATTGTGGACCAGGCGATCGAGGATGGCGTCGGCATAGGTCGGATCGCCGATGACCTCGTGCCAGACCGATATCGGCAACTGGCTGGTGATGATTGTCGAACGCCGGCCGTAGCGCTCCTCGAGGATTTCGAGCAGGTCGTGGCGCGCGTTGGCATCGAGCGGCTCAAGCCCCCAGTCGTCGAGGATCAACAACTGGACGCCGCCGAGCTTGGCCAGTATCTGGGGATGACGGCCATCGCCGCGCGCCAGCGCCAGGCTCGCGAACAGCTTGGGCACGCGCTGATAAAGCACCGAACGGTCATCCCGGCAGGCCTTGTGGCCCAGCGCGCAGGCGAGCCAGCTCTTGCCGACACCCGTCGGTCCGCAGATCACCAGATTGTCGTGCGCGGCGATCCAGTCGCCGGCGACGAGTTTCATGAACAGCGCCCGGTCGAGCCCGCGGCTACTGCGATAATCGACATCCTCCGGCGCCGCCTGGTGACGCAACTTGGCGAACCGTAACCGGGCGGCCAGCTTGCGATCGTGACGGAAGCTCCATTCCCGGTCGAGCAACAGCGCCAGCCATTCAGCATGGGTCAGGCGCTCGGCTTCGGCGTTGGCGGCAAGCTCGGCGAACGCCTTCGCCATGCCGGCGAACCCCATGGTGTCGAGGCGGTCAAGAGTTGGATGTTGCAACATGTCGTTCTCCTTCAGTGGTAATAGCGGGGGCCCCGGATGTTGGGATGATCGACCGACCAGTCGCTTGTCCGATCGGATGCCGGGCCGGTGTCGGCGACGCGATCGAGCCCCTTGTCGAGGATCGATTTGACCGAGCCGTAGGTACGGGCACCGATATCGAGTGCCCGGCTGCACGCCGCATCGACGCGAGGCTGGCCAAAGGTTTTGACCAGGCGGACGATGCCGAGGCAGGCACGGAAGCCCTGTTCGGGATGCGGGCGATCGGCGAGGATCTTCTCGCACAGCAACGCTGCGCATGGCCCGATCGCGTCCGCCTCCCGCGTGATCCGCTCGATGGTCCAGTCGGCGAACCGCCGGTGCGACGACGGCATATGCTCAGGGATGGTGGTGTGCCGGCCATTGCCCGACCCGCGCATATGGGCAGCAACGCGTTCGCCCTTATGGAACAGCTCGATCGTCCGCGCCGTGATCCGCGCTTCGACCTGTTCGCGCGCAAAGCGGTACGGCACCGAGTAGAAGTGACGCTCGATCTCGACGTGATAATCGAGCCCGGCGCGCCGCATCCGCCATTCGGCGAACACATAGGGCTCGAGTGGCAACGCTTTTAAAGCCGGCTTGTCGATCACGTCGAACATCTGACGGCGGGTCTGGCCGTACGCTCGCATGACACGCCGGTCATTGAGGTCGGCCATCAGTTCGGCGATGGCCGCGTTGAGTTCGGCAAGGCTGTAAAATACCCGATGGCGCAGCCGCCCGAACAGCCAGCGCTCGACGATCAGCACGCAAGCTTCGACCTTGCCTTTGTCGCGAGGACGCCGTGGCCGCGTCGGAAGCACCGCGCTATCGTAATAGGCCGCCATCTCCGCATAGCTGCGGTTGACCTGCGGATCGTAAAGGCAGGCCTTGATCACCGCCACCTTGGCATTGTCGGGAACGAACAGCGCCGGCGCGCCGCTGAACGCCGCCAGCGCCTGCACATGACAGTCGATCCAGTCGGGCAGCGTCTCGGTCCAGGTGGCTTGTGCATAGGACAGGCTCGAGCCACCGAGCACCGCCACAAAGATGTGCGCATCGCGGACTTCGCCGGTCAGCCGGTCGATCACCACGCCCAGTTTGTCGCCGGCATAATCGACGAACAGCTTGTGGCCGCCAGTGTGGCTCTGCCGCATCGTCACCGGCAGCTTGGCTGCCCAGCCCCGGTACAGGTCGCAGAACCGGCTATAGCGATAGCCGCCCGGATGCGCCGCGATATATTCGTCCCAGACGATCTGCAGCGTCACATGCTTGCGCTTCAGTTCGCGGTGAACCGTCGCCCAGTCAGGCTCGGGACAGCGCCGATGTCCGGTCTTGATGCCGGCGGGCCGATACAACGCCGTCTCCAGCACCGCATCGCTGACATCCTCGCCAAGCGGCCACGATAGCTCCGCCGCCGCCACACGCCGCAGCGTCTCGCGCACCGTCGACGGCGCCGCACCCACGCGGTGGGAGATCGCCTTGTGACCAAGGCCGTCCCCGAACCGGTATCGCAAAATCTCGCGGACACGCCGCATACTCACCCTCTCAGCCGGCATTCGATCACTCCCTTCGACAAGCCAAAGGAGCGAACATAACCCAGCAGCAGGACCCCGATCCGACGCCGCCCCAAGGGGGCGACATCATCTCGGAATCAGGGGGCGACTAATGATCGGAACAGGGGGGCGGCATCATCTCGGAATGAGGGGGCGGCTTGCCTCGGAATCAGCAGCCGAGGAGGAGCAGGAGATCTTTCCACGCCTCCAGGCCATGCTGTCGGACGAGCAGCGCAAGGCCTTGACCAACCGCATGAACCGCGAGGGCTTCAAGGTCGCATGACAAGCGCCTGAAGCCGCGCTAAACGCCCGCATCAGAGGTGCGGGCGACATGATCAGGACATTCCACCGCGCGCCGGCGTCGCAAGGGTCGGCGCGCATCATGCCATCGGCATTGCGATGAGCCAGCGTGCTTTGCTGCAATGCGTCGCCGGCATCGGCGCGCTCACGGCGATGGATGCGCTTGTGAAATGGCTGGCCCAGTCAAACCCGGTCGAGATGGTCACCCTTGGCCGCTATGCCAGTGGCGCTGCCATCGCCGTCATCGTCTGGCAGGCACAGCGCCGCCCGGCGATCGGCGCCGGCACGCTGAAGCTGCACCTGCTGCGTGGCTTCCTCATCACCGTCACCGCGCTCGCCTTCTTCTACGCCATCGATCGGCTGCCACTGGCCGAGGCACTCACCATCGCCTTTTTGGCTCCGCTGCTGGTGCCGCCCCTCGCCCGGCTGTTCCTGCATGAGCGGATGCGCAGCCAGGCGCTGCTCGCCGGCGGCATCGGTTTCGCCGGCGTGCTCATCGCAGTGCAGGGCGCGCCGGAAGCCGATGCCAGCCGCACCATGGCCATTGCCGCGGCGCTATTCGCAGCCGTCACCTATGCAGCCACCGCCGTGCTGCTGCGCTCGCTCGCCGCCACCAACGGCGCCACAGCCATAACGCTCCTCGGCAGCCTCATCCCGCTGGCATTCCTCAGCCCGGTGGCGCTGCTGCACCCCCTGCCCGACACGCCGAGCCTTATCGGCTTTGCAGCACTGGGCCTCATCGGCAACATCGGCATGCAGCTGCTGGCGCGCGCCTATGCCAGCCTGGAGGCGCAGGTGGGCGCGGTGATGGAGTTCACTGCCCTGCCCTGGGCGGCGCTGTTCGGCTATTTCATCTTCGGTGATGGCGTTCGGCTGGAAACCTGGGTCGGCGCCGGCATCATCCTCGCCGCCGTGCTCGTGGCCGCCCGGCCGGAACCGAAGCTCAGGCCGGCGGATCCGCAATCATTGCCGTGAAGCTGGCTTCGGCCGCCAGCTTGCCGTCCACCAGTGCCCGGCCCTCAAACTTGCTCACCCGGCCACGGTTCTGCGTGAAGCGCACCTCAAGGTGCAGCAGGCAGCCCGGCTCCACCGGCGCACGGAACTTGGCACCGTCGATCGCCATGAAGTAGACGAGCTTGCCCTTGCCCGCATCACCCAGGCTGCTCATGGCGAGCACCCCGGCGGTCTGCGCCAGCGCCTCGATGATGAGCACGCCCGGCATGATCGGGCGGCCCGGAAAGTGCCCGGCAAAGAACGGCTCGTTGATGCTCACCGCCTTGATGCCGCGCGCCGAAACGCCGGTAACGATATCCTCGACCCGGTCCACCAGCAGCATCGGATAGCGATGCGGCAGGAGCGCCATCACCGCCATCACATCCGCGGTGGCCATCGCGCTGGCGTCGTCCGCCATCAGCGCGGCGGTGCGGCAGCCGGCGCGGCGGCAGGTGCTGCCGGCGGCGTGGTCGAAACGCGCGGCAGCGCCTTGTCGAGCCGTGCCATCACATCGGAGGTCATGTCGAGCGATGCCGAATTGTCGAGCGTTGCCCCCTTGGCGATCGCCACCGAGGCACCGCGCTCGCGCATCACCGTGGTGATGATCGGCTGCATGGCATCGTTGATCTGCTTCAGCACGAACTGGCGCGCCGCCTGCAGATCGGCCTGGCGCTTCTCCAGCTCCTGGCCCGCCTGCTGCTGCCGCGTCTGGAAGTCACGCGCCCGGGTTTCCCAGGCGGTCTTGGTCGCATCCGGAGCGTTCTCGGCCGGGCGGGCGGCAAGAAGCTGCTGCTGCTCGGCGCCGAGCGTGGTCTGCAGCTGGGTCGCGCGCGCCCGCAGCGCCTCGTCCTTGCTGCGCAGGTCAGTGGTGGCGCCCTTGGCCGCAGCCGAGTTGGAGTAGATGGAATCGAGGTCGACAACGATCACCACCGTGGCAGGCAGTGTCTGGGCAAAGGCGGGCGCCGCCAGCGGCGACACCGCGGCGCTGGCCAGCGCCAGTGCGATCAAGCTCTTCTTCATCAGAATTGGGTCCCTACGTTGAATTGGAAAACCTGGGTGTCGTCACCCGGCTGTTTGCGCAACACCTTGGCCACATCAAGCCGGAACGGCCCGAACGGCGAGTTCCACATCACACCCGCACCCACCGAAACACGCGGCGATGGCGAATTGCCAAGAAACACTTCCTCAAAGCCATTGCTCGGCCGCAGCGGGTCGAACGGCAGACAGTCCGGCCGGTTGGTCGTCGGGCCATTGGCGCAGGTGAGATTGGGGGACTTCACGTTCCACACCGCACCGACATCCATGAAGATCGATGGCCGCAGCCCCAGCTCCGCCCCGCCGGCACCCAGCGGAATCTGGATTTCCGCCTTGCCGTAATAATAGGCCTTGCCGCCGAGCGCATCGTCGAGAACGAAATTGCGATCGGTGATCGGCGTGCCGGTCTCGTCGAACGGCCGCCGCAGCACGCGCGGACCCACGCCGCGAATCCGGAAGCCGCGCATCTGCGGCTCGCCGAGGAAGAAGCGGTCGGTCAGCAGCACGTCATTGCCGCCATAGCCGGCAATATATCCACCCTCACCGGCAATCTGCAGGATGAAGCCCGAGCCGAACAGCGCATTGTAGCGGTCATAATTCACCCGGGTGCGGACATATTTCACGCCGAGCGGAATGCCCGCCAGATCCTGGCTGAACGAGAAGCGCTGGCCGCCCGTCGGACGGAAGCTGTTGTTGAGGTTGTTGAACAGCACGCTGTAGCCAATCGTCGACACGGTCCGCTTCCCGAGTGCTTCGCACAGGAACCGGCCCGCCAGCAGCGGGTCGCAGATGCCGTTGGTGAAGAACAGGTCACGGTCGAGATCGATGTTCTCGAACGAGATGCCATAGCGCGCCTGCATCGCCCAGAATTCGGTCACCGGGAAGCCGACGCGCACGTTGAAGCCGGTCGAGACCTGCGTGTAGGTCGTGTCGCGCGAATTGTTGGCCGTGAAGCGGAACGAGCGGAAATCGCGCGTGAACACGTCGAAGCCCAGCGCCAGGTTCCGCCCGAACAGATAGGGCTCGGTGAACCCAGCCTCGACCGAGCGCGAGAAGTTGGAAATATTCGCGGAAAGCCGCAGCTCCTGCCCCCGTCCGCGGAAGTTGCGCTGCCGCACCGACATCGAAAGAATGAACCGCTCGAGGCTCGAGAAGCCTGCCGAAACCTGCAACTCACCGGTCGGCCGCTCCTCGACATTGGCTTCGAGGATGATGCGATCGGGCGACGCGCCGGGCTTCTGCTCGATCTCCAGCTTCTCCTGGAAAAAGCCGAGGCTCTTCAACCGGTCGCTCGACCGCCGGACCTTGATCGAATTGAAGGCGTCGCCCTCGGCGAGCCGGAACTCGCGGCGGATGACCTGGTCGGTGGTGATCGTGTTGCCGTTCACCTGCACGCGCTCGACATAGACGCGCGGCGCCTCGCCGATGCGGAAAGTGACGTTCATCTCGAGCGCATCCTTGTCGCGATCGAACTGCGGCCGCACATCGGCAAAGGCATAGCCGAGCAGCCCTGCGGTCTCGGTCAACGTCTCGACCGTGTTCTCGATCTTCTGCGCGTCGTACCAGTCACCCTTCTCCACCGGGATCAGCGCCTTGAAATCCTCGGCCTTGATGTCACGGATTTCGGACTCCAGATCGACCGTGCCGAACTTGTACCGCTCGCCCTCGTCGAGCACATAGGTCACGATGAAATCGCGATTGTCCGGTGTCAGCTCCGCCACCGACGACACCACCCGGAAGTCGGCATAGCCCTCGGTCAGATAGAATTGCCGCAGCTTCTGCTGGTCATAGGCAAGCCGATCGGGATCATAAGTGTCGTTCGAGCTGAAGAAGCGATAGAAGCGCGCCTGCTTCGTCGCCATTTCGCCGCGCAGCTTGCCGTCCTTGAACTTGGTGTTGCCGAGCAGATTGATCTGCTGGACCTTGGACTTCGGCCCCTCGCTCATCTCGAAGATGACATCGACACGGTTCTGTTCGAGCTGGATGATCTTCGGCTCGACAGCGGCCGCAAAGCGCCCCGACCGACGATACAGCTCAAGAATGCGCCCCACATCGGCGCGCGCCTTCGATCGCGTGAAGATCTGGCGGGGCGCCAGCCGGATCTCCTCGCGGATCTTGTCTTCCTTCACCCGCTTCGCACCCTCGATCACGATGCGGTTGATCACCGGGTTCTCGCGCACTTCCACCGTCAGCGCGCCATTGTCATCGCGGATCGTGGCATCGGCAAACAGTTCGGACGCATAGAGCGCCTTCAGCGCCAGGTCGGTCCGGTTGCGGTCATACTGGTCGCCCACCACAAGGTTGAGATAGCTGCGCACCGTCTCTGGCTCGAGCCGCTCGGTGCCGCGCACGGTGATCGACCGCACGGTCCCTGCACCGGCACCCAGCACCTGCACCTGCCCGGCGCTCGCCAGCGGCGGCGGCGGCGGGGCGGGCTGCGGCTGCCGACCGCGCTGCTGCGCTGCGAGCGGGGCGGCAAGTGCCGTGGACATGAGCAGCACCGTCACTGCGGCACCAATGCTGCGCATGCTGCTCGCCTTGCTGCCCATCATGCTTCCCACCCGTGCATCAACCGAGCGCGCCGGCAAGCTGCTTGAAGACTCCAACCGAAGACAAGTCATTCCAGGTAAGCACCACCATAAGGGTCATGATCGCCGCAAAGCCCGACATGAACGCCCATTGCTGAAAACGCTCGCCCAGCGGTCGCCGTCGGACAGCCTCGACCGCGTAGAGGAGAAGATGGCCGCCGTCCAGCGTAGGGATGGGAAGCAGGTTGATGAAGCCGAGGTTGACCGAGAAGAAGGCCATGAACGCGATGAAGGATGTCAGCCCCATCGCCGCCTGCTGCCCCGTCACCTGGCCCGATCGGATCGGCCCGCCCAGGTCATCGAGGTTGCGTTCGCCCATCACCACCTGTCGCAGGGTGCGCCCGATGGTGACGATGATGTTGCCGGTATCGACCACGCCATGGCCGATGGCCTCGATCGGCCCCACCTGCTCCACCACCTGCGGCCCCCGCGCGATGCCGAGCCGCGGATGCTTCAGCACATTGCCGAAACGGTCGGTCGTTTCCACCATCTGCGGCCGGATGACGAGATCCAGTTCGCTGCCAGCGTCACGCACCACCACCAGTTCCAAAGGCTTGCCGGTGCCGCTCATCACGATGTTGATCACATCCTCGAACCGCGACACGCTTTCGCCGTCGATCCGGACGATCCTGTCCCCCGCCTGCAGCCCGGCCTGCGCCGCGGCACTTTCCGGCATCACCGCCGACACCACCGGCGGCGTGGTCGGATGGCCGAGCGTCACATAAAAGCCGGCAAGGATCAGGATCGCGAAGACGAAGTTGATCGCCGGCCCCGCCGCCACGATGATCGCGCGCTGCCACAACGGCTTGAATGCGAACAGGCGGCCCCGCTCCGATTTCGGCAGCTTGAGCAGCGACGGATCGACCTGGCTCGCCTCGTTCAGGTCGCCGGTGAATTTCACATAGCCACCCAGCGGCAGCAGGTTGAGCCGCCAACGCACGCCGCGGCGGTCGGTATAGCCCAGCAATTCCCGCCCGAAGCCGAAGGCAAAGGCGTCGATCTTCGTGTTGAACAATCGCCCGGCGAGGAAGTGGCCCCCTTCATGGACGACCACCAGCACTGCGATCATCAGAATGAACGCGCCCAAGCTGAACAACAGTCCGGGTTGGGGCAGGATATCGGTCAATGCGCCAAACCCTTCACAATATCGTGCGCCGCAGCACGCGCCGCAGCATCGGCGGCAAGCACCGCATCAAGCCCATCGAGCGGGCCGGAGCCCAGGCGGTCGAGCACGGCAGCCACCACATCGGCGATATCGAGGAAGCCGGCTTTCCCGGCGATGAACGCCGCCACCGCCACTTCATTGGCAGCATTGAGGATGCACGGCGCCGATCCCCCCGCCCGCAGCGCCGCCCAGGCCAGCGCCAGTGCCGGAAACCGCGTGAGATCAGCCTCTTCGAAGCTCAAGCTGCCGATGCATGCCAGGTCGAGCCGCGCACATGGCGTTTCGATGCGTTCCGGCCAGGCGAGTGCATAGGCGATGGGAATTCGCATGTCCGGTGTCCCCATCTGCGCCAGCACCGAGCCATCGACATATTCCACCATCGAATGCACCACCGATTGCGGATGCACGATCACCCCGAGCCGATCCGCCCCCACCCCGAACAATTGCTCCGCCTCGATGAGTTCGAGCCCCTTGTTCATCAGCGTCGCGGAATCGATCGAGATCTTGGCCCCCATCGACCAGACCGGATGCGCACAGGCATCGGCCACGCTCACATGGCGCATCTCGTCGAGGCTTCGCGTGCGGAACGGCCCGCCGCTCGCAGTCAGGATGACCTTGCGAACGCTGCTGCAATCGCCATGCGGAAACACCTGGAAGATCGCATTATGCTCGCTGTCCACCGGCAGCAGCACCGCACCGCTCGCCTTGGCCGCCGCCGTCACCACCGGCCCGGCGCACACAAGGGTTTCCTTGTTGGCAATCGCGATCCGCGCGCCGCGCGCGACCGCTGCAAGGGTAGGCGGCAGTCCGGCCGCACCCACGATCGCGGTCAGCACGATCTCGGCCGGCCGCGCGCCCGCCTCGCGCACCGCCTCCGCCCCGGCAGCCACTTCGATTCCGCTGCCCGCCAGCGCCGCCTTCAGCGCGCCATAGGCCCGCTCGTCCCCGACCGCCGCATAGCGCGCGCCGCACGCCAGCGCCGCCCGCGCCAGCCCTTCGGCATCGCTGTTGGCGGTCAGCGCATCCACCTGCCAGCGGCCCGGGTTGCGCGCCACCAGGTCGAGCGTCTGGCTTCCCACCGATCCTGTGGCGCCGAGGATGCTGAGTGTCGTCGTCATCCAGCCCATCCCGTCACGGCGAACAGCGCCGAGCCTGCCACCGCCACCGGCACCAGCCCGTCGAGCCGGTCCATCACGCCGCCATGCCCCGGCAGCAGCGTGCCGGAATCCTTCACTTTCGCCATGCGCTTGAGCCCGCTTTCAAGCAGATCTCCCAACACCGACAGCACCGCCAGCCCGCCGCCCACGCTCGCCATCGTCAGCGTCCAGCTGCCCAGCCCGCTCGGCAGATACGCCGTCGCCAGCGCACCCGCGATCAGCATCGCGCCGACAACGCCCGAAATCGCACCTGCCCAAGTCTTGTTCGGGCTGATCGATGGCGCCAGCTTGCGCCCGCCGATCGTCTTGCCACCGAAAAACGCCGCGACATCGGCCGTCCACACAATCGCCATCAGCAGCACCGTCGCCGCCAGCCCCTCGGGCAAGCCGCGCACCCACAGCAGCCCGATCGCCGGCAGCCCGCAATAGAGCAGCCCCGCCGTGGTCCACAGCGCCGCACGACGGTCGATCGCGCCGCGCGCAAACAACCCGAGCAGACCCGCTCCGCCCGCCAGCGCCATCAGCACCTCGCCCACCGTCGCCACCGCCAGCAGCGCCATGCACGCCGCCAGCAGCACCAGCCCGGCCCGCCGCAGGCCGAGCCCCAGCTGCATCATCGTCGCCCATTCCGCCCACATGATCAGCGTCGCAAGTGCTACCAGCGCCAGGAATGGCAAACCGCCCCACCACACCGCCGTCAATGCCAGCGCCACCAGCACCAGCCCCGTCACGATCCGCAATTTCAGGCTCCGGTCGAACATCACCGCTTCAGCGCCCGCCAAAGCGTCGTTCCCGCGTCGCGAACTCGGCCAGCACCGCCGCCAGTGCCGCGGCATCGAAATCCGGCCAAAGCGTGTCGGTGATCACGATTTCGGCATAGGCCGATTGCCAGAGCAGGAAGTTGGAGAGCCGCATCTCGCCCGAAGTGCGCAGCACCACATCGGGCGCCGGCCATTCGCAGGTATCCAGACGGGCAGCGAACATCTCGGGGTCGATATCGTCGGCGACAATCCGCCCTGCCGCCACATCGGCCGCAAGCGCCCGCGCCGCACGCACCACTTCGTCCTGCCCGCCATAGTTGAGCGCCATTACAAGCGTCAGCTTGCGATTGTCCGCCGTCAGCGCCCGCGCCTCCTCGAGCAGCGCCACCAGGTCGGGCTTCAGCGCCCGCCAGTTGCCGATGAACTCAAGCCGCACGCCATTGCGGTGCAAATCCTTGATTTCGGAGCGCACATAATGCCGCAACAGCCCCATCAGGTCGGACACTTCGTCCTGCGGCCGCTTCCAGTTCTCGCTCGAAAACGCATAGAGCGTCAGCACTTCGATGCCGAGGTCGGGTGCCGCCTCGACCACGCGGCGCACCGATTCCACCCCCGCCCGGTGGCCGGCGATGCGCGGCAGCCGGCGGCGCTGCGCCCAACGGCCATTGCCGTCCATGATGATCGCCAGATGGCGCACCCCACCAGCAGCCCCGCCCGGACCAGGCACCGGAGCCGCGAGCGGAGCGGGCGCCAGCGTCATTTGCCCAGGATTTCCTTTTCCTTGGCGGCAGCGGCGGCGTCGATATCGACCACGGCCTTGTCGGTGAGCTTCTGCACCTCGGTCTCGAAGCGCTTCTGCTCGTCCTGGCTGATCTTGCCCTTCTTCTCGGCCGCCTTCAGCGCTTCCATCCCGTCGCGGCGCACATTGCGCGCCGCAATCTTGGCCTTTTCGGCATAGCTCGACGCAAGCTTCGCCATCTCCTTGCGGCGCTCCTCGGTCATGCCCGGGACCGGCAGCCGCAGCGTCTGGCCATCGGTGATCGGGTTGAGGCCGAGCCCGGCGGAGCGGATCGCCTTTTCAACCGGCGTCACATTGCTCTTGTCCCAGACCTGCACGCTGATCATGCGCGGCTCGGGCACCGTAACGGTGGCGACCTGCGACAGCGGCATGGCCGAGCCATAGACCTCGACCGTCACCGGATCGAGCAGGCTGGCGTTGGCCCGGCCGGTGCGAAGCCCGGCCAAATCGGACTTGAGGGCATCCACGGCGCCCACGGTGCGGCGCTCCAGATCGGCCTTCCACGGTGCGAATTCGAAATCAGCCAAGGGCTTGCTCCTCTGTGGTGACCATTTCGTCGGTGACCATTGTCGATGTTCCCTCGCCGCGCAACACCGCAGCCAGCGTGCCCGGCTCGCGGATGTTGAAGACGAGGATCGGAATGCCATTGTCCCGGCACATGGCCACCGCACTGGCGTCCATCACCTTCAGATCGTCGGCCAGGACCTTGGAATAGGTCAGTCGATCATAGCGCCTGGCTCCAGGCACGCGCTTGGGATCGGCATCATAGACACCATCCACCGAGGTACCCTTCAGCAGCGCATCGCAGTTCATCTCGGCGGCACGCAGCGCCGCCCCGGTATCGGTCGTGAAAAACGGATTGCCGGTGCCGGCGGCAAAAATCACCACCCTGCCCTTCTCCAGATGCCGCTCGGCGCGACGGCGGATATAAGGCTCGCAGACACTCGGCATCGGAATGGCGGACTGTACCCGTGTCGAAATGCCGATGTTTTCCAGCGCATTCTGCATCGCCAGCGCGTTCATCACCGTGGCCAGCATCCCCATGTAATCCGCCGACCCGCGGTCGAAGCCCTTGGCCGCCGCCGCCAGCCCGCGGAAGATGTTGCCACCCCCCACCACCAGGCAGACTTCATAACCCGCCACGACCGCTGCCTGCACTTCGTGCGCGATCCGTGTCGCCTCGACAGGATCGATGCCATAGGGCTCGCGCCCCATCAGCGCTTCGCCGGAGAGCTTGAGCAGGATCCGCTTGAAACCTCGTATCACGTGCTGCCCCGTCAAACCGCCAGAAAACGTCAGGGGGAGCCTTAGCCACCACCGCCCGATATGAAAAGGGGGGCCGACGGCATGCCGTGGCCCCCCATGAAAGCTTCGAAGACCTCAGACGCCGGCGGCAGCAGCCACTTCGGCGGCAAAATCCTTCTCTTCCTTCTCGATGCCTTCACCGAGCTGGAGGCGAACAAAGCTCTTCACCGTGATCGGCGTGCCGGCCGCCTTGGCCGCAGCTGCCACCACGTCACCGACCTTGGACTTGCCATCGATCACGAACACCTGCGTCAGCAGCGAGTTCTCCTGCGCATACTTCCGCACGCCGCCTTCGATCATCTTCTCGATGATGTCGGCCGGCTTGCCGCTGGTCTCTGCCTTCTCACGAGCAATTGCGCGCTCGCGCTCGACCGTGGCCGGGTCGAGCCCGGTCTCGTCGATCGCCAGCGGGTTGGCCGCCGCAATGTGCATGGCAATCTGCTTGCCCAGCGGCTCAAGCACATCAGCGGGAGCAGCGGACTCGAGGCCCACCAGCACGCCGATCTTGCCCATTCCCGAGGCCGCGGCATTGTGCACATAGGAGGTGACAACGCCCTGTTCGACTTCGACAATCGCCGCACGGCGCAGCGTCTGATGCTCGCCGATCTTCGCGATATTGTGCGTCAGCCGGTCGTGCACGCTACCGTCCGACTCCGGATAGCCCGCGGCAAGAAGCGCCTGCACGTCGCTGCCCATTTCGGCGGCGATCTCGGTCACGGTGCGCACGAAGCCCTGGAAGACCTCGTTCTTCGCCACGAAATCGGTTTCGGAATTGACTTCCACCAGCGCGCCGCGCGTGCCGGCAACCGTCACGCCGATAAGCCCCTCAGCCGCCGTGCGCCCAGCCTTCTTGGCAGCAGCCGCCAGGCCCTTGGTGCGCAGCCAATCGACCGCCGCTTCCATATCGCCAGCGGTTTCGTTCAGCGCCTTCTTGCAATCCATCATGCCAGCGCCGGTGCGCTCGCGCAGGTCCTTGACCATGCCCGCAGTAATCTCAGCCATTTTCATATCCTCTTGGCTACCGGCCCGCCCCTTGGACGCGCCATATTGCATGCAGATGACAATGTGCTGCGACCGGCGCCCAGGCGCCGGCCGCAAATCGTCAGGCTTGCGGAGTCGCTTCCGCAACAGCCGGCTCGGACCCAGCGGGCTCGACAGCAGCAGGCTCGGCCCCAGCGGGCTCGACAGCAACCGGCGGCTCTTCCACCAGCGCCGGCTCCATCACCGGCTCTTCCATTGCACCCAGATCATAGCCCGAAGCGGCCATGCGACCCTGCGAAGCACCGATCACCGTATCGGCAATCGCGTTGACATAAAGCTGGATGGCGCGGCTGGCGTCATCATTGCCCGGCACCGGGAAAGCGATGCCGCTGGGATCGGTGTTGGTGTCGAGGATCGCCACCACCGGAATGCCGAGCACATTGGCTTCCTTCACGGCCAGCTCTTCCTTGTTGACGTCGATCATGAAGATCACATCGGGAAGGCCGCCCATGTCGCGGATGCCGCCGAGGCTCAGCTCGAACTTGTCGCGCTCGCGCGTCAGCTTGAGCACTTCCTTCTTCGTCAGGCCGGTGGTGTCACCCGAAAGCTGCTCCTCGAGCTGCTTGAACTTCTTGATCGAACCCGAGATCGTCTTCCAGTTGGTTAGCATGCCGCCGAGCCAGCGATGGTTGACATAATGCTGGCCGCAGCGACGCGCAGCCTCGGCAATCGGGTCCTGCGCCTGGCGCTTGGTGCCGACGAAAAG
>JBBSPR010000054.1:0-14248 GCA_038258615.1 Sphingomonadales bacterium
CGGCAGCAGCGTGCGGAAGGGGGTCAGGTCGGTCGTATCGGCCGCATTGGCCGTCGCGCCCGCAAAATCTCCCAGCACCGGCGCGCGCGAGGCCGCAACCCCGGGCACCCCGACCAGCCCTGTCGGGGTGCCGAGCAGGGCGGACAGTGCCGGATCGATCTCGCCGAACGCCGATACATTGGCAGCGCCCTGCCCGGCCAGCCCGCCGGCAAACGAGAACGGCTGCCCCTGCGGCGGCGTCGTGATCCGCCGCTCGGCTTCGAGCAGCGGGTTCTCGCGCTCATATTCGCCCTCGAAGCTCAACCGCGTGCCATTGTTGAGCCTCAGCAGATTGCCCTCGGCCTCGAACGTCGGCCGGCCGCCGTCCGTGGCGAAGCCGGGCTCCAGCTCAAGAGTCACTGCGTTGAAGCGCTCGCGCAGCACGAAGTTGATCACTCGTTGGTCGGCACGATACCCGTATTTCAACGCCACTTCCTCGGGCAGAATATCCACCCGCTCGAGCGCCTCGGGCGGCAGGTTGCGAATCTCCGCAAAGCCCGACACCCGCCTGCCATTGACCAGCACCACCGGCGGCTCGCCGCCGCGCCCGCGGCCCGATCGCAGCTGCGGCCCCAGCTCCTGCAGAAGATCGGCGAGGCTTCCGGCCCCGAACGCTCGAATGTCGGCCGCATCGAGCTGCACTTCCGCCTTGATGTCCCCAACCACGCCGCCGCGCTGGAAGGTGCCCGTCACGACGATCTCGCCTTCTTCCTCCGGGTCGGTCGCCACATCATCCTCGGCGACCGGCGGCTCGCCCCCGGTCGCCGGTGCCGGCTGCTCGATATCCGACGGCGAGAGCGCCGGCGCAGCCACAACCGGACCCGTCCACAACAGCGCGAGCACCAGGGCATGGCGGCTGGTTGCCAGCGCCAGGCGGAACGTCATCTTCATGCGGGCAACACTCGTGTGAGATTGGGCGATTATTCGGCGGCTTAACGCCACAATACGGCCAGCATGCGGCGTTCCCCCGCACAGAAACGCTGCGACATGCTGCCACCGGCCATGCGCATTCCGGCTGGCACGGATCCCACCCGCTTGCTAGGCTTCGCATCTTCCGAAAAAAGGATGCTGCATGCGACTCCTCATTGCCGCACTTGCCCTTGGCGTCGCCACCGCCAGCCCCGCCCAGACGCCGGCGGTGCCCAGCAACCCGACGCCCAAGGACATCCCGGGCGCCATGGAGCGCCCCGATCCATCGCTGCGCTACCGGATCCTCTACGATGTGTCCGAGCCCAATGCCGACAAGACCAAGCCGCACCAGACACTGCGCCGTGCTGCCGCACTGCTCAATGCAATGGCCGCCAACGGCGTGCGCCCGGCCGCCGGCGACATCGCCATCGTCGTGCACGGCGCGCCCGATGTGAACCTTCTCACCGACGCCGCCCACCAGAAGCGCTTCGGTGCCCCCAACCCCAGCCGCCAGCTGCTTGAAGACCTGGCCAAGGCCGGCGTCTCGGTGCGCATCTGCGGCCAGTCCTATCTCGGCCACGGCTATGCGCGCGACGAGCTTCACCCCGCCGTGCAGCTCGACCTGATGGCGATGACCACGATCGCCAACCTGATGGCCAAAGGCTATGGCGTCGTGCGCGATGACTGACCCGAGCCCGCTCGCGCGATGGCACGCCTACATCAAGGCGCCCGACCATGCGGCGCTCTGGGAAATGCTCGATCCCGACGCCGTGTTCGAGAGCCCGGTCGTCCACACCCCGCAGCGGGGCCGCGCCATCGTCCATGCCTATCTTGCCAGCGCCGACAAGGTGCTCGGCGGGCCGAATTTCCGCTACATCGGCGAATGGCTCGCGCCGGATAGCGCGGTGCTCGAATTCGAGACCGAAGTGGAAGGCATCCGCATCAACGGCATCGACATGGTTCGCTGGAACGCCGATGGCCACATCGTCCATTTCAAGGTGATGGTGCGACCATTGAAGGCGATCAACCTGCTCCACCGGCTGATGGCCGAGCAACTCGCCGCGATGAAGCCCGCCGGCTAGATCCAATTGCGTTTTGATATGATCAAAACGCGGGTCTAATTTTTTGTTTCCGTGTGTTTTTATCGCAAACCCGGTGCCCACTTTTGCGAAACACACTTTAGTCCAGCTTTTCCATGCGAAGTCCCATGGCCCAGCGCCGGTGGAAGCCGGGCCAATAGGTGGCAGGCCCATCGGTCCGGTCCGCAGCGTCACTGCGCGCCGCAGCCGGCCAACTGCCGTCGACCGCGCGCGGGACCGGCACATCGAGCCAGCGCCGCGCTGCCGCATCACCTTTCAGATGCCAGTCGAGAAACGCCGTGATCATGTGCGTGTTGATCGCAAGCATCCGGTCCTTGCGCCAAACCGGCTCATCCTGGCGCTCGCGATATTCGAAGCGGTGTGCCAGTTCGGGCGGCGTCGCGTTGGTCGCCACATTATGCCGGGCGTTTTCATAGGTGAGCATATAGCGCGGGCCGCCGCTGTCCTCGAACAGCCAGCGGATCCCGCCCTTGTAATCGGCGACATCATCCTCGTCGCCGGCGATGAACAGGCTCGGGAGCGCAATCCGGCCAAGCCCCTCTGCCGAGAAAGCGCGCAGCGGCTGCCCGCCGCCCCAGGGTGCAAAGGCAATACTGGCCTTCAGATTGGCCGGCGGCGGCGGTGTCGCGGCCAGCAGCGCTGCCGTTCCCGGCGGTGCCTGGCCGAACAGCGGGCTTGCCGGGTCATAGCCTCCGCCCGCTGTCGCAAGCGCCCCGAAACCGCCCATCGAATAGCCCGCCAGCGCCACCCGGCCCGCATCGACATGCGACCAGAAGGCGTCGTCGCCTGCGGCACGGCGGGCGATCTCGGCCATCACCAGCCGCTGGTCGGCCGCGCGGTGGACCACCACCTTCACAAAAGCGAACTCGCGCGACACGGCGTTGTCGTCGAGGTCGCCATGGTCGATCACGGAAACGACATAGCCCTTGCTCGCCAGCCGCTCGGCAAGGTCCGAAAACATTAGGGCCCGGTTGAGAAAGCCGTGCGAGATCACAAGCAGCGGAAAGCGCCCAGCCGCCGGCGCTGCGTCACGCGCGGCCTGCCCCGCGAGCACCACCTCCGCGGGCACGCTGCCCGCCGGCACACTCTCCACCTTCGTGGTGGCATAGCGATAGCTGGTCCGCTGCGCTGCGGCATCACTCGCAGCAGCCGGATACCAGGTCGTGATCGGCAGCGTGCGGGGCGCAGCGGCAAAGCCGCCCTTGCCATCGGGCTTTGTCGGATCGGGGCGCTCGGCAAAAGTCAGCACGTCGCTGCGCACCCCGACAGGAAGCGCACCACGGGCGCCGAGCGCCGGCACATCACCCGAAGGCGCCTGGGCATGCATTGCCGGCGCCAGGGCGAGCATGAGCGCGAAAACAACCGTACGCAGCATCCCCATCCCTCTCATCAGATGTCGCCGCCGGTGGGCGTGGACAAGCGCAACCCCAGGGCGCCGATGAGCACCAGCGCAATGCAGCCCATCTGCACCGGGCTCAAGCGCTGGTCGAACAGGATGATGCCGATCACCGCCATTGCCACGATGCCGACGCCGCTCCACACCGCATAGGCGACACCGACCGGAATCGCCTTGAGCGCCGGCGCCAGCACCAGGAAGCAAAGGGCGTAGACGCCGATCGAGGCCGCGGCGAATCCCCATCTTTCCAGGCCGTCTGAAAGCTTGAGCAGCGTCGTGGCCACAATCTCGAGGCCTATCGCCAGCGCCAGATACAGCCATCCGGTCATCAATTTCTCCCAATTTGCGCAATCCCGGTCTTGCCAGCAGCCCCCCGCCCTGTCCATGACACGGCATGGACGCCCTTCCCCCCACCCCCCCCGCACTCGAGATCGTCGTCACCGGTCGGCCGCTGCCCGTGGCCGCGGGCGCTGCCGCCTATTCGAGCCTCACCCTCACCCCGGAGCGGCTGTCCGGCACCGCGTCGGGCCGGCTGGAAGACGCATTGCGCGACATCGCCGGGCTTTCCAGCTTCCGCCGCACCGACAGTCGCACGGCCAATCCGACCAGCCAGGGACTGACCCTGCGCGCGCTCGGTGGCAATGCCGCGTCACGTGCGCTGGTGCTGCTCGATGGCGTGCCGATTGCCGATCCCTTCGCCGGCTACCTTCCCTTCGCGGCCATCGACCCAGCTCGTCTCGCATCGGTGCAAATTGTACGCGGTGGTGGTGGCGGCGCCTTTGGCGCCGGTGCCGTGGCAGGCACGCTTGAACTCACGAGCGCCGGGCCTGAGTTGCTCGCCCCGGTCACGCTGAGCGGCGCCTATGGCAGCCGGGACAGTATCGAGGCGAGCGCCGGGTTCGCTTTGCCGCTCGGCGGCGGTTTCGTCACCGCAAACCTGCGCCACGACCAGGGCGATGGCTATTTCATCGTGCCCGAGCGCCAGCGCGGACCGATCGACGTCGCTGCCCCCTATCGCAGCACCGGCGGCTCGCTGCGCGCGGTCGTGCCCGCCGGGCCGGATACCGAAGTGCAGGCCAGTTTCCGAGCCTTCACCGACGAACGCACCCGTGGCATCGATCTGGTGACCAGCAGCAGCGAGGGCGCCGATGCTTCGCTGCGACTCATCCACCGCGGCGATTGGGCGGTCGATGCGCTTGCGTTCGTGCAGACCCGCAATTTCACCAGCACCTTCGCCGCCGTGGCGGCCGACCGGCGCAGCGCCAACCCGAGCCTCGACCAGTTCAAGACGCCCGCCACCGGCCTTGGCGCACGCCTCGAAGTGCGGCCGCCGCTTCCGTTCGACCTGCAGCTCGGCATCGACTGGCGCCGCAGCAGCGGCACCACCAACGAGTTCTTCCGCTTCACCGGCGGCCGCTTCGATGGCCTGCGCGAAGCCGGCGGCACCACCAGCACCGCCGGCGCCTATGCCGAAGCGAGCATCGACGTTTCGCCTGCACTCACCCTCACCGCCGGCGGCCGCCTCGACCGCTGGCACATCGCCGAAGGCCGGCTGATCGAATCCGTGATCGGCAGCGGCGCCATCACCCAGTCGCTGCTCACGCCGTCACGCTCGGGCACGCGCGGCACCGCGCGCGCCGGGCTGATCCTGAAGCCGGTGGACACGCTTTCGCTTCGCGCAGCCGCCTACACCGGCTTCCGGCTGCCGACCCCCAACGAGCTTTACCGCCCGTTCCGGGTGGGCGCCGACGCCACTGCGGCAAACCCGGCACTGGATCTGGAGCGCGCGGCAGGCGTCGAAGCGGGTTTCGACTGGCAGCCCATCCCCGCAGCCCGCCTCAGCCTCACCGGCTTCATCAACCGGCTCGATGGCGCGATCAGCAACGTCACGCTGGCACGCGGCCCCGGCGTGTTCCCGCAGGTCGGCTTCGTGAGTGGCGCCGGCAGCTACCGCCAGCGCACCAACCTCGACCGCGTCGACACCAAGGGCTTCGAGGCCGATGCAAGCCTGAGTGCGGCCGGCTTCACCGCGACGCTCTCCGCCGCCTATGCCGATGCGCGCGTGCAGGCCTCGGGACCGGCGCTGTCGCTCGATGGCCTGCGCCCGGCGCAAAGCCCCACCACCAGCCTCTCGGGCACGCTCGCCTGGGCCGGCGGGCCGCTGGGGCTTTCGGCCACCGTGCGGCACACCGCATCGGCGTTCGAGGACGACCAGAATCTCCGCCGCCTGCCGCCGGCCACAACGCTCGATGCGGGCGCACGGCTGGCCCTCGGCCAGCGGCTGGCGCTGACGCTGCGCGGCGAGAACCTCACCGACACCGAAGTGGTGAGCGGCATCGCCAACAACGGCATTCTCGACCTGGCGCAACCACGGACGATCTGGGTAGGGCTGAGCTTCACCGGCTAGATGCCGGCGTACCACTCATATCCGCGGTCGGGCCAGTAGCCGCCCTGGCCGCTGCCAATGCCGGCCAGATCGTCGACCAGCATGATCTCCTCGACGTATTTCGCATGCTTGTAGCCGAGCTGCCGCTCGACGCGCAGCCGCACCGGCGCTCCATGTGCCACATCGAGCGGCTCATTGTTGAGGAGCAGCGCCAGGATGGTCTGCGGGTGCCAGGCGTCGACCAGGTCGATGCTCTCGTAATAGCGGCTCTTCGAAAGCATGCCCGACTCGTCGGCCCTGCCGCCATAATTGTCCGCACACAGGAACACGACATAGCGTGCCGCAGCCTTCACCTTGGCGGCATTCAGCAGCAGCGCCAGCGGTGGTCCCGCCCAGCCGCCGATCGCGCTCCAGCCTTCCACGCAATCGTGGCGGGTGATCTGGCTGCGCGCCGGCAACGCCTGCAACTGTGCCAGAGAGAGTGACAGCGGCCGCTCCACAAGCCCGGTCACCCGCACCCGCCAATCGGCGAAGTTCGCTGCGGCATGCGCCTGATACGCCGGCTCGACCGGGGCGATGGTGCCGTTGGCCTTGAACACCGGCGAGATTTCGGCGGCCGAAAACTCGCGTGCCAGCGCATCCCGGCCAACCAGCCGCTGCCAGCGCTGCGTTGCCCGCTCGGCACCCTGCACCAGCGCCTTGGCACGCGGTGCATTCACAACGGAATCGCAACCCACGACAAGCAGCCCGCCGCCTGCCACGATCGCGCGGCGTGTGACGATGCTCATTTCGCTGTCTCCACACGCTGCCAGCCGGTGACCATGCCGCGCATCAGCTTGAAGGGACCCGCCAGCACCAGCATCAGCAGATGGACGATGGTGAACGCCACCACGAGTACGGTCGCGATGAAGTGCGCCGAGCGCGCACTCTGCCGGCCGCCGAACAGATCGACGATCCAGGGCCAACTCGCGTCCATTCCCGGCGCCATGCCGATGCCCGAGAATATCATCAGCGGCAGCAGCAGCAGCGCCGTGCCCGAATAGGCGATCTTCTGCAGCACCTGGTAGTTGAGCGCCTCGCGGCCCTTGGGGAACCGCAGCCTGAAGTGCTCCGCCACATCATGGGCGATGTTCGCAACGCGAAGCTCCGTCCATGCCGGCACAAGCCGGCGACGGAAATGACCACTGACAACACCGTAACCGAGGTACACCAGCCCGTTCAGGATCAGCAGCCAGGCGGCGGCAAAATGCCAGTTCCGCGCCAGCCCGAGATCGCGCCAGCTGGGGATCGTCGCCCAATGGGGAAAGGCGATATTCTGCGATGCGCCGTTTTTCCCGGCCGATCGTCCCAGCAGCCCGGTCGTCTCGAAGGTCGTGCTGCCGATCATCACCATGCCCCGCTCGCGCACCGTGCCGACCGCCAGCCAGCGGCCGCCGGTGTCCACCGTCGTGCCTTTGGCGCCCCAATAGAGATAGGGATGGGCATTGAAGATGTTGAGCCCGGTCCCGAGCAGGACCACCACGGCCACGGCATTGACCCAATGCGTTGCCCGCACCCAGCCAGAATGCCGCTTCACCAGCGTTCCGTCCGCCGCCATGCCTGATCCTCGTTCCATACCGGCCTTCCTAGCACGGCGCAGATACACCACAGATTGACCATATCGCCACCCTCGGGCACGCCAGACGGAATGATCACCGTTTACACGCTCTCCGAAGGCCGCCTTGTTCCCCGCTCTCCCGAGGCCGGAGACGTGTTTCCTGCGTCGATGCTTTGGGTGGACATGGTGGCGCCGACGGCAAGCGAGGATGCCGCCATGGAGGCCGCACTCGGCCTCGAGATCCCCAGCCGAGACGACATGGCCGAAATCGAAACCTCCAGCCGGCTCTACACCGAAAACGGCGCCATCTTCCTCACCCTCAGCATCGCGACCGGCATCTTGCGCCACAAGGACGAACTGGCAGCCGAACTGCACCCGCTGGCGCTGATCCTCACCTCGCAGGCGCTGGTCACCCTCCGCTACACCGATTTGACCGTCATCGATCGGCTCGGCGCCCAGTGCAATCGCGCAGCCCCCGCCACGCCGTCTGCGCTGCTCATCCAGCTGCTCGACATCATCGTCGATCGCCTGGCAGACTCGATCGAGCGGGTCGCCGTCGAGATCGACGCCATCAACCGCCAGGCGTTTCGCCGCATCACGCCCAAGGGACGCCAGCAGCGACTCTCCAACCTGGTGCTCCAATCGCTCCTCCAGCGCCTCGGCACGGCGCAGGATGCGCTGTCCAAAGCCCGCGAATCGGCGGTCAGCCTGGCGCGCGCAGCAAGCTTTCTGGTGCTGTCCCTCCCCAAGGACGCCAGCCACAGCGGGCAATTGAAATCGATGACGCGCGACCTCGCCTCGCTCACCGACCATGCCAGCTACCTCGGCAGCACCATCACCTTCCTGCTCGACACCACACTCGGCCTCATCAACATCGAGCAGAACGCCGTGCTGAAGATCTTCTCCGTGTTCGCGATCGTGTTCATGCCGCCCACGCTCATTGCCGGCATCTACGGCATGAACTTCGCCCATATGCCCGAGCTCGAATGGCAGCTCGGCTATCCGATGGCATTGCTGTTGATGCTGGCCAGCGCGATCCTGCCTTATGCCATCGCCCGCTGGCGCGGCTGGCTCTAGGCAGGTGGACAAGCGGCCTCGGGCTCAATCCTCCAGCAGCGTGCACCCGAACTCAGGTTCAAACCGCGCGCGGCGCTTGGCGAGGAGCGGCACCGACGCGATGATCGTCTGCCGTGCCACATCGTCCTCCACACGCACGATCTCGGTGCCGGCCTCGAAGTCCGTGCGGCACGAGGCCATGTCCCGGTTGCCGACATAGCGGCACGAGCAGACGACATGCGCGATATAGCCCGCACCCAGCTCGGCCTGCTTGCCCGTGCCGCTGTACTTCAACCCGAACCAGCCACCGGCGAGCAGGCACAGCGCCAACACCGGCGCCCACAACAGCCAACGCCGCCTGCCCGTCCTGCCGTTCCCCTTGCCGCTCACCGTGCTTGCGTTCACACGCATGCCCCCACTAGGTTGATCCCGATAGGGGCACGAGACGCCATGCGAGTTCTGCAATCAAGCCTGTTTCTGCTGGCAGCCTGCGCTGCCGTGCCGGTGCTCGCTCAGAACCCGATCGCGGCGCCACCGCTCACCAGCGAAATCGCTGCAGCACGGCCGCTCGCCGAAGCCTTTTTCACCGATCCGGCCTTGCAAGAGACCCGGGCGCGTCTCATTCTGCAGGATGGCCAGCCGGTTTTCGAGCGCTACACCCCCGGCTATGGCCCGGGCAACCGCTTCATCAGCTGGTCGATGGCCAAGTCGATCACCAGCACATTGGTCGGCGAGCTGGTTGCCGATGCGAAGCTGGAGCTCGACAGCCCGGCACCGGTGCCGCAATGGCGCCAGACACCAGGGGACCCGCGCGCCCGCATCACGCTGCGCCAACTGCTCCACATGGCGAGCGGCCTCGCGCATGTCGAAACCGGGCCCGATCCTGAAAAGTCGGACACCAATCGCGCGCTGTTTGCCGACCGCTCCGGAGACATCGCCGCTGCGGCCACCATGGCGCCGCTGGCCCACAAGCCCGGCACGGTTTTCGAATACAGCACGCTCACCACGCATATCCTCGCCGACATCGTCACCCGCACCATCGCTCCGCAGGCAACCACGCCCGACGCCCGCCGGCGCGCGATGAATGCCTTTCTGAAAGCCCGGCTGACCGGCCCGGCCGCAATGCCGACGCTGATCTGCGAATATGATCCCCAGGGCACCATGCTCGGCGGGTCGCTCTGCCATGCCAGCCTGCGCGATTGGGGGGCCTTCGGGCAGCTCTATCTCGACAATGGCGTTGTCGCCGGTCGCCAGGTCGTGCGGCCCGACTGGGTGGACTTCGTACGCACGCCCAGCCCGAATTTTGCCGGCTATGGCGGGCATTTCTGGCTCAACAGGCCATTGCAGCCGGGCCAGGAGAGCTCGCTGTTTTCCGACCAGGGGCCTGCTGATGCCTTTGCCGCCGTCGGCCATCTCGGCCAATATGTCATCATCGTGCCGTCCAAGACGCTCGTCGTCGTACGGCTGGGCTTCACGCCCGACCCTGCGCGCGCGCCGCTCAAGGCGGCGCTCGGCCGCCTCGTCAACAGCATGCCCGACCGACCATGACGACCGACTATCGCCTGATCGACATCAAGCTCGATGAGCGCACCCTCCTGTGGCGCAACGCCGATATCGAGCAGGAGCGGCGGGTGGCAATCTTCGATCTGCTCGAAGGCAATCTGTTCCAGCCGGTCGGCGTTGCCGAGCATGGCAATCACGGCCCCTACAAGCTGCTGCTCGGCGTGGAGGAGGGCCGGCTTTCAGTGGCCATTTCCGCCGCCGACGACAGCCCGCTCGAAGCGTTCGTGCTGCCGCTGGCGCCCTTCCGCCGCACGATTCGCGATTATTTCGCGATCTGCGACAGCTACTACCAGGCGATCCGCCAATCGACCCCGCAGCAAATCGAGACGATCGACATGGCGCGGCGCGGCATCCACAATGATGCCGCCGAGGCGCTCAAGGAGCGGCTCGAGCCCAAGGTGATCACCGACTTCGACACTGCGCGCCGGCTGTTCACCCTGATCTGCGTGCTGCACATCAAGGGTCATTGATCCGCGGTCAGGCGCGGCGGCGCGCCGGTCCCCCAAGGCTGACCAGCCGGCGGGGCGGCAGCAGCCCCTCGGCAAGCGCTTCGACATCGGCTTCGCACACCAGCCTGATCCGCACCTCACCCGGTAGCACTGCCAGGTCATGCGTCATGGGTGCGTCTTCCACCCGATCTCCGAACAGACGCGCCGCCTCATGTGCGAGGCTCGGCATCAGATCGAGCACGGGACGCCGAACCGAGAAGATCAGCCTGTCTCGCAGGACCAGCGCGCTGAACGGTTGCCTGGCATCAGCATCCCGAAACTGCACTTCGCGATCGCCTGCGCCTGTCCGCACGCGAGCTTCAAGGCCGCACGCGCTTGTCACCATCATCAGCGCCAGATAGGCGTTCCGCACCATGGGTGTTTCGATATGGTCGAGGTTGGCCATATGGCCTGCAATACCGAGATCGATCACGAATCGCTCCTTATTAAACCATCTGTTAACGTGTATAGCACAGGAAAGGGATTCCAACGATGACAGTTCAGTCCGATCGCTGGATCCGCGACCAGGCAATTGCATCCGGAATGATCGAGCCATTCGTCGATCGTCAGCAACGCGACGGAAGTATAAGCTACGGCCTGTCGAGCTACGGCTATGACGCGCGCGTGGCTGACGAATTCAAGATTTTCACCAACGTTCACAGTGCAATAGTCGATCCGAAAAACTTTTCGTCCGACAGTTTCGTCGATCGGAAAACCGACGTCTGCGTGATCCCGCCCAACAGTTTCGCCCTCGCGCGCACCGTGGAATATTTTCGCGTCCCGACTGATGTACTGGTCATCTGCCTCGGCAAATCGACTTATGCGCGCTGTGGAATCATAGTTAACGTCACCCCGCTCGAGCCGGGCTGGGAAGGGCATGTGACGCTCGAGTTCAGCAACACCACCCCTTTGCCGGCACGCATCTACGCCAATGAGGGCGCCTGCCAGTTCCTGTTCCTCAAAGGTAACGAGCCGTGCGAGGTGACCTATGCCGACCGCGCGGGCAAATATATGGGCCAACGCGGCGTCACCCTGCCGAAAATCTGAGGGCGATGCCCCCCGCAACCCGCACCGGCCTGCTGGCCGCGATCGGCGCCTATGCCATCTGGGGGCTGATGCCGCTCTACCTGAAGCTGTTCACTGGCGTGCCGGCCGCCGATGTGCTGTCGCACCGCATCCTCTGGTCGCTGGTCATGGTAGGCCTGCTGCTCATCGTCACGGGGGGCGCCCCGCGGCTGCGCGCCGCCTTTGCCCAGCCGCGGCTCCTCGGCCTCTTGCTGCTGAGCGCGGTCGCCATCGCCATCAACTGGCTCATCTACACCGCCGCCGTTCTGGAGGGGCATGTCCTCGACACCTCGCTCGGCTATTTCATCAACCCGCTCATCAACGTGCTGTTCGGCGTGGTGCTGCTCGGCGAGCGTCTGGGTAGGCTGCAATGGGTGGCGGTCGGCTTCGCACTCGCCGGCGTTGCGGTGCTCACCATCACCCTGGGCAGCCTGCCGCTCATCAGCCTCGGCATTGCCATCAGCTTCGCCATCTATGCGCTCATCCGCAAGCAGGCTGTCGTCGATGCGGCCACCGGCCTGTTCATCGAGACCCTGGTCCTCACCCCGCTCGCCATGGTCTGGCTTGCGACACGCCCGGAGAGCCCGCTCCATTGGCCCGGCACGACGCTGGCACTCCTGGCCGCAGCCGGCATCATCACCGCCACGCCGCTCATCCTGTTCAGCATAGCCGCCCGGCGCCTGAAGCTCACCACCCTCGGCCTCATGCAATATGCGACCCCCACCATCGTCATGCTCGAAGCGGTCTTCATCTTCGAGGAAGCGCTCGATCCAGGGCGCCTCGCAGCGTTCAGCCTCATCTGGGTCGGGCTGGGCATCTACAGCGTCAGCCTGTTCCGGAGCGTGCGCGCCACTGCCGCAGCCGGTTGAAACGCAATCGCACGATCACCACCATGGGCGGGCCGAAAGGCTTGTAACCAGTGGAGTAAATCATGCGCAATATCCTGTTCACGTCGCTTGTCGCGGCGCTCGCCACCACGTCGGCCGCCTACGCCGCCCCTGAAAAAGGCCAGATCAGCGTCCGCGCCATGGGCGGTGCCGATTTTCCGGTCGCCGGCACCTTTCATGGCGGCGCCGATGCCGCCGTGCCCAATCTGGGCGCCCTGAACCCGGCGCTCGACGGTATTGCCGGGACGCTCGCCATTGAGGAGCGTGGCAATCGCCGCATCTACAACGCCGCCATCGGCGCCAATGCCGAGCTCGGTTACGGCCTGTCCGACACATCGGAAGTGTTCGGCAGCTTCCGCTATCTTCGCAGCAAGCCGTCCACGGTGCAGGTCGGCAACACCGTCGTGCCAGCACTCGGGGCGAGCCTCGCAACCTTCGGTGATTTCGGTCGCATCCAGTCGTACAGCGGTGAGATCGGCTATCGCCAGTATTTCAGCCGCGGCCAGATCCAGCCTTACGCGGCCGCGCGCGCCGGCGTGACCTTCACCGACAGCATTCAGGCCAATTTCCGCGTGCCGGACGCCGGCGTGGCGCTCAACAACGTGCCTTTCTACAAGAATTCGATGTCGGCAAGCGTCGGCGGCGACATTGGCGTTGCCATCCCTGTGTCGAACGGCGTCGAGCTCAACCTCGAAACCGGTATCCGCTGGACGAGCGGCCTGCGCGGCGACGACGCAGCGCTCACCGGCCTCGGCCTTGCCGGCATCAACAATGCCGGTGCCCGTTGGGACATTCCGGCCCGCGCCGGCCTTACCTTCCGGTTCTGATCCGCTTGACCGGCCGGTGCGACAGTAGCGCCGGCCGGTCACTCGCGCTAAGGCGGGGGGATGGACAAGATCGTCATACGTGGTGGCCACACGCTCAAGGGCCGCATCCCCATCTCCGGCGCCAAGAACGCTGCTCTGACCCTGATGCCGTGCGCGCTGCTCACCGACGAGCCGCTCACCCTGCGAAACCTGCCGCGGCTTGCCGATATCGATACCTTCGGCCACCTGCTCAACAACCATGGCGTCAGCACCACCATCGAAGGCACCCATCCGGACGAGTTCGGCCGAGTGATGACCCTGCGCGCCAATCGCATCACCAGCACGGTCGCCCCCTATGACATCGTCCGCAAGATGCGCGCCTCGATCCTGGTGCTGGGGCCGCTGCTGGCACGCGCCGGCGAGGCGACGGTATCGCTCCCCGGCGGCTGCGCCATAGGCAACCGGCCGATCGACCTGCATCTCAAGGCGCTCGAAGCCATGGGCGCCGAAATCGAGCTCACCGCCGGCTATGTGAAGGCATCGGCGCCCAAGGGCGGCCTTCCGGGCGGTCATTATGTGTTTCCGATCGTATCGGTGGGCGCCACCGAGAATGCCCTGATGGCCGCGGTTCTCGCCAAGGGTCCCACGATCCTCGAAAATGCGGCGCGCGAGCCCGAGATCGTCGACCTGTGCAACTGCCTCGTCGCCATGGGCGCAAAGATCAGCGGGATCGGCACCGAAAAGCTGGTCATCACCGGCGTCCGCGATCTGCACGGTGCCACCTATGCAGTGATGCCCGATCGGATCGAGGCCGGCTCCTATGCCTGTGCCGCCGCCATCACCGGCGGCGAGGTCGAGCTGGTCGGCGCGCACGAAGCCGATCTCGGTGCCACGCTCGCATCGTTGCGGGAGGCGGGGGTGCTCGTGACCCCCACTGCCGACGGCCTGATGATCAG
>JBBSPR010000055.1:0-14198 GCA_038258615.1 Sphingomonadales bacterium
ACTGGTTGTTGTAATAGTAGTTGAGGCCGATGACATCGAGCGCATCGCCATGGCCGCCGAGTTCGGGTGCGGTCCGACCGAGCAGCATGTCGATGGCCTCGAACTGGGCTTCGTTATGGGCTGCAGCGCGCGCCGCAGCCGCTGGCGTGGCGTCGGCGGGCAGCACATGGATCAGCGGCTCCGCACAGGCGATGCGGGCCTGGCTGTTGATGCTGCGCACCTCGCTGGTGGCTGCGAGTGCTGCGCGGACGAGTTGACGCTTGAGAACATCGGCCAGCCCGCGTCCGAACGGGTTGAGCCCGCCGGTCTCCCCGCCCGCAAAGGCCCAGTAGCTGATCTCGTTGACGGGGGTGAAGCAGGGGGCGGCATCGGTCTCCGAGGCGATCACCCGTGCGACCTCGCGGGCGAAGGCGGCAAAGCGGGTGATGAAGCGCGGCGAGAACACATCGACGCCATCGGGCACGCCATAGTGCAGCAGATCCCAGATGACCCGCGTGTTCGTTTCGCGCGCGGAGCGCAGCATCGGCAGGAAACTCGACCAGTCGTAGCGCCCGGGGCGTTGCTCGATCAGGTGCCAGCGCAACCCATCGCGCGCGGCCGACATGCCATGTTGCTGCAATAGTCGATAATCCTCGGCGGCGCGCGTCGCATGGCCGGTGCTGGCGGCAATATCCAGCCGCTTGCGCGACCGCAGCTTGTGGGCGGCACATTCAAAGCCGCCCATGAGCATCGAGCCGAAGAGCGGCTGGGTCATCGCAGCACTTCAGGCCGCTTGTCGGGCGGGACGCGGCAGGGCAGCATCGAGACGCTGGAAGGTGGCGAGGGCCTGGCCGACCACCTGGTCCATGTTGTAATAGCGGTAGGTGGCAAGCCGCCCGACAAACCAGGTGTTTTCCTCGGCCCGTGCCAGCGCTTCGTAGCGCTTGAACAGCGCCTCGTTTTCTGGCCGCGGAATGGGGTAATAGGGGTCGCCTTCCGCACTCGGATATTCGTAGGTCAGCGTCGTGCACGGGTGGTTCTGGCCGGTGAGGTGCTTCACCTCGGTGACGCGGGTGTAATCCTGATCCTGCGGGAAGTTGATGGTGCCGACCGGCTGCGTCCAGTCCTGATCGAGCGTGACATGGTGGAACTGCAGCGACCGGTAGGGCAGCGCACCATGGACATGGCCGTAATAGGCATCGATCGGGCCGGTGAAGACCATGCGGCGCGGCCGTTCGGCGGCGGGCATCGCCAGCGCATCGACGCCGAGCTGCACGCTGATGAGCGGATTGGCGAGCATGCGCTCGAACATGGCGGTATAGCCATCGCGCGGCATCTGCTGGAAGCTGTCGGTGAAATAGCGGTCGTCATCGTTGGTGCGGGTGGGCACGCGTGCGGTGACCGATCGGTCGAGTTCGCTGGGATCAAGGCCCCATTGCTTCTGGGTGTAACCGCGGAAGAATTTTTCGTAGAGTTCGCGCCCGACCTTGCTGACAACGACGTCCTCGGACGTGCGAATGGTCTCGACCGGCTCGGCGCGGGCGGCGAGAAAGGCCTCGGCGCCGGCTTCGTCCAGATCGAGCCCGTAGAGCTTGTTGATGGTGGTTCGGTTGATGGGGATGGGCACCAGCTGACCATCGACCGACGCCAGCACCCGGTGCTCATAGGGCCGCCACTCGGTGAACTGCGAGAGATAATCCACGATCATGCTGCTGTTCGTGTGGAAGATGTGCGGGCCATATTGATGGAACATCACGCCATCGGCGTTGCGGCGGTCATGGGCATTGCCGCCGATGTGATCGCGCTTGTCGACCACCAGCACGGTTTCGCCACGCTGCGAGGCGATGCGCTCGGCCATCACCGCACCGGCAAAGCCGGCACCGACCACGATCCAATCATGCATTTTCATTCTCCAGAACGGGCGTTGTGACGGCGTCTATCTTGCTGTGCATCAGCGCCCAGGTGCTGTTCCACGACGAGCGCGCGAGCTGCTCTGCAACGCGGCGTTGCCAGTCGGGGTCGGCGGCATCGGCAAGGGCCACCTCGATTGCGGCGGCAAGCCCCGCGGCATCGTCGGCGATTCCGACGAGGCCGAGATCGCCATAAGGCTTCTGCACATCGGGGATGGCAGTGGACACCACGGGCAGCCCGGCTGCCAGAAACTCCGGTGTCTTGGTGGGGCTGATGAAGCGGGTTGCATCGTTGCGCGCGAACGGCATGAAGCCGCAATCCCAATGGTGGAGATAGGCGGGCAACGCGTCATAGCCCTTGCCGCCGAGCCAGTGGATGTTCGGCCGTTGCGGACACGACGCCGGATCGATCTTCACAACCGGTCCCACCATCACGAACTGCCAAGTCGGGCAGCGTGCCGCGAGTTCGTCCACCAGCGCCATGTCCATCCGCTCGTCGATCACGCCGAAGAAGCCGATGCGCGGATGCGCAATATGCGCCTGATCGGCAGGGTCGGCGAGCGGCGGCTCGGGCCGGCGGAAGTGCGCGGCATCGACGCTCGAAGGCACCGGATGGATGTTGGCATGAAGGTGGCGCTTGGCCTCATAGAGGCTGTGGCCGCCGGTGAACACCACATCGGCCTGCGCCATCAACAGCGCTTCCTGCTGGCGGATGCGGCTGTCGGCACCGTGGAACAGCGCCAGCTCGTCCATATTGTCATAGATCCTGGTCGTGGCGGCAAGCGTGCCGCTGAATTCGAGCGCCATCGGCGTGTAATACCAGACGACTGTCGGCAACCGGCCCATCAAAAGGCTGTCGACGAGCAGCGCCTGCGTCTCGACACGATGCTCATGGGTGCCGCCGGCGGGCAGCAGCGGGGTGGCGACGGTGATACCGTCACTGATCCCGATCGACCAGCCGGGCGTCAGGTCGGGCGCATCCACCGGCTCTTCGATATAGATCACATCATAGTCCTGCGCCGCGCGGGTCATGATGTGCTGCGGACGCTGGAACACGAAGTTCCAGCGCAGGTGCGAGAAGCAGAGCAACAAGGGTCTCGACAGAGCACCCGCGTCCGCCCCGACCAGCCCATTGGCCATGCTGGACCGTTTATCCATCTGTGATTGTTCTTTCGTCCTGTGGGCCTTGCGACCCGAAATCAGCGTCCTGCCGTCAAGGTCGTGACGTCATGGGCGGGGATCGTCGACCACAGACCCCGGGGTCGGAGATTGCCCGATGCGCGGCGCTGGTGTCGGTGCGATGGGGCTGGACCCGATGCCGCGGTCGGCTGACGGCGGCCGCTGCGGTGGCGTTGCCGGGACAGTCGTCGGCGGCGCGTTGCCCACGCCACCCTCCGGCGTGCCGATAGGCGCCGCCGGAGGCGGGACAGACGGCAATGATGTGGGACCGGTTGCCGGCGGCGTTACCTGCGCCAGCGCCGCGGTGGCGTAGCCAGCCGACAGAAGCAGCAAAACGAATTTGTTCATGAAAACCTCCGGATGTGCCCCCGGGATTGTTCCATCGGTCTCAAGACCCGGTGTCGACAGTGGTTCCGTCGCCACGGAAATTTTGCGGTGGATCGCAATGGTCGCAAACTGCTGTCTTACCAGTTGAACTTGGCCCCGAGCATGGGGTTGGTTGGGACATGAAAACGCCAAGGTTCTGATTTGTGCCGTATCCAGCCAACGCCATCGCAATTCTCACAGCCGTCCATCGCGAGATCGACGCGCTGTTCGAACAGTTTGAGGCAGCCACGCCGGAGCGGCAGCTCGCACTCACGGCACTGATCACTGCTACGCTTGCACAGCATGAGGCGATCGAACGACAGGTCTTCTATCCGGCGGCATCGGCAGTCGCCGACGTTGCCGAGCTGATCGATGTTGCCGCGGTCGAGCGGGCAACAACCGATTTCCTGCTTGGCCGGATTGCCGACCACACCTTGTCGCTGCCGATGCTGCGTGCCCATATGACCGTGCTGCGGGAGCATTTTGCAAACCATGTCGATATCGAGGAGCGGCAGCTGTTCCGGCGGTTGCGTGGCTCCGGGCTCGATCTCGAAGCGCTCGGCGCCCGGATGCAGGACTTCGCCTTCGAGCAGGGCCACGACGGGACAAGCGGTTAGCTTTGCGGCTTCACCTCCAGCGTCGTCACCTTGTCCTGGGGCATCGAGAGCACGATGCGGCCCTTGTCCGGTCCGACATCGTCGATCCGCGAACGGCCGCGGAGCTGATGGGCAATGGCGATCACCAGCCTGTGATGCAGGCTGTCCCGCCCCGATTCCGGAAGCAGGCCGCTCGCGGTCACCACGAAGCAGATCATGTCCTCCTCACTGGTGATATGGATGCGGAAACCGCACCCGCCCTCATCACCGGCGCGTGCGAAGAGGCAGACTGCGGCTTCCAC
Organism: Sphingomonadales bacterium; assembly: GCA_038258615.1. Lineage (GTDB taxonomy): Bacteria > Pseudomonadota > Alphaproteobacteria > Sphingomonadales > Sphingomonadaceae > Sandarakinorhabdus. The sequence goes on from JBBSPR010000055.1 coordinate 4,333, forward strand.
CACCCATAGCGAGAGCGGCACGGCGCGGTCCAGATCGACGACGCGCGGCGCAACGTCGGCGTCAACGACCACTTCACCGGCGCAGCGGCCATATGACGCCAGCAACTCTTCAGGCGGATGCAGCAGGTCCGCCACCGACACCGGCGTCAGTTCGCCATCGGCATACAGCAGCCCGTTGACCATCGCCAGCGTCGCGACACGAAGTTGCGCCTCGTCCAGCGCCACGCGGGCCTGGCCTCCGGGCATCCGCGCGGCCTGAAGGCTGAGGAAGCTTCCGATCACCTGCAGGTTGTTGCGGACCCGGTGATGCAACTCGCGCGCTACCGCGGTCTGGGTTTCCACCGACTGCCGCAGGCGGTGGTCGCGCTCGGCGATCGAATTGCCCATGCGCAGCAGATCGGCGGCCAGGTTGCGCACCTCGGTCGGCGCATCGGCGAAGCTGGGCCGGCGCTTCAGGTCGCCTCCGCTGGTGCTGCCGATCCGCCCGGCGAGGGTGCCAAGTTCGCCGATCCAGCGTAGAATCGCGCGGTTGGCACCATACCAGATTGCCGTGGATGCGAGGATCAGCGCGAGCAGCGGCAGCAGAAAATAACCGGCAGCAAACCACCAGTCGCTTCCGAAGCGCCGCGGCTCGGCGGCGGCATAGACAATATGAAAGGACTCGCCGCCTTGCGTATCGATATGCAGCGGGGCCACGGCATAGGACCATTGCCGACCGTCGGGGCCGTCGATCGAAAACACCGACCGGCTGTCGACGTCGGCACCCTTGTCATCGATCTCGAGCTGCTTCCACGGAAGCTCCCGGCTACTGGCCACCGGCCGCCCGACACCGTCAACAAGGGCGACGGCAATATTGTCCATGCGGTGCTGCTCGCTCAAAAGCTGGTTGAGCCACCCGAGATCGATGGAGGCCGTGAAGATTCCGTCGAACGCGCCGTCGGCTGTCTGCAACGGCAAGACCGCGCGCAGGACGCGGCGTTTGGATACTTGCCCCCAGACCGGCGCCGTCACCAGAAAGCCGCCGCGCTGCAAATTCTGCCACAAAAGGGGCTCGTTCATCGGCATGCCGACTGCACTGGCATCGCTCGCACAGGCCAGGCTGCCATCCCGGTTCGATATCGAGAAGTGGCTGTATGCGGGGTATCTCCGCACCGTCTCCTGCAGGATCGGGCCGCATGTCGCCTGATCGCGCTCTCTCACCACCGGAACGACCGAAAGCACGCCGAGAATGGCCCGGGCGCCGGCAATGACATTGCGCTCGGACGCGCTGGTCATCATCGCAGCGTCGAGAAGCTGTGCATTGGCGGCGCTGTCATCCCGCTGCAGGCGGGCGACCCCCTGCGAGGTTGAAAGCAAGACCAGCGGCAACAGCGACACAAGCATGATCAGCAGCAGGATCCCGCGGATCGAACTGCGGCGGGTCATCACGTCCAGCATGGGCAATGGCGTGACAAAGCTCGCCGACCGAGGCAGCGCCGGTTTTCCGACCTCGTCTGGCATCAGCGATTGTGGGCCGTCTGCGGGACCGGAGCACGATCGCTCGATGTCAGTCGCGGAGCTTCGGGCGGCGCAGGACCATCCATATGCCGCCGGAGCGCCGCCCGCCCCCGGCTGATGCGGCTTTTGACGGTGCCGACCGGCGTATCCATGATGCCGGCAATGTCTTCGCAACGCAGGCCCGATTCCATCAGCAGCAAGGCTTCGCGCTGCTCCGCAGGCAGCAGCAGCAGTCCGCGTTGCAGATCCTCTAGATTGAGACCCGCATCCTGTGCGGGCGCGGTCACCATCAGCCGGTCCGTCACTTCGGGATCGAGTTCGACGAAGCGGCGTGACACCTTCACGACCGAGTAGAAATGGTTGCGCAGGATACGGAACATCCAGCCGCGGAAATTGCTGCCCGGCGTGAAGGATACGCGCGCGCCCCAGCCCTTTGCCAGCGCTTCCTGCGTGAGGTCGTCAGCAAGGTCGCGGTTGTAGCAGAGGCTGCGCGCATAAGCGCGGAGGGACGGGATCACCTCGGTGAGTTGCCGACGGAATTGCGCTTCATCATGGGCGCTCAGGCGAGCCTTGCCGCTCGTGCCCGGTGCAGGCGTGCCGGTTGGCGCGTCATTCCTTGCATGTTTGTCGCCCTGGTGGTCGGGTTTGTTCATTGGCCACCCCCCGACGGCTTGCCCTCGTCCGTCGGCACGACAGACAAGCTCACCGGTTCGTCCGCCGGGCTAGTGCCGGAAGACCCGCTTGAAGCGTCCCCCGGGGCGCGCACCGCATCGATGGCGTCGAGAAGGTCGAGAAATTCTTCGGGCACCGGCTCGTGCTCCACATCCTGCCACAATTTGCGCAACCCCAGCGAAACGGGGTCATCGCCGACGCGTCGACCTCGACGGGCCGGTGTCGCGGAGCGCTGCAATGACCTGCCGGCTTCGAAAGGCTCACGAACAAGCGAGTGTACCAAGGGCTGACCCGGCTTCGGCTCATCATCGGCGGTGGAACGTTCTTCAGCCATTCATCGGGTATCCATCATCGTCAATGGGTGCAAACCATGCGACGAGACGATAGTTCCCTTCAATGCCGTTTTTCGGCACTATTGCAGGGAACCGAAACGGCCATGCAGAGTTTCATTGTTGTTCCAACCTTTACGCGGAGTGATGCGTGACAGAAGTGATTTCGATGCGGGCCGCACTCGGACCGCACTTGCCTCCGTTGCGTCGCTATGCGCGCGCGCTCACCGGTGCCCAGCGCAGTGGCGATGCCTATGTCCGTCTTACCCTTGAAACCCTTCTGGTCGAACCGGATCATCTCCCGGGCCCCTATTCCAGTGCCGATGTGCGTCCCAAGCTCGCACTTTTCCGTTTGTTCCACTCGGTCCTGCAAACAGCCGAAATGTCCGTGCCGTCTGCGGCGCCCGATCCGCGCGACATGCCCGACGGCGGCATGGAAGCCTTGCTTCTGACCGTTGTCGAAGGTTTCAGCCTTGCCGAAACCGCGTTCATTCTCGGAGATACCGAGGAGATGATCGCCGGTCAGATCGTCCGGGCCAAGGCGGCCATAGCCGATACGATCCGCTCTCGGGTGCTCATCATCGAGGATGAGCCGCTCATTGCCATGCATCTCGAACAGATCGTCGAGGATATGGGGCATGAAGTGTCGGGCATGGCGATGACGCACGAGGATGCCACCATCCGGGCGCACGAGGTGCGCCCCGAGCTTGTGCTTGCCGATATCCAGCTTGCCGATGGCTCGTCGGGCCTCGAAGCGGCGCGCGAGATTTTGGAGACCTTTGATGTGCCGGTGATCTTCATCACCGCCTATCCCGAGCGATTGCTCACCGGTGAGCGGCCTGAACCGGCCTATCTGGTGACCAAGCCTTTCAAGGCCGAAACCGTCATCGCGACGATTGGCCAGGCCCTTCTCGCCCGCAGCTTCAAGCGCGCCGAAGCCGGCTGAACCGGGTGTCAATTCCCGTTGTGGGGATAGACATGGGTCAGAACCTGGTCGAAATGCTCGCGTACCGACGCGGTACAGGTGCAGCTGTGCTGGTCGAGCCGGTCCCGGTCGAGGATGCGGATGCAGCCAAGGGAAACCTTGATCGCGTGCGCCTCCTTGAGGCCGGCGAGCACCCGGCTGACATAGCTGCGCCCTACTCCCAGCAATTCGGCCAGCCGTTGCTGGGTAATAGGGATCGCGGCATCGTCGGTCCTGTCCTGCGCGGAGAGCAGCCAGCGCGCCGTGCGCTGTTCGATGCTGTGCGCGGCGCTGCAGGCCACTGACTGGAAGATCTGCGCCAGCAGGCAATCGGCATAGCGCGCGAACAGCTGGTCGAGCGCCGGGGACTGGTCCTTGGCGCTCTGCAACAGTCGCGTGTCCATTCGCCACAGGGTGCCGGGATATTGCACCACGGTGCGCGAATAGGCCGGCAGATGGCCTTGGCTCACGATACCGCCAACCGCACCTTCGCGGCCGATCAGCGCGCACTCGACCGAGTTGCCGTCTTCGAAAGCAACCATGAAGGACACCAACGTCGGACCGTCCGGGAAATGCACATAAGCCACTTCGTCGCCAGGTTCGTACAGCACTTCGCCTGCCCGCACCGAAAGCGGTTCGAGATACGGCAACAACAGCGCCCGATCGGGCGGCTTCAGGAAACGAAGCAAATTGTTGTGAGGCGGATCAGGAATCACTGAAATCATATAGTCCGCGTCATTGCGATCGGCAAACAGTCCGTCTGTGCAAAAGTGCGCAGACCTGAGCGGTGGACAGGAATATTTGGCTCATCGGACATCTGGTCCGGCGGAGCGCCTGTGCAGCACAATGAAATCGGCCAGCGAGGCGTCGATCAGACCCTCGGCTTCCCGGTATCGCAGAGCACAAGCGTATCCATTCCTGTGTCCGTGTCCAATCCCGAGTTTGCCGCGAACGGCGAGATCTTCGACACCCTGCCCGAAATGGCGTGGGTGGCCGTGGAGGGCGGCCAGCGCTGGCACTTCAATGCCCGGTGGCACGCCTATACCGGACTCGATGCGGCAGCTTGTGCCGGGGAAGGCTGGCTGCAGGCGGTGCACGGTGATGATCGGGACGCGCTGCGCTCCGGGTGGCAGGCGAGCATGGCGAGCGGAGGGCTGTTCGAGCAAAGTTTTAGGCTTCGCCGGCACGACGGCCAGTTCGGCTGGGTGCTGGCGCGCGCCACCTGCGATGCCGCGGGTGTCCGCTGGGTGGGCACCGCTGTCGATATCGACGCGTTGAAGACCAGTGAAAGCCAGGCCACGCTGCTGGCACGCGAACTTGCCCATCGGATCGGCAACATCTTCGCCGTGGTGGGCAGCATCATCGCCTTTTCGGCGCGGTCCCGGCCGGAAGCCAGCGAGTTTGCCGTCAGCGCCCGGGCGCGGCTCGCGGCGCTGGCGCAGGCCCATGAATATGCCTGGCCGATGACCAATACGGGCGAGGCGGCGCCGGTACGTCTGCAAGGCCTGCTCGAGCTGCTGCTGCGCCCCTATGCCGAAGCCGACGGGCCGGAGGTCACGATCAGCGGGGTCGATGAGCCGCTCGGGCCTTCGACTTCGACTTTCGTGACGCTGGTGGTGCACGAACTTGCGACCAACGCGGTCAAATATGGCGCGTTTTCCATGCCGCAGGGGCGTGTGGCGGTTCGCGTGCGCCGGTCGGCGGCGCATCTGACGATCATCTGGGTGGAAAGCGGCGGCCCGCCAGTCATCGATCCGCCGCTGCAGCAGGGCTTCGGGACAGCGCTGATCGACCGGGCGATGAAAATGGGGCTGGCGGCGGAAACGCAGCGCCGCTGGCGGCGCCGCGGGCTGGCGATCAAGCTGCGCCTCAACCTCTCGCCACTGCCGCGCTGACCTCGCGTCCGCCCGCCTGACCAGGCGTGTGCGAAATGCCGATGCGGCTGGAACAAGAGTCGAAAATCACGGTTGGTCCAGCAGTATCAGTATGGAGCGCCAGCATGGCTACGCAACGCGATCGATCCCCGATGTCCCGGCCCGAGCAGCTCCCGAAAATTCCGATCACCGATTGCCCGCCCGTGCTGGTGACAGGCGGGGCCGGCTACATCGGCAGCCACGCCGCACTTGCCTTGCTCGACCTCGGGATCAAGGTCGTCGTGCTCGACGACATGTCGACCGGCTCCTCGCTGCTGGTGCCGAAGGGCGCGCGCTTCGTGCAGGGCAAAGCCGGCGATGCGGCGCTGGTCTCGCGCATCATCCGGCGCGAGGGGATCGGCGCCGTCATGCATTTTGCCGCCAGCATCAGCGTTGGCGATTCGGTCAGCCAGCCAGCCGCCTATTATCGCAACAATCTGGTCGAAACGCTGGAGCTGGCCGACACGGCTGCCGCCGCCGGCGTTGGCGCGATCGTGCTGTCTTCCACGGCGGCGGTCTATGCCGAGAATGACGGGTCGCGGCTGCGCGAGACGGATCGGCTCGATCCTATTAACCCCTATGGCGCCTCCAAGGCCATGGCCGAGCGGGTGCTGCGGGACATTGCAGCGGCCTCGCCGCACGGCATGTCGGTCGGCATCCTGCGCTATTTCAATGTGGCGGGCGCCGATCCGCTTGGCCGCTCGGGCCAGAACAGTCGTCACCCGCATCATCTGATCGAAATCGCCACGCAGGTCGCCACCGGCCAGCGGGACATGATCACCGTATATGGCAAAGATTATCCGACTGCCGACGGCTCAGGCGTGCGCGACTATGTGCATGTGAGCGACATCGCCGCCGCGCATGTGCTGCTGCTGCGCACCATTCTCGCCACCGGAGGACAGAGCCTCACCTTCAACCTGGGCTATGGCGAGGGGCAGAGCGTGCTCGATGTGCTGTCGGCACTCGGCACAGTGAGCGGGCGGCCCATCCCCTATCGGTTCGGCCCGCGCCGCGCTGGTGATCCGGCCAGCCTTGTTGCGGACGCCAGTCTCGCGGCAGCACTCGGCTGGACACCGACCTGTACGGATCTGACGACCATGGTTGGCCATGCACTGGCCTGGGAGCGAAGGCGCAGCAAGGCGCCCGCTGATGCTGTGGCGGTGGCGGCCTGAGACGGGCTTGGCGGCCGGGGCGTCGCGTCCCAGGCATGATCGGTCAGCCTGCAGATCGCCTATGGGCTGCGAAGGTGGCGAGGGCGTGCTGGAGATAGTGTAGCGCCAGCGGGTGCAGGCCGGGCGCTGCGGCGGCAACGCCGTGGATGATCGGGTCGGGCTTGTTGAAGCTGAGCGGCTGGCCGTAGCGGTCGGTCACCAACCCGCCCGCCTCGCTGACGATCAGGACGGAGGCCGCGACATCCCACTCATTGACCGTGCGGCCTTCGATCCAGGCATCGGCCTCGCTGGCGGCGAGCTTGGCCATGCGCAGCGCCAGGCTGTTGGGCTTTTCGACCAGCTCGCCGCCGGGCCAGGGTGCCGGCCAGAAGGGTGCGGCAAGGTTCTGGGCGTCGATGGGCAGCCGGATGCAGCCCTCGCGGCCGGTGCAATGCAGCGGCGCGTCGCCGAGCCAGGCGCCCTTGCCCAGCGCCGCCACGAACAATTGTTCGCGCGCCGGCGCATGCAGCGCCGCCACGATCGGCGCGCCATCTTCCACCAGCGCCACGCTCACCGCCCAGCCAGTGCGACCCCGCACGAAATCACGGGTGCCGTCGATCGGGTCGATGATCCAGACCCGGCGGCATGCCAGCCGGTCGGGCGTGTCGGCGGTCTCCTCTGAAAGCCAGCCGTCATCGGGGCGGGCGCTGGCCAGTTCGGCCTTGAGCCAGGCATCGACTTCGAGATCGGCTCGGCTCACAGGGTTGTTCGGAGTCTTGTCCCACCAATCTTCAGGACCATGGAAATGGCGCAGCGCGAGTTCCCCGGCCGTCTGCGCCAGCCGCCGGGCCAGCGCCGCATCGGTTTCGCCCGGCCCCGGCATCAGGCTCCGGCGATGGTCATGCCATCGATGCGGATCGTCGGCGCGTTGGTGCCCATGCGGAACTCGAGATCATCGGCCGGCACCATCGCCTGGAACATTGCCTTGAGATTGCCGGCAATGGTGATCTCGGCGACCGGTACGGTGATTTCGCCATTCTCGATCAGGAAGCCCGAGGCGCCGCGCGAATAATCGCCGGTCAGGCCGTTCACGCCCATGCCGATCAGCTCGGTGACAAGCACCCCGCGCTTGATGTCGGCGATCAGTGCCGCCACGCTCTGGCTGCCTGCCGCCATATGCAGGTTGGTGGTGCCCGCCCCCGGCGGCCCGCCGGCGCCGCGGCTGGCATGGCCGGTGGGTTGCAGCCCCAATTGTGCGGCACTCGCCACATCGAGCAGCCAGGTGGTGAGCACGCCATCCTCGATGAGCGCCGTGCGCCGCACCGGCAGGCCCTCGCCATCGAAGCTGCGCGAGGCAAGGCCGCGCCGGCGCAGCGGATCGTCGATGATATGGATGCCGCCGGCGAACACGCTGGTGCCGAGTGCGTCCTTCAAAAAGCTGGTGCCGCGGGTGATGGCGCTACCGGTGATGGCACCCGCCAGATGGCCGAGCAGCGACGCCGAAACTCGCCGGTCGAAGACCACCGGAAGGCTGGCGGTCTCGAGCTTCTGCGGGTTCAACCGCCGCACCGCACGCTCGCCGGCCAGTCGGCCAATGGCGGCGGCGGCTTCGAGGTCGGCGAAATGGCGGGCGGCATGCCAGGCATAGTCGCGCTGCATCGCACCGCCCTCGCCGGCGATCACGCTGGCGGAGAGGCTGAAGCTGGAGGAGGTGCGGCCGGCAGCAAAGCCGGTGCTGGTGGCGAGGGCCGTGACCACCCGCCCCGCTGACGCACCGCCGCCTTCGGAGTTGCTCACGCCGGCCACGCCGCGCGCCGCGTCTTCGGCTTCGAGCGCCAGCGCCTTGAGCGCCTCGGGCGGCATGACATGCGAATCCTCGATATCGAGTTCGGGCGGCGCTCCGTTCAGCAGCAGCTCGGCCGGGGCGAGCCCGGCATAGCGATCCTCGGGCGCCAGCCGCGCCATGGCCACTGCCCGCTCGGCGGCTTCGTGAAGTGCTGTGGGTGACAGGTCGGAGATCACCACATTCGCCGAGCGTCGGCCGAGGAACACCCGCAGCCCCAGCTCCTCCCCCTCGGAGCGGCCGACATCTTCCAGCTTGCCCAGCCGCACCGCAATCTGTGTGCTGGCATCGCCAGCGTAGACGGCGTCGGCGGCGTCCGCACCGGCGGTGCGGGCGGCGGCGATGATGGTGTCGAGGCGATCGAGCGCTTGGGGGATGGTGAGCATGGTCCAAGCCTTAGGATGCGATGCGCCGCCGGTCCAGTCAGGCCAGCCCGACCACGGCGCAAGCGGCGAAAAGCAGCAGCCCGGCCTGGCGGTTGGCGCGGAACAGCGCCAGCGCGCGGGCAGGCGCATGATCCTTCAGGGCCCAGACCTGCCACAGGCAGTGCAGCGCGAACGGCAGGCCAGCGAGCGGGCTGAGCGGATCGGGCAGCGCCAGCCACAGGGCGGCGGCGAGCGCTGCAACGCTCAGCGCGTAAAAGCCGCCCACCCCGGCGCGGGCCCGGCCACCGAGCGCGCGGGCCGAGGACTTGATGCCCGCCATCGCATCGTCTTCCAGATCCTGCAGCGCATAGATGGTGTCATAGCCGAGCGTCCAGAAGATGCCGGCGGCATAGAGCAAGGCCATCGGCCAGCCGGGCGCGGTGATCGCCGTCCAGCCCACCAGCACACCCCAGTTGAAGGTGAGGCCGAGCCACGCCTGCGGCCACCAGGTGATGCGCTTCATGAACGGATAGGCGGCAACCAGCGCGAGGCTGGACACCGCGACGAGCTGCGCCAGCGGTCGCAGCTGCAGCACCACGACCAGCCCGATGAGCGACAGCGCCACCGCGAAGACGAACGCCGCGCGCACGCCGATCGCGCCGCTCGCCACCGGGCGGTTGCGGGTCCGCTCCACCCGGGCATCGAGATTGCGGTCGATGATGTCGTTCCACACGCAGCCGGCGGCGCGCATCGCCAGGCTGCCGAGCAAAAACCAGGGGATCAGCGCCCAGTCCGCCACCAGCCCGCCGGCCAGCGCCACGCCGGCGGCACAGGGCCAGAACAGCAGCCAGCTGCCCGCCGGCCGATCGAGCCGCGCCAGCCGCGCATATGCCTGCGCCCGCACCGGCAGTCGTCGCAGCCAGCCGCTGGCCTCGGCATCCGGGGTGGCGGCTGTGGAGCCGGGTTCGTTTGGTCGTGGGGCCGTGCTAGCCATGCCGCCATGAGCGAGACGTCACCCCATCTGTCAACCATCCTCTCCACCACGCCGCGGCTGCACGTGGCGGGCCCACTCGGCGCCGGCGTGCAGGTAATGCTGCCACAGCCGGCCTCGCACTATCTGGCGCAGGTGATG
>JBBSPR010000056.1:0-14173 GCA_038258615.1 Sphingomonadales bacterium
CCGGACCCCAATAGTTGAGCGTGGTCCCCACTAATGGGGTCTGGGGCCGAGGCCCCAGCCGCCGGAGGCTCCTTCACACCAGACTAAAGCGCAAGCGCCTCGGCGACGGCGGCGTGGGTGATGCGGCCGGCGGCGACGTTGAGGCCCTCGGCGAGGTGCGGATCGGCGGCCATGGCGGCGTCCGCGCCCATGTTGGCGAGGCGCAGTGCGTAGGGGAGGGTGGCGTTGTTGAGCGCGAAGGCCGAGGTGCGGGCGACCGCACCCGGCATGTTGGCGACGCAGTAGTGGATGATGCCATCGACGGTAAAGACCGGGTCGGCATGGGTGGTGGCGCGCGATGTTTCGAAGCAGCCGCCCTGGTCGATGGCGATGTCGACGAGCACCGAGCCGCGCTTCATCAGCCCGAGCATGTCCCGCGTGACGAGTTTGGGGGCGGCGGCACCGGGGATGAGGACGGCGCCGATGACGAGATGGGCGCGGGCGACGGCGGCTTCGACGGCGGCGCGCGAGGAGAAGGCGGTCTTCACCCGGCCTTCGAACTGGGCATCGAGCTCGGCGAGGCGGGCGGTGGAGATGTCGTAGATGGTCACATCGGCGCGCATGCCGACGGCCATCTGGGCGGCGTTGACGCCGGCGACACCGCCGCCGAGGATGGCGACGCGGGCCGGTGCGACGCCGGGCACGCCGCCGAGCAGGATACCGCGGCCGCCCTGCTCCTTTTCGAGGTAATGCGCGCCGACCTGCACGCTCATGCGGCCGGCGACTTCGCTCATCGGGCGCAGCAGCGGCAGGCCGCCGGCGCGGTCGGTGACGGTTTCATAGGCGATGCAGGTGGCGCCCGAGGCCATCAGGGCTTCGGCCTGCGGCTTGTCGGCGGCGAGGTGGAGATAGGTGAACAGCGTCTGGCCGGGGCGCAGCATGGCGCATTCGTGGAGCTGCGGCTCCTTGACCTTGACGATCATGTCGGCGGCTTCGAAGACTTCCGCGGCGGTGGCGACGATGCGGGCACCGGCGGCGACATAGTCTTCATCGGCGAAATCGATGCCGCCGCCGGCAGCGGTTTCCACGATCACGTCATGGCCATGGCGGGTGAGTTCGGCGACCGAGGGCGGGGTGAGTCCCACCCGATATTCGTGGATCTTGATTTCCTTCGGCACGCCGATGCGCATATTGTTCTCCATACGAACGTTTGTTCGCATATTATAGGCCAGTATTCCTGCCATTTCCAGTGGGGTTCGACGGGCTTTTCCATGCTGCATTGCGGCACCGGTGCCCCTGTGCTACCCGCATCGCCGCTTCCCTGTGGAACCCGAGGCACGATGTCGATCGATCCGGCTTCAGCCACAACGCTGCAAGCGCATGCCCATAAGGATGGTGTTCCCAAGCTGGCGCTCGGTGCGCTCGGCGTGGTGTTCGGCGATATCGGCACCAGCCCGCTCTACGCCTTCAAGGAAACATTCGTCGGCCATCATCCGATCGCGGTGGACCAGCTGCATATCTTCGGCGTGGTGTCGCTGATCTTCTGGTCGCTGGTGCTGGTGGTGACGGTCAAATATGTCTCGATCATCATGCGCGCCGACAACCGCGGCGAGGGCGGCAGCCTCGCGCTGCTGGCGCTGATCTCCAGGCTTTCGAGCAGCAAGCGGCGATCGGGCTATCTGGCGCTGCTCGGCGTGCTCGCCACGGCGTTGTTCTTCGGCGATGCGATGATCACGCCGGCGATGACGGTGATGTCGGCGGTCGAGGGCCTGACGGTGGTGCAGGCCGGCATGGGGCCGCTGGTGGTACCGATCGCCATCGGCATCCTGGTGGCGCTGTTCCTCATTCAGGCGCGCGGCACGGCGCGGGTGGGGGCGGTGTTCGGGCCGATCATGCTGCTGTATTTCGCGACGCTCGCGGTGCTGGGACTCGTGAACCTTGTCGACCGGCCCGACATGCTGCTGTCGCTCAACCCCTGGTGGGCGGCACTCTTCATTGCCGAGGACCCCGGGCTGGCGTTTTTCGCATTGGGGTCGATCGTGCTCGCCGTGACCGGGGCCGAAGCGCTTTATGCCGATATGGGGCATTTCGGCCGCAAGCCGATCACCTTCTCATGGCTCTGGATCGTGCTGCCGGCGCTGATGCTCAACTATCTGGGCCAAGGTGCCCTGCTGCTCGACCAGCCGATCGCGGCCGAGAACCCGTTCTTCCTGATGGCACCGGACTGGGCGCGGCTGCCGCTGGTGCTGCTCGCCACCGCTGCTGCCATCATCGCCAGCCAGGCGGTGATCACCGGCACCTTCTCGGTGACGCGGCAGGCGATCCAGCTCGGCTTCCTGCCGCGGCTGCGGATCACGCATACCAGCGCCTCGGCCGAGGGGCAGGTGTTCATCCCGATCGTCAACTGGACGCTGGCGGCGCTGGTGGTGATGCTGGTGCTCGGCTTCAAATCCTCGTCCAACCTTGCCGCCGCCTATGGCATTGCGGTGACGGGCACGATGTTCATCGACACGCTGCTGCTCGGCGTGCTGCTGATCGGCGTGTGGAAATGGAAGCGCTGGGTGGCGCTGCCGCTGCTGGCGATCTTCCTGCTTGTGGACGGTGTGTATTTCGCCTCCAACCTCACCAAGGTGCCCGATGGCGGCTGGTTTCCGCTGGTCATCGGCCTGATCGGCTTCACCATGCTCACCACCTGGTCGCGCGGCCGGCTGCTGATGCAGGAGCGGATGCGGGACAGTGCGATGCCGATCGAGGTGTTCATCAAGTCCGCGTCCACTGCGGCGGTGCGGGTGCCCGGCACGGCGGTGTTCATGACCTCGTCCCCCACCGGGGTGCCGCCCGCCCTTCTGCACAACCTCAAGCACAACAAGGTTTTGCACGAGCGGATCATGATCCTGACGGTGGTGATCGAGGAGATCCCCTTCGTGTCGGACGAGGACCGGATCGGCACGGTGGAGCTGGGCTCGGACTTCTACCGGATCATCATCCGCTACGGCTTCATGCAAGAAATCGACATTCCCGCCGTGCTCAAGCGCATCGAGAATTGCGGGCCCAAGGTGAAGATGATGGAGACGAGCTTCTTCCTTTCGCGCCAGACGCTGCTGGCCTCGGACAAGCCGGGGATGGCGCTGTGGCGCGAGCATCTGTTCAGCTGGATGATGCGCAACGCCGAAAGTGCGATGGACTTCTTCAAGCTGCCGACCAACCGCGTGGTGGAGCTCGGGAGCCAGGTGGAGATCTAGAAATCCAGCTTGTCGTAATGATCGGGCGGCGGCAGGCCCTCCATGCGCTCGCCGAGCAGCGGGCGGAAGGTGGGACGGGACTTGAGCGCGGAATACCAGATGCGGGCCGGCTCATGGCCGTCCCATTGCAGGCCCGAAAGATAGTCGGCGACCGAGAGCTGGGCGGCGGCGGCGATGTCCGCCAGCCCGAAGGCGGCGCCGGACAGCCAGCGGCGGCGCTCGAGCAGCCAGTCGAGATAATCGAGGTGGATCTCGGCGGCGCGTGATGCGTTGCGCAGCGTCGCGGCTTCGGGGGCGGTGCGGGTGTAGAGGCGCTTGTACATCCGCTCGGAGAGCAGGGGTGCTGTGACTTCGCCGTAGAATTTGTGATCGAACCAGGCGGTGAGGCGGCGGGTTTCGGCGCGCTCCTCGGGCGTGCCGGCGAGCAGTGGCACCCGCTCGACGGTCTCCTCGAAGTAATGGCAGATGGCGGAGGAATCGGCGATCACCAGCCCGTCGAGGGCGATGACGGGGGTCTGGCCGGCGGGGTTGAGGGCGAAAAGCTCCGCGGGCTTTTCCCAGGGAAGGCAATGGACGAGCTCCACCGGCATGCCCTTCACGGCGAGCGTGAAGCGGACCTTGCGGCTGAACGGGCAGAGCGGAAACTGGTGAAGACGCCACATGGCGGCGACCCTACCGAATCGCCGCATATTTGAAAGCGCCCGTTGGCCGTGACGAGAATTGCCGTTGCAAGCCGTTCGCAGCACGCCTAGCGCAGCAGGGTGATGCCCTCGCACCAGACCCGGTCCCCCGACGCGCGATGGCTGCTGTGGTTGGCGTTGGCGGTGCCGAGCCTGTGGCTGCTGTGGCGGGCGGGGCAGCCCGATGCGGACCCCGATGCGCTTGCCAATCTCTCGGGACAGGTGGCCGGCGTGCTGCTGGTGGCGGCGATCGGGCTGACCGGCGTGGCGCGAGTGCATCCGGCGTTGGCGCGGCTGGTGCGGGTGCGGCGCGCCTTCGGGCTGGCGGCGTTCGGCACGAGCGCGGTGCATCTGCTGCTGTACCTGCGCGCGATGGGGGCGTTGAAGCCGGTGCTGGCGGAGCTCGATGCGCCGGGCATCTGGACCGGCTGGGCAGCGCTGCTGCTGCTGGTGCCGCTGGCGCTGACTTCGACCGATGCGGCGATGCGGCGGCTGGGACGTGGCTGGAAGCGGCTGCAGCGGCTGGCCTGGCCGGCGGTGGGGCTGGCGCTGGCGCACACGTATATCGTTCATGATGGGCAAACACTGGCCATGGCAATGGCGGCGGTGTTGCTCCTGCTTCAGATCACTCGTTTCAACCGTGGAAGGACCATGACATGACCCTCAAATACAGCCTGATCGCGCTGGCGCCGCTGGCGCTGGCGCTCGCCGGCCCCGCTGCCGCCACTGGCAAGATGACCTGCAAGGTGGCTGCTTCCGATGTGAAGCCGCAGGCCGAGCTGGTGACCGCCCTCACCAAGCAGGGCTGGACGGTGACCAAGGCCAAGCCCGATGGCGGCTGCTATGAAGTTTATGGCACCACCCCCGAGGGCGACCGGGTGGAAGCCTATTTCGACCCCGTCACTTTCGAGAAGCTGTATGTTTCCCAGCGTGGCAAGGTGCTGTTCCAGAAGCAGTAATTACTGATCGGCCTTTGCGCGGGGAGGCTTTGCCTTCTTGCGCGGGGCCGGCTTGGGCGCGCGCTTTGCCTTGAGTGCGGCCACTTCGGCCTCGAGCTCGGCGATTCGCATCGCCTGGCGGACGAGCAGGTTCTGCAGCGCGCCGACCTCTGCGGAGGGTTGCGGCTCGGGCGGTGCTGGAGGAGCCGGCGGCACTGGCGGCTCGGGCTTGATGATCGTCGCCTCCACCGTTTCCTCCGCCGCCTTGGAGGCGGCGGTGTCGGTCTTGAACATTCCCGATTCGCGGGCGCGGCGGATGAGCGGGGCGGCGCTCACTGCGAGCGCCATCAGGCTTTCGATCAACGGGTCCTGCTTGCTGCTCATGCGCTCGTCCTCAGGCTGTGTTGCACTGATATGGCACTGGCCCCGCCAGATTCAAGCTGGCCAGATTCAAGCTGCCCGGGTTCAAGCTATTCGGCGGCGATCGTTTCGGGCGCGTCGTCGAGCGGATGCGAGAGCCGGTCCAGCATCTCCTTCGGCACCACTTGCCAGAGTTGGCCCTGGGTGCGGTCCCATTCGGTGAGCAGCCCGGCTGCCCATTTCGAGCTGGTCTCGCGGGCGTGTTCCGCGATCAGCTCGCGCGCCACGGCCTCCCAATGCGCCGCGCCGATGCGGCGGACGATCACCGAGTCCTGGTTGACGCGCGAGGGGAAGTCATCCCCCTGATCGAGCACGAACACCATGCCGCCGCTCATGCCAGCGGCGAAATTGTCTCCTGTCGTGCCGAGGATCACCACCGTGCCGCCGGTCATGTATTCGCAGCCATTGGCACCGCAGCCTTCGATCACGGCATTCGCACCCGAGTTGCGCACCGCGAAGCGCTCGCCCGCACGGCCGGCGGCGAACAGCTTGCCGGCGGTGGCGCCATAGAGGCAGGTGTTGCCGATGATGGCATTGGTCTGGGTGGCGAGCGGCGAGGAGACCATGGGGCGCAGCGTGATGGTGGCGCCCGAAAGCCCCTTGCCGACATAATCATTGGCCTCGCCGAACACTTCGAGCTTGACCCCCTGCACGGCAAAGGCGCCGAGCGACTGGCCAGCCGAGCCGCGCAGCCGCACGGTGATATGGCCGGGTGCGAGCCCGGTCATGCCGAAGCGCTGGGTGATCTCCGACGAGAGCCGCGTGCCCACGGCGCGGTGGGTGTTACGCACCGTATAGGTGAGCTGCATTTTCTCGCCGCGGCTGAACAGATGCTCGGCATCCTTGAGCATGTCGGCATCGAGGCTGTCCGGCACCGGGTTGCGGTGGGTGGCGATGCCGAAGCGGCGCAGATGATCGGGCGCGTCGACCTTGGCGAGAATGGGGTTCAGGTCGAGATCGTCGAGATGCTCGGCGCCGCGGCTGACCTGGCGCAGCAGCTCGGTGCGGCCGATCACTTCGTCCAATGAGCGGACGCCGAGCTTCGCCAGGATTTCGCGCACTTCCTCGGCAATGAAGCTCATCAGGTTGATGACCTTCTCGGGGCTGCCGGTGAACTTGGCGCGCAGCGCATCGTCCTGCGTGCAGACACCGACGGGGCAGGTGTTGGAGTGGCATTGGCGCACCATGATGCAGCCCATCGCCACCAGCCCCAGCGTGCCGATGCCGAATTCCTCGGCGCCGAGAATGGCGGCGATGACGATGTCGCGCCCGGTCTTGAGCCCGCCATCGGTGCGCAGCTTCACCCGGTGGCGCAGGCCATTGAGGGTGAGCACCTGGTTGACCTCGGAGAGGCCCATTTCCCACGGCGTGCCGGCATATTTGATGCTGGTCTGCGGCGAGGCGCCGGTGCCGCCGACATTGCCCGAGACGAGAATGGCATCGGCATGCGCCTTGGCCACACCTGCTGCCACCGTGCCGATGCCGGCCTGGCTGACGAGCTTGACGCAGACGCGGGCGCGCGGATTGGCCTGCTTCAGGTCGTAGATGAGCTGCGCCAGATCCTCGATCGAATAGATGTCGTGGTGCGGCGGCGGCGAGATGAGGGTGACGCCGGGGGTCGAATGGCGCAGGCGGGCGATGAGGTCGGTCACCTTGAAGCCGGGGAGCTGGCCGCCCTCGCCGGGCTTGGCACCTTGGGCGACCTTGATCTCGATCTCCTCGCACGCCAGCAGATATTCGCTGGTCACGCCGAAGCGGCCCGAGGCGATCTGCTTGATCGGCGAATTGGCGTTGTCGCCATTGGCATAGGGCGTGTAGCGCGACCGGTCCTCGCCGCCTTCGCCGCTCACCGACTTGGCGCCGATGCGGTTCATGGCGATGGCCAGCGTCTCGTGCGCCTCCGGGCTGAGCGCGCCGAGGCTCATGCCCGGGGTGACGAAGCGCTTGCGGATTTCGGTGATCGATTCGACCTGTTCGATCGGCACGGCCACGGTTTCGGGCACGAAATCCAGCAGATCGCGGAGTGCGATCGGCGGCAGCTCGGCGACCTTGCGGCTGAACTTCTTGTAGTCCGAATAGCTGTCCGCCCCCACCGCGTGCTGGAGCAGGTGGATGAGCCCGGCTTCATAGGCATGGGCTTCGCCATTGGCACGGTAGCGGTAGAGTCCGCCGATCGGCAGGGCGATCACATCCTCGTCGAAGGCGCGTTCGTGGCGCATCTGGCTGTTGATGAACAGCGATTCAAAGCCTTCGCCGGAGATTTTGGACGGCATGCCGGGGAAGAAGTCCTGCACAAGCGCGCGGCTGAGGCCGACCGCCTCGAAATTATAGCCGCCGCGATAGGCGGAGATGACGGCAATGCCCATCTTGGCCATGATCTTGAGCAGGCCGTCATCGATTGCCTTGCGGTAGCGCGCGATGCAATCGGCAAGGCTGAGCTGCCCGAACAGCCCGCGGCCGTGCCGCTCGGCAATGGCGGCCTCGGCGAGATAGGCGTTGACCGTGGTGGCGCCCACCCCGATCAGCACCGCGAAATAATGGGTGTCGAGTGCTTCGCAGGCGCGGACGTTGATCGACGCGAAGGTGCGCAGCCCCTTGCGCACCAGATGCGTGTGAACGCCGGCGGTGGCGAGGATCATGGGGATGGCGGCGCGCGAGGCCGATTGCGCTTCGTCCGACAGGAAGATCTGGCTCTTGCCCGAGCGCACGGCGAGCTCGGCGGCCTGGCGCACCTGCACGATGGCGGCGCGCAGCCCGGCGGCGCCGCTGGTCACATCGAAGGTGCAATCGATCTCGGCGACCTGCGCGCCGAAATGCGCCTTCAGCAGCGCCCAGCCCTTGGAGGTGAGCGCCGGGCTTTCCATCACCATCACGCCCGATTGCTGCGCCTTGCCATCGAGGATGTTGCCGAGGTTGGAGAAGCGCGTCTTCAGCGCCATCACCCGGGTTTCGCGAAGTGAGTCGATCGGCGGGTTGGTGACCTGGCTGAAATTCTGGCGGAAGAAGTGGCTGAGATTGCGCGGGCTTTCCGAGATCACCGCCAGCGGGGCATCGTCGCCCATGCTGCCGATCGCCTCCTTGGCATCCTCGACCATCGGCGCCAGCAGTAGCTCCATGTCCTCCATCGTCTGCCCGGCCGCCACCTGGCGGCGGCGCAGCTCGGCACGGTCCCATGGCAGGCCGGGTTCCGGCACGTCATGGCCGGGCAGATCCTCGAAGCTGGTGAAATCCGCCACCTTGGCGGCATAGTCGCGCGCCGCGGCGATGCGATCCTTGATCGCGCGATCGGTGTAGAAGGTGGGGGCGCCGCCCCCCTCGACATTCTCGTCGCCATCGAGATCGATGGCGATCATCTGGCCGGGGCCGAGCGCCCCCTTCTGCACGATGTCGATTTCGGGAAGCACGACCATCCCGGCTTCCGAGCCGGTGACGAGCAGGCCGTCGTGGGTGAGGCAATAGCGCATGGGGCGCAGCGCGTTGCGATCGAGCCCCGCCACCACCCAGCGGCCATCGGTCATGGCGAGTGCGGCCGGGCCGTCCCACGGCTCCATGATGCTGGCGAAGAATGCGTACATGGCCCGGTGCGCTGCCGGCATCCGGTCGTCCTTCTGCCAGGCCTCGGGGATGAGGGTGAGCTTGGCGGTGGGGGCATCGCGGCCGGAGCGGACGAACGCCTCGAACACGGCATCGAGGGCGGCGGTGTCGGAGGCGCCGGCGGGGATGAGCGGCTTGATGTCCTCCGAATGCTCGCCGAAGGCGGTGGCGGCCATCTTGATCTCGTGGCTTTTCATCCAGTTGGTGTTGCCGCGCACGGTGTTGATCTCGCCGTTGTGCGCGAGGCAGCGGAACGGCTGCGCCAGCCACCATTGCGGGAAGGTGTTGGTGCTGTAGCGCTGGTGATAGATGGCAAAGCGGCTGACGAAGCGCGCGTCCATCAGGTCGGGGTAGAAGACCGAAAGCTCCTCGGCGAGGAACAGCCCCTTGTAGATGATCGACCGCGCCGAGAGCGAGCAGATGTAGAAGCCCTGGATCTGCGCTTCGATGACCCGCTTTTCGATGCGGCGGCGGATGAGATAGAGATCCTTCTCGAACGCCTCCATCGCGGCGCGGCCCGATGGCAGCGGCCCGGCGATCATGATCTGCTCGATTTCGGGGCGGGACTGCATCGCCTTGTCCCCGATCACGCTGACATCGACCGGCACCTGCCGCCAGCCATAGACCTTGTAGCCGAAACCGATGATCTCGGATTCGACGATGGTGCGGCACGTCTCCTGTGCGGCAAGGTCGGTGCGCGGCAGGAAGACCTGGCCGACGGCGAGCAGGTTGGGTTTGCGCTGCTGGCCGGCACGCTCGATATGCTGCTGGAAGAAGTCCACCGGCAGTTCGACATGGATGCCCGCACCATCGCCGGTCTTGCCATCGGCATCGACCGCACCGCGGTGCCACACCGCCTTCAAGGCCTCGATGCCGGCCTCGACGACGCGGCGCGAGGCCTTGCCGTCGGTGGCGGCGATCAGCCCCACGCCACAGGCATCACCCTCGAAATCGGGGCGATACATGCCGGTTTCGGCAAGCAGCTTGCGGGCGGCTTCAGTGCTCATGGGCTGTCCTGTTGGTCGTGCGTCAGCGACGCGGCGGTGCGGAGGGTGCGGGCGCGGCGGGTGCGGGCGCGGCGGGTGGTGCGCCGACGAGGTTCGGGAACACCGTCTTGATCTCGGCCTCGATGCGGGGGACGATGCCCTGCTGTGCCGCCTGCACCTGCGGCGCGAATTGCGTCTGCACCTGTTGCGCCACCTGCTGGACGAGCTGCGGCTGGGTGCTGCGCAACTTCGCGCCGGGCGCGGAGCGGTAGAAACTGGTGATCGCGGTCAGCTCGGGAATCGTGAACTGTGTCGCATAGGCCTGGATGGTGGCGGCGCGCACTGCCGCCTGCCGCCGGGTGAACACCGGGGCGAGCGCATCGGCCTGGATGGCACCGGCACGGCCGAGCATCGCCTGGACCCCGGCCTGGTTGCGCTGGGCTTCGGCCTGGACCTGCGGATTGTTGCCGATGAGCTGGGCAATGAGCGCGCCGCGGCGGACAGCGGCGATCTGCTGGTCGAGGGCCGCCTTGTCGGCGGTGGCGGGCGCGATCGCCTCCACCATTGCGGTGGCGGCGGTGACCGCCGCCGCCGAGGGCGCTGCCGACTGGGCAAGCGCCGGCTGGCTGGTGACGACGGGAAGGGCGAGGAGGAGCAAGCGCATCAGGCGGCCTTTCGGTTCTGCTGGCCAGCGGCTTCGCGCAGCCAGCGGTGCATCTGCGGGGCGACATCGCGCCCATCGCGCACCGCCCATACCACAAGGCTGGCACCTCGCACGATGTCCCCTGCGGCGAACACGCCGGGAATCGCGGTCATCATCGTCTTGTGATCGACCCGCACCGTGCCCCAGCGGGTGACCGAGAGCTCGGGCGCGCCGAACGCGCCCGGCAGGTCCTCGGCGTCGAAGCCGAGCGCCTTGATGACCATGTCGGCGCGCGTCTCGAAATCGGCACCCGGCTCGGCTTCCGGCGCGCGGCGGCCATCGGCCCCGGCCTGGCCGAGGCGCATCCGCTGCGCCACGACGCTGCCCGGCCGGATCTCGGCGGGAGCGGCGAGCCAGACGAACTCGACGCCCTCCTCCTCGGCGTTCATCACTTCGCGTGCCGAGCCGGGCATGTTCGACCGGTCGCGCCGGTACAGGCATTTCACGCTGGCAGCGCCCTGGCGGACGGCGGTGCGCACGCAATCCATCGCCGTGTCGCCGCCGCCGATCACCACGACATGCTTGCCATTGGCATCGAAGTGCTGCGCATCGGGCACGGCATCGCCGAATCCGGCGCGGTTGGAGGCAATGAGATAATCGAGCGCCTCGAGCGTCTGCGCGCCATCGGCGCCCGGCACCTCGATGGCGCGCGCCTTGTAGACGCCGGTGGCGATGAGGATGGCGCCGTGCTTCGCGCGCAGTTCGGCAAGGGTCGCATTGCGCCCGACCTCGAAACCGGAATGGAAGACCACGCCGGCATCGACCAGCCGCTGGACGCGGCGCATCACCACCGGCTTTTCGAGCTTGAAGCCGGGGATGCCATAGGTGAGCAGGCCGCCGGCGCGGTCGTGGCGGTCATAGACATGCACGGTGTAACCCTTCACCCGCAGCAGCTCGGCGGCGGTGAGCCCGGCCGGGCCGGCACCGATGATGCCGACCGACTGGTCCGAACGGTCCGCCACCGGCTGAATCGGCTTCACCCAGCCCATCTCCCAGGCGGTGTCGGTGATGAACTTCTCCACCGCCCCGATGGTGACCGCGCCGAAATCCTTCTCGATGACGCAATTGCCCTCGCACAGCCGGTCCTGCGGGCAGATGCGGCCGCAGATCTCGGGCATGGTCGATGTGCTGGCGGACAGCTCATAGGCCTCTTCCAGCCGGCCTTCGGCGGTGAGCTTGAGCCAATCGGGGATATTGTTCTGCAAGGGACAGTGCACCTGGCAGAAGGGCACGCCGCACTGGGAACAGCGGCTCGCCTGCTCCTCGGCCTTGGCGAGGATATAGGGGCGCGAGATCTCCAGGAAATCCTCGGCACGCACCTCTGCGGCGCGCTTCGAGGGCTGCGCCTGCGGGCGATCGATGAACTTGAGCATCGGTGACTTGGCCATTTGCGGCTCCCCTTTTGGCGGGCGCATAATGGTTCCCTCGGCATGAGTCACGCAGAAAGCGCATGATAGGACAGCACTGCTGCCCTTAAATTCGTCGATTCACTCGGACCGCGCGCCATTCTTTCGCATAAAATGACCGTATCGGACCTACTGCAGCAGAAGCCAAGCCAGTGCCACGCTGCCAAGCACGATTCGGTACCAGGCAAAGGGCGCAAAGCCGTAGCGACCGATCACCGTGACAAACGCCTTGACCACCGCCAGCGCCACCACGAACGCCACCGTGAAGCCGATGGCGATGGCGGACAGATCACCAAGTGCGAGCGCATCCCGGCCTTTCCAGAGCGCATAGACAGTCGCCGCCACCATCGTCGGCACCGCGAGGAAGAAGCTGTATTCGGCCGCCGTCCGCCGCTCGAGGCCGGCGACCAGCCCGAACATGATGGTGGCGCCCGAGCGCGACACGCCGGGGATCATTGCCACGCATTGCCCGACGCCAACCATGAAGGCCGTGCGCCCGGTGAGCGCCTCCACGCTGTTGAAGCGCACCCGGTACAGACGCTGCTCGATCAGAAGGATGGCCACGCCGCCGACGATGAGCGCCACCGCCACGGTCATGGGTGATTCAATCAGCCGGCGGATGGCTTCATAGGCGAGCGCGCCGACGAGCAGCGCCGGCACGAAGCCGAGGAATATGTTGCGCGTGAAGGCGATGGCGCCGGCTTCGCGCCGATACAGCCCGACGATGACGCTGGAGAAGCGCGCGCGATACGCCACGAGCACGGCCAGGATGGCGCCGAGCTGGATGGCGATCTTGAACGCCAGCTCCGCCTCGCCCTTGAAGCCGAGCAGCTCGGAGGCGAGGATCAGGTGCCCTGTCGAGGAGACCGGCAGAAACTCGGTCAACCCTTCGATGATTCCGAGCAGGATGATGTCGAAGAGGCTCTGTTCCATGCGCCAGCCGCTTAGGCGACTGGCGTGGCCTTGGCAAACCGCCCGCTCGGCCGGTAGCGCGCCAGCATGGCGGGCACGAAGGCGGACATCGGCGTCGGTGCAATGCCCAGCTCCGCCAGCCCGGCTTCACCGGGTGCCACCACATTGTCCTTCTGCAGCATGGCAAACTGGTCCGATGTCATCGGCACGAAGGGCAGAACATCACCCATCTTGCCCATGAGCCGGGCCAGGCTGTCAGGCAGATCGAGCAGGGATCGCTTGCGCTGCGTTTCGCGGTTGATCATCGCCATGATCGCCCGGAAGGTCATCACATCCGGCCCGCCGAGCGCATAGGTGCGCCCGCGCGCGCCGGCCGATTGCAGCGCCGTGACCGCGGCAGCCGCCACATCGAGCACATAGACCGGCTGGAACTTCGAGCCGCCGCTCACCACCGGCAGCACCGGCGCGATGACGGCCATGGCGGCGAAGCGGTTGAGGAACTGGTCTTCCGGCCCCACCACCAGGCTCGGCCGCAGGATGGTGGCGAAGGGCAATGCCTGCAGCACGGCGGCCTCGCCCTCGGCCTTGGTACGGGCATAGGGCACTGGCGATGCAGCATCGGCACCGATCGCGGACATCTGGACATACGCCGAAACGCCCGCAGCAGCGGCCGCCTGTGCCGCGCGCGCGGCACCCTGCGCCTGCACCGCATCGAAGCGCTGGCCACCACGCTCATCGAGAATGCCGACGAGGTTGATCCCCGCCGTCGCCCCCTCGAAGGCGGCGGCCAGTCCGTGGCCGGTGCTGACATCGGCCTTCACCACCGCGATCTGCCCCAGCCCGCCCAGTGGCCGCAAAAATCCCGCGCGCTCGGGATTGCGCACGGCGACCCGGATGCGCGCTTCGGTCTCGGCGAGACGCTGGACGATGTAGCGGCCGAGAAACCCCGAGCCGCCGACGACGGTGACGAGGCTGCCGGCCCCGAGTGCGTGGCTTTTGTCGATCATGGCGACGCCATAGCGCGGGCATTGCCGCGTGTCCCGTTCCTTGTCCCGCTGCGTATTGGCGCAGGGCGTCGCCGATTCCATTTGACAAGCCGCCCGCCCCCCCATAACTGCCACCGCCTACCCCGTGCCCAGATGGCGGAATTGGTAGACGCACCAGCTTCAGGTGCTGGCGCTCGTAAGGGCGTGGAGGTTCGAGTCCTCTTCTGGGCACCACTCTCGGTCAAAACTGGGCACTCGCCCAGCAGCGACACGATCGTCCAGGACGGCGTGCTCGAGCGCAGTTTTCGATCCAAGGATGCGGATCTC
>JBBSPR010000057.1:0-13512 GCA_038258615.1 Sphingomonadales bacterium
CACACGGGGCCATGCTCCTTAGAACGGAGGTGATCCAGCCGCCCCTTCCGGTCCGGCTACCTTGGTACGACGTCGTCCCAAGCGCCAGCCCCACCTTCGACGCTGCCACCGCCGCCATCACCCCCGATCTGCGTGCCGATGTCGCCGCCAAGTCGATCGCGGCGTGCAAGGCCGAAAAGCTGATCGCCGCCGGCTTCCTCAGCGACACCAGCAACTTCACGGCCACCGCCAACAGCAACGGCAACTATGGCTACCAGACCGCCACCCGCGCCAACTACACCTGCACCGTGCGCACCGAAGACGGCCGCGGCTCGGGCTGGGTCGGCAAGGACGTGCAGGACATCACCCAGCTGAATGCGGACACCGAAGTCCGCGTCGCGATGCGCAAGGCCGCCGCTTCGGCCGAGGCCCGCGCGCTCGAGCCCGGCAAATATACCGTCATCCTCGAGCCTGCCGCCGCCGCCGGTCTGATCAGCTTCATGATCCGCTTCTTCGATGCCCGCCAGGCCGATGAGGGCCGCAGCTTCCTTTCGAAAAAGGGCGGCGGCAACAAGCTCGGCGAGCAGGTCTATGATCCGCGCGTGACGATGATCAACGACCCCTGGAACCCCGAAGCTGCGGTCATGCCCTGGGACAACACCGGCCTCGCCCGCGCCGCCCAACCGCTGGTGCAGGACGGCAAGATCGCCAACCTCAACTATTCGCGCTTCTGGGCACAAAAGACCGGCAAGACCGCGGTCGGCCAGCCCGGCAACCTGCTGATGATGGGCGGCACCAAGTCCACCGCCGATCTCGTCCGCTCCACCGAGCGCGGCATCCTCGTGACCCGCACCTGGTACATCCGCATGGTCGATCCGCAGACGGTGCTGCTCACCGGCCTCACCCGCGACGGCACCTTCTACATCGAGAATGGCGAGATCAAATATCCGCTCAAGAACTTCCGCTTCAACGAGAGCCCGGTCATCATGCTCAACAACATCGATGAGCTCGGCCGCCCGGTGCGCGTCGCCAGCGACGAAAGCTCGCTGGTGATGATGATCCCGCCGATGAAGCTGCGGGACTTCACCTTCACCTCGCTGTCGGACGCCGTCTGATCGTGCAGCCCGCCATCAGCCGCAAGAGCTTCCTGCGACTGCTGGCGGGCGCCATGGCAGCCACCGCCATCCCGGCCCGCGCCGCGGCCTACGACTTCTGGTTCACCCGGCTGAAGTACAACAGCGGGGATTGGGACGTCGACCAGCGGATGCCGAACAACATCCTCACCTCCCTCGTCGATTACACCAGCCTGCGCGTCGACCCCAAGGAGCATGTCGTCGCCCTGTCGGACCCGGCGATGCTGCGCGCCCCCTTCTGCTACCTCGCCGGCCACCGCCTCGTCGAGTTCGACACCGCCGAGCGCGCCAACTTCAAACGCTATGTCGAAAACGGCGGCTTCGTCTTTGTCGATGATTGCAACCACGATATCGACGGCCTGTTCGCCAAGTCCTTCGAAGCCGAGATGGCGAAGATCTTCGGCAGCAGCGCGATGAAGAAGCTGCCCAACACCCACCCCGTCTATGCGAGCTTCTTCAAGTTCGAGGGCCCGCCCGCCACCAGCTTCGAGCTCAACGGCTGGGGCGATGACCTCATCCACGACTACCTCAAGGGCATCGAAATCAATGGCCGCCTCGGCGTCCTCTACAGCAACAAGGATTATGGCTGCGAGTGGGATTACGACTGGCGCAACAAGCGCTTCCTCGCCGAAGACAATACCAAATTCGCCGTCAACATCATCCTCTACGCCCTTTCGGCCTGAACCGGAGCCCCAATGACTGAAATCACCGACGAAGCCTCCGTAGCAGCACTGCTCGACAAGCTCGGCGGCCTGCGCGCCGCCGTCGGCCAGGCCATCGTCGGCCAGACCGAGGTCGTCGAGCAGCTGCTCATCGGCCTGTTCGCCGGCGGCCATTGCCTGCTCCAAGGCGTTCCGGGGCTGGGCAAGACGCTGCTGGTGAAGAGCCTCGGCGAAGCGCTCAAGCTCGAGTTCCGCCGCGTCCAGTTCACCCCCGATCTCATGCCGTCGGACATTCTCGGCACCGAGCTGCTCGAAGAAGATCATGGCACCGGCAAGCGCCATTTCCGCTTCCAGCCCGGCCCGGTGTTCACCAACCTGCTCCTCGCCGACGAGCTCAACCGCACCCCGCCGAAAACCCAGGCCGCACTCCTCGAAGCGATGCAGGAAAAGACCGTCAGCTACGGCGGTGTCACCCATGTGCTGCCAAAACCGTTCTTCGTGCTGGCAACGCAAAACCCGCTCGAACAGGCGGGCACCTATCCGCTCCCCGAAGCCCAGCTCGATCGCTTCCTGCTGCTCATCCGCGTCGATTATCCGTCCGAGGCCGAAGAGCATGACATTCTCGCCGCCACCACCGGCGGCAAGCCCGGCGTCGTGCCCGCCGTGATGGGGGAGGCCGATGTGCTCGCACTCCAACGCCTCGTCCGCGAAGTGCATCTGAGCGAAGATCTGCTGCTCTGGATCACCCGCCTCGTCCGCGCCAGCCGCCCGGCCGAAAACGCCCCCGAAACCATCGCCAAATACGTCCGCTGGGGTGCCGGCCCGCGCGCCGGCCAGGCGCTTGTGCTCACCGCCAAGGCCCGCGCCCTGCTGCAAGGCCGCCTCGCCGCCACCCGCGAGGACGTGATGGCGCTCGCCGCCCCGGTCATGCGCCACCGCCTGCTCTTGAGCTTCGCGGCCGAGGCCGAGGGCCGCACCGCCGACGATGTGGTCGCGGCCCTGCTGCGCGCCGTGCCGTTCCCCGGCTGAGAGGCGTGGGGCCGGACCTCATCCCGGCCGACGTGCGCGGCCGGCTGCGCACGCTGCGCCTCACCGCGCGCCGCGCCGCCGATCTGCAGGGCCTCGGCCTCCACCACAGCCGCGCGCGCGGTGCCGGCCTCGAATTCGCGCAGTATCGCGGCTATGAACGCGGCGACGAACCGCGGATGATCGACTGGAAGCTCTACGCCCGGTCGGGCAAGTTCTTCGTCCGCGAATCCGAACGCGAAAGTCCGCTGCGGCTCTGGATCCTGCTCGATGCCTCGGCCTCGATGGGCCAGGCCGACCGGGTGCAACCGAGCCGCAGCCGCCTCGATGCTGCCATGGGCCTCGCCGCCTGTCTCGGCCAGCTTGCCATGAACCAGGGCGATCGCTTCGGCCTCGTCGTGCTTTCGGACGCCGGGCTGAATGTCATCGACGCCGCCGATGGCGTTCGCCAGCGCGATCGGCTGGCGCTGGCGCTGCGCACGGTCGAGCCTCGCGGCGGCTTCCCCGCACTCGCCCAATTGGGGCCGCTGTGGGACCGTGTCGGCCCCAGCGATCTCGTCGTACTACTGTCGGACTTCTTCGACGAGGGCACCGTCACCCTTGCCGAAAGGCTGGCAGCAGCAGGCCGCGAAGTGCTGGCCATCCAGATCCTCAGCGTCGAGGAGCGCGATTTCCCCTTCGCGCAAGGCCATCGCTTCCGCGATCCCGAGACCGGCGAAGAGCTGCTCGGCGACGGCAAGGTGCTCCGCGACGAGTTCCTCAGCCGCTTTGCCGCAGCACAAGCCGAACTCGCCGCGCGGCTGGAGCATGACGGCATCCGCCACGCCCGGCTGGTCCTCGACGAAGCGCTCGACGTGCCACTCCGCCGCCTGTTCGGCAGCGGCCACGCCGACGAATACAGCTGATGCCGGCCTTCCTCTTCCCCCTAGGACTGCTGGGCCTGCTGGCCGTGGCGCTGCCGCTGGCGATCCATCTCGCGCGCCGCAGCGATGCCGACATCATCGACTTTGCCGCCCTCCGCTGGCTCCGCGCCGCCCCACGCCCGCGCGCGCAGATCCGCTTCGATGAAGTGCCGCTGCTGCTGCTGCGGCTGCTGCTCATCGTGCTGCTGGCCCTCCTCCTCGCCCAGCCGATCTGGAGCGGCTGGACCGACCGCCGCCCGGTGCTGGCGGTTGTCCCCGGCGCCGACCGCGTCGAAGCCCGCGCCGCCCTCGCCTCGGCCGGCGATGCCCGCGCTATCTGGCTCACCCCCGGCTTCCCCGAATTCGGCGAGACCGCCCCCCAACCCGGCCCCACCGCCAGCCTGCTCCGCGAGCTCGATTCAACGCTCGCGGCAGACGTGGCCCTCACCATCCTCGCCCCCGAAGTCCTGCAAGGCGTCGACGCCGAACTCCCCAAACTCTCCCGCCCAGCCCGAATCCGCATCCTCGAGACAGACCCCCAAACTCCCTCCCCCTTGCGGGGAGGGACAGCCGCGCAGCGGCAGGGTGGGGGTCCCGCCCCCGCCGCAAACACCCTCACCTTCGCCGCGCGCGCCACCGCCGAAAACCCCAACCTCCGCTGGTTCCGCGCCGCCGCCACCGGTCTCGGCGCCGGTTTCGACCTCCAGCCCCCCACCGCCCCGATGCCCCCCCAAACCAGCATCCTCCTCTGGCTCGCCCCCGGCCCGCCCCCCGATCCCGTCACACGCTGGGTCGCAGCCGGCGGCACCGCCATCGTCATGGAGGATGCGCAAATCCCGCCCGGCACCGCCATCTGGCGCGATGCCCAGGGCCCGGTCGCCACCGCCAGCGCGCTCGGCCGCGGCACGCTCATCCGCTTCGTCCGCCCGCTCACCCCCGCCGCACTCCCGGCGCTGGTCGAGCCCGACTTTCCGCAAGCCCTTGCCGCCCTGCTGCAACCGTCGCCCGAACCGGCGCGCGTCAGCACTCAAGGCTGGCAGCCGCGGCCCGGCGGCCCCGCTCCCATCCTCCCCGGCCTCGATCTCTCCGGCTGGCTCGGCCTCGCCATCGCGCTGGGCTGGCTCATCGAACGCTGGCTCGCCACCCGCCGTCGCCGCGTGGGTTTGCCATGAGCGTCGCCCCCGATTTCGCCGCCTGGCTGCGCCCCATCGTCTGGCGCGTGCGCGCCCAGACCGCCGCCGCCGCCCTGCCGCTCGTCCTCGCCGCCGCCGCCATCGCATGGCGGCTCGCCGGCCCCGTCCCCGCCGCAGCCGTCGCTGCCCTTGGCCTCGCCGCCACCGCCTTCCTCGCCGCCCGCGCGTCAGCGCACTACGACCAGCGCTGGCTGCTCCGCCGCCTCGATGCCGAGCGCGCCGATATCGAGGACAGCGCCGACCTGCTCCTGGCCGATCCCGCCAGCCTCGGCCTGCTGCAACGCCTCCAACGCGACCGCCTGATCGCTCGCCTCCAAACCGGCCCCGCAATCGCCGCCCAACCCGATTGGCAGCCAAAGCGCCTTGCCATCCTCTGGGCGCTCGCCGTCGCCGTCACCGCCGCCGCCATCCTCTGGCCGCGCGGAGGCTCGGCCGAAGTCGAAGCATTGATCCGAGGTGAGGCCGACCAGCCGCCGCCTTTGCTCGTCGCCCGCTCGCTCCGCATCACGCCGCCCGCCTACACCGGCCTGCCCGCGCGCAACGCCGAAAACCTGTCCGCCAAGGCCCCGGTCGGCAGCACGCTGACATGGCGCCTCCGCTTCGCCCCCACCCCCGAATCCGCCGCGCTGGTGTTCCTCGACGGACGCCGCGTGCCGCTCGCACAACAGGGCGAAGACCATATCGCCACCGCCCGGCTCGATCGCTCCTCACTCTACCGCGTGGTGGCGACGGGCGAAGCGAAGCAAGGCCCGCTCCACCGCCTCGATGCCATCGCCGATGCCCGGCCGGTCGTCCGCGTCCTCGCCCCCGCAACCACCCTCACCACCGCCACGCCCGGCCAATCGCGCTGGGCGCTCAGCTTCGAAGCGCGTGACGATCATGGCGTTCGCGCCACCGCCCGCCTGCGCCTCATCCGCGCCGCAGGGTCCGGCGAAAATGTCCGCTTCCGCGAATCCGCCATGGTCCTCTCCGGCACCGGCTCCGCCAAGGCACGCCGCTTCAGCGTGTCGCTCGATCTGAACGCGCTCGGCCTCACCCCCGGCGGCGAACTGGTGGCGCAGCTCAGCGTCGCCGACAACAGGCCCGGCACCGCACAGACCGCGCAAAGCCCCAGCCTCATCCTGCGCGTGCCGACCGAAAAAGCGGTCGAGGCCGCCGGGCTCGAGGGCATGGTGCAGCGCGTGATGCCGGCCTATTTCCGCAGCCAGCGCCAGATCATCATCGACATCGAGGCACTGCTCAAGGAGCGCCGCCGACTGCCCGCCGCGACCTTCGCCGCGCGCGCCAACAACATCGGTGCCGACCAGCGCATCCTGCGCCTGCGCTACGGCCAGTTCCTCGGCGAGGAGTCGGAAGGCCAACCCAAGGCGCCGACAATGGCGGACCTGCTCACCAGCGACGGCGGCGCCCCCGACAAGGTAACGCCAACCGACAAGCCGGCGCCCAAGCTGGTGCTGCCCGAAGGCCATGACGCCTATGACGGCCACAATCATGGCGCGACCGACCGCGCGCCACCGGTGTTCGGGTCCGACGATGGGACCTTCGCCGCTTATGGCCACGCCCATACCGACTCCGAAACCGCCACGCTGTTCGATCCGGAAACCCGCGCCACGCTCGGCAAGGCGCTCGACGCCATGTGGCAGGCCGAACGCTCGCTCCGCCAGGCCGAGCCCGCCGCTGCCCTCCCGCAAGCCTATGCCGCCCTCAACTTCATCAAGGATGTGCAGCAGGCCACGCGCATCTTCCTGCAGCGCACCGGCACCAACCTGCCTCCCATCGACATGGCGCGCCGCCTCACCGGCAAGCGCGAAGGCATTGCCCCCGCCCGCCGGTCGCTCGATGGCGAAGATTATCCCGACGCAGTGCCCGCCGCCCTGTTCGCCAGCCTCGCCACCGCGAGTCCGAGCGAAGCCGATCTCCAGCGGCTCGAACGCTGGCTGGCGCAGGCCGAAGTGCCCGACAAGCTCTCGGTCGTCGCCGCCATCGACGCCGTGCGCTCCGATCCCGCCTGCGCCCCCTGCCGCAACACGCTGCGCGGGACCCTTTGGGACGCCATCGCCACGCCCCCCGCCGCCGTCCTTCGCCGCAGTGCCGGTAGCACGGAGGGCCGCCGCTACCTCGACGCGCTGGCCACCCGATGACGCTCGCCACCGGCGCCATCCTCATCCTCGCCGTGCTGCTCGGCTGGCTCCGCCTCTGGCGCTGGCAGGCCGCTCGGCCGCGCACCGCCCGCTTCTGGGCGCTGCTGGCGCTGCAACCGCTCGCCGCAACGCTGCTCTGGTTCGCGCTCCACCCCCCCGCCATCACCGTCCCCGGCGGCACGCTGGTCGTGGCCACACGCGGCGCGCCCCCGGGCAGCTACGACATCCGCCTCCCCGAAGCGCCGGCCAGCGCCGGCGGCACCCTTGCCCCCGATCTCGCCACCGCGCTTCGCCAGCGCCCGGCAACCACCGTCCGCGTGGTGGGGGAGGGGCTGGAATCCCGTGACCAGGCCATCGCCCGCACCGTGTCGGTCCAGTTCGCCCCGCCACCGCCTCCCACCGGCCTCGTCCGCCTCGATCCGCCGCCGCCGGTCGGGGCAGGGGGGCTCGTGCAGGTGACCGGCGCCGCCACCGGCATGGACGGCGGCAGCGCCGAACTGCTCGATCCCGCCGGCACACGCGCAGCCCTCGCCGAGCTTGGCGCGGACGGCAGCTTCGCCCTCACCGGCCGCACACGCGCCGCCGGGGCCGCCGACTGGAAACTGGTGCTGCGCAACCCCGCTGGCGCCGCTGCACATACCGCAAACATCCCCGTCACGACCCTCGACACCCCCCCGCCGCGCCTCTGGGTCCGCGCCGGCGCCCCCGGCCCCGAGCTCAAATATCTCGCCCGCTGGGCCGCCGACGCCGGCCTCGATTTCGGCAGCGACGTGCAACTCGGCGCCGGCATCACCATGGGGGACGCGCCGCTCGCCATCACCGCCACATCGCTCGCCCGCCTAGACGTGCTGGTCCTCGACGAGCGGAGCTGGGCCGGCCTCTCGGCAAGCGCCCGCGCTGCCGTGTTGTCCGCAGTCCGCAGCGGCATGGGCCTCGTCCTGCGCACCAGCGGCCCCGTCCCCGCCCCCGTCCGATCCGCCTGGAGCACCCTCGGCCTCCGTCTGGCGACCGGGGACACCCCCCGCGACACCCGCCTCCCCGGCGGCACCACCATACAGTCCCTGCCGCTCGCCCCGCTCGGCCCCGACAGCATCGCATTCCTGCGGGACACCGCCGGCAAGCCCGTCGCCGCGTGGCGCAGCTACGGCCGCGGTCGCATCGGGCTCTGGCCGGTGCTCGACAGCTACACCCTCGTCCTCACCGGCAAGTCCACAGCCTTTGCAGGGCTTTGGAGCAGCATGTTCAGTGCTGTCGCCAGGTCCACCACCGCCTCCCGGCCGGACCTTCCCGCCTGGGGATACGCCGGCGAACGCGTCACCATCTGCGGCCTCCCCGGCCCCGCACAGATGCTCACCCCCGGCGGCACCGCCATCGGCCTCCATCCCGATGCCGCTGCTCGGGGTTGCGCCGGCTATTGGCCCACCACCCCCGGCTGGCACCGCCTCCGCACGTCAGACCCCGCCATCGAAACACCACTCCGCATCCTCCCCGCCGAGGCCCATCCCGGCCTCCGCGCCACCGCCCTTCGCGAAGCGACGCTCCGCCTCGCCCGCAGCCAGCCCGCCGCCGCGGCCAGCGCCGACCGCAGCTTGCCCGGCCCCGCCTGGCCCTGGTGGCTCGCCTTCATCGCCACCGCCGGCCTGCTCTGGTGGATCGAGCGCCGCCGGATCGGACGAGGCGCGCAAACGACATGATGCGCGTCGCTTGATTGTCACATACCAGATGTAGAGGGGGCGTCATCGAGGCTGTGAAGGGCCAAGGGCATGGCAAGTCTCCCATTGGAGCGACTGGACACCCTGCTGCGGGACACCCCGCCGCTTCCATCCCCGCCGCCGCTCCGCCCCGCCGCCTTCAAGCGCCACTGGCAGGAGGAGGAGGAACTCACCCCGCGCGGCAAGCTCAAGCTCCGCACCGTCTGGATCTCCGACACCCACCTCGGCACCGCCGGCTGCAACGCCGAGCTGCTCCATGATTTCCTCTGCTCGATCAAGCCCGACACTCTCTATCTGGTCGGGGACATCATCGACGGCTGGCGCCTCAAGCGCGGCTGGTACTGGCCGCAGCGCCACAATGATGTCGTCCGCCGCGTCCTCAAGCTCGCCAACAAGGGCACCCGCGTCATCTACATTCTCGGCAACCACGACGAAGGCCTGCGTGATTTCACCCAGCTCGCCTTCGGCGGCGTCGAAGTGCTGCCCGAAGCCATCCACGAAACCCTCGATGGCCGCCGCTTCCTCGTGCTGCATGGGGACGAGTTCGATGGCGTGGTCCTCTATGCCCGCTGGCTCGCGTTCCTGGGGGACATCGGTTATTCGCTGCTTCTCCGCGCCAATGTGTGGGTCAACCGCATCCGCCGCCGGTTCGGGCTGCCCTATTGGTCGATGTCCGCCCATGTGAAGAAGCGCGTCAAGAACGCCGTCTCCTTCATCAGCCGCTTCGAGGAGACGGTGGCCCGCGCCGCCCGCGAGCGCGGGGTCGATGGCGTCGTCTGCGGCCATATCCACTCCGCCGAAATCCGCGATTTCGACGGCATCACCTATATGAACGACGGCGATTGGGTGGAAAGCTGCACAGCGCTCGTCGAGCATCACGATGGCCGCATCGAGATCCTCGATTGGGCCAAACGCGCCGCCGCCCTCCACCGCGCTGCCGCCCTGCCGGCAACAGCCTGATGCGCATCACTCTCGTCACCGATGCCTGGGCGCCGCAAGTCAACGGCGTGGTGCGCACCCTCTCCACGGTCATGGATATCGCCACCGCGCGCGGTCATCATGTCCAGGTCATCAGCCCTGATCGCTTCCGATCGCTCCCCATGCCCGGTTACGGCGAAATCCGCCTGGCGCTCACCACGCGGCGCACCGTCGCGCGCACCATCGCCGATTTCGCCCCCGATGCCGTCCATATCGCCACCGAGGGCCCGCTCGGCTGGCTGGCGCGCAGCCTGTGCACCACCCACGGCGTCGCCTTTACCACCAGCTTCCACACCCGCTTTCCCGATTATGTGGCAGCGCGCACCGGCATGTCGCCGGCCCTTGTGTGGCGCGTCCTCGAACGCTTCCACCGTCCCGCCAGGCACATCCTCGTCGCCACCCCGCGCCTCGCGCAGGAGCTGGCCAGCCACGGCCTTCCCCACACCAGCCCCTGGACCCGCGGTGTCGATCTGCTGCAATTCTCCCCGGCCCGGGCTCCCCACCCGGCCTTCGCATCGCTCGCGCGGCCCATTGCGCTGCACGTTGGCCGCGTCGCCGTCGAGAAGAACATCGCGGCATTCCTCGCCGCCGACTGGACCGGCACCAAGGTCGTCGTCGGTGATGGCCCCGCCCGCGCGGCACTGGCAGCGCGCTATCCGCAAGCGCTTTTCCTCGGCGCCCTCCACGGCGATGCGCTCGCCAGCGCCTATGCCGGCGCCGATGTCCTCGCCTTCCCCAGCCGCACCGATACCTTCGGGCTGGTGATCATCGAGGCACTGGCCTCCGGCACCCCCGTCGCGGGCTATCCGGTGCCCGGCCCGCTCGATATCCTCGGCGCCGATGGCCGTGGCTGGATCGGATATGGCGTCCCCGGCGCCCTCTCCGGCCGGCCGGTGGGCGCGGTCGACGAAGACCTCGCCGCCGCCATGCACGCCGCGCTCGCCGCCGACCGCGCCGATTGCGCCGCCTTTGGTGCGCGCTTCAGCTGGGATCACGCCTGCGACCAGTTCCTCGCCAGCCTCACCGACACCGAAGCCCCGGCCGAAGCACTCGCCGCCTGATCGCAAGACGCTGTCCTACAAGGCGATTTTCGGCCATGGTGCGGGCATGAACCCGACGCCGCCCGACAGCCCGAAAAAAACCGCGTTTCGTGTCAATCTTGTATACTTCGTCCACTTCCCTTGACACCCATCCGCCACTAACAAACGTGCAGAGCAACAACGGGGCGGATCATTGATGTCGAAGTGGATGCGCGGGCTCATCGGCCTGCTCGCAGTGGTGGCGACCGTGCTTGTCGGGCTGATGAGCTGGGATGGCCTCACCGCCGAGGGCTCCATCCCCGATGCGCCGGTCAAGCACGATGTCCGCATCGTCCGCGATCGGTACGGCGTGCCGCACATCATCGGCAAGACCGATGCCGATGTCGCCTATGGCGTGGCACAGGCCCATGCCCAGGATGATTTCGCCAACATCGAGGAGGTTGTCGCCGCCGTTCGCGGCCGTGCCGGCGCCATCACCGGGGAGAACGGTGCCAAGCTCGATTTCGCCCGCGGCCTGCTGCAACCGAACGAAGCCGCAGCGCGCGGCTATGCGACGCTCACGCCCGCCACCCGCGCCGTGGTCGAGGGCTATGCCCGCGGCCTCAACGCCTGGGTCAAGGCGCACCCCTCCGCACCGCGCGTCCGCGGGCTGTTCCCGGTCAATGGGGAGGATATTCTCGCCGGCTTCATCCTGCGCTCGCCCTTCTTCATCGGGCTCGACCGGCCATTGGGCGCGCTCGTCGCCGGCACGCCGGTGCCGCGCGATGCCGATCCGCAGCCCGATCCCGTGTCCGGCATTTCCGCCGACCCCGCACCGCCGCGCGGCTCCAACGCCTTTGCTGTGGCGGCATCGCGGTCGGACGATGCCACCACGCGCCTCATCATCAATTCGCACCAGCCCTGGGAGGGCGGGGTGAGCTGGTGGGAGCTGGTGGTGCATTCGGACGAAGGCTGGGATTTCGCCGGCGCGCTGTTCCCCGGCAGCCCGTTCCCGCTGCTCGGCCACAACCGCTTTCTGGGCTGGGGCAACACCGTCAACAAGCCCGATCTCATCGATGTCTACAAGCTCGAGGTCGATGCGGCGGGCGAAAACTACCGGATGGACGGGGTGTGGAAGCCACTGGAGCAGCGCCGCGTCTGGCTGCGGGTCAAGATGGGGCCGCTGGTGCTGCCGGTACCGCGCACGGTTCATCAATCCGAGCACGGCCCGGTCATCCGCAACGACAATGGCTGGTTCGCGCTGCGCTGGGCAGGGGCGGGCG
The DNA here is from genome assembly GCA_038258615.1 of Sphingomonadales bacterium. Lineage (GTDB taxonomy): Bacteria > Pseudomonadota > Alphaproteobacteria > Sphingomonadales > Sphingomonadaceae > Sandarakinorhabdus. Next base: position 12,029 of record JBBSPR010000057.1, read on the forward strand.
ATCCGCTGCAGATGGAGCAATATTACCGCCTCAACAAGGCGCGCAACTGGGCCGAGTGGCAGGCCGCCATGGCAGTCCAGGGCGTGGCCGGCACCAATTTCGTCTATGCCGACACGACCGGCCGCGTGGCGATGATCTACAACGCCCGCTTCCCGCGCCGCGCCCCCGGCTTCGACTGGAAGGGCATTCTCCCAGGCAACACCAGCGCCACGATCTGGAAGGACTATGAGCCCTATTCCGCCTATCCCGCGGTCATCGATCCGCCGGCGGGGTGGGTGGGCAACGCCAACAACACGCCCTTCCTCTCGACCGCCCCTGCCGACGAGCTCGATCCGAAGGCGTTCCCCGCACAATGGGGCATCGAAACCTATGTGACCAACCGGGCACTGCGCTACCAGTCGCTGTTCGCTGCCATCAACGGCCCGATCAGCCGCGAAGCGCTGCTCCGCATCAAGTTCGACAAAGGCTATGATCGCGCGAGCTGGGCCGGACTCTGGATGCAGCGGCTGGCGGCGGTGGACACCAGCGGCAAGCCGAAACTGGCCGAAGCCCAGGCGCTGCTGGCGAAGTGGGACTGGACGCTCGATGGAGCCGGCTCCGCCGATGCCTTTGCCTTTGCCGTGCTGATGCGCGCCGTCGGGTCCTCGATCGGCGGCAAGCCGCAGCCCGATGCCGCGACCGCCCTTGCGGAGACGGTCGATGAGCTCATGGGCACCTATGGCCGGCTCGATCCGCCGCTGGGGTCGCTGCTGCGGCTGCGGCGCGGCGACGTCGACCTGCCGCTGCTTGGCGGCCCCGATGCGCTGCGCGCCATCTATGGTGCCATCGATGAGGACGGCACCCATGATGGCGCGAAGGACGGCCGGCGCGTCGGCTTCAACGGTGATGGCTTCATGATGGTGGTGGAATGGCCGCAGGACGGCACGGTGCAGTCGGAAAGCATCCACCAGTTCGGCGCTGCAACGCTCAGGCGCAAATCACCCCACTACAATGATCAGGCGGTGCTCTTCGCGGTTGAAAAGTGGAAGCCGGTGCTGTTTGATCGCAATGATATAGCGTTGAAGTAAACAGGGGGCGTCATGCGGGGTATTTACGGTCTTGCGGCTTTGCCGTGCCTTCTGGCTGCCATGCCGGCGTTTGCAGCGCCGGACATCAAGACGCTCGCCACTGCCTATGGCACGCGGGAAGCCGCGTCCAACATGCGCATCTCACCCGATGGCAAGCAGGTGCTGTATTTCATCGCGGCGGGCAACGCCGGCACTGCGGTCAAGGTCGCCGATATCGAAACGGGCGTCTCCCGCATCGTGCTGGCGGCGGAAAACGCCACGCTGCAGCCGGTCAGCTGCGGCTGGAAGAGCAGCGCCCGGCTGCTGTGCCGGATGATCGCCATCGAGATGCTGCCCGAGGGCGTGCTGGCCAGCTTCCGCCGGACCTTCTCGGTGGCAACCGATGGCTCGGGTGCTCTGCTGCTCGGCCCCCGCGCC
>JBBSPR010000058.1:0-13433 GCA_038258615.1 Sphingomonadales bacterium
CCCGCGCCCCCCCGCGCCCCTGGCTCCCGGGTCGCGCGTCCCGCCCCAGCTGAGCCCGGCCCAGTCGGCGCCACTCCCCGTCCAGCGCACACGTCCCGCCCAGGCTCTTCGACGACACGAACGACAACCCGTCGTCGGCGCCGTCCCCGGCAGCTGGGATACCGATCCCTTCAAGCCGGTCGAGAAGGACGGTTATCTTTATGCGCGCGGCGCTTCGGACAACAAGGCCGGCGTCTCGGCGCTGCTCGCCACCTTCATCCGCCTCAAGCGCGAGAACTGGGTGCCGTCGCGCGATTTCCTCCTCGTCTTCTCGGGCGACGAGGAAACGGGCATGCAGACCACCCAGGCGCTGGTGAAGCATCCGCTCGTCGCCAGTGCCGAATTCGCCCTCAATTCCGATGCCGGCGGCGCCTCGATGGAGGCCGATGGCTCCAACCCGGTCTTCTCCATCCAGTCGGCGGAAAAGACCTTCGCCACCTTCCTCGTCACCACCAGCAACCCCGGCGGCCACAGCTCGGCCCCGCGTCCCGACAACGCCATCTTCGATGCCGCCGAGGCCATCCAGGCGGTGCGCACGCTGCGCTTCCCCGCCGCCTTCAACGAGATCACCCGCCCGATGGTGGAAAGTCTCGCCGAGCGCAGCCCCGGCGAATTCGGCACCGCGCTGAAGGCTCTGCTCGCCAACCCGCAGGACACCGCGGCCCGCAGCATCGCCGAGCGCAACCAAGAGAGCGCGCTGATGTGGACGACCTGCGTGCCGACGATGCTGAAGGGCGGCAACGCCCCCAACGCACTGCCGCAGACCGCCGAGATCACCGTCAACTGCCGCATCCTCCCCGGCACCAGCATCGAGTCGGTGCAGGCGTCGCTGCAGGATGCCGTCCAGAAGATCGGCGCCAAGGTGACCCTCGACACCGCCGGCACCGCCAGCCCGGTTTCGCCGGTCAACCCGCCGCTGTTCGCTGCCATCACTCGCGCCGTCCACGCCAATTATCCGGGCGCGCCCGTCGAGCCATCGATGTCCTCGGGCGGCACCGATGGCCGCGAATTCCGCAGCCAGGGCATCCCCACCTATGGCGCCGGCAGCCTCGCCATGGTCCGCGTCCTCGATGCACGCGCGCACGGCGCCAACGAGCGGCTGCTGCTCAAGTCGTTCGACAAGGAGCTTGTGTTCTGGGACACCCTGCTCCGCGATCTCGGCAAATGAGGCCGCGAGGAGCCCGCTAATGACCACATTCGACCGCCGCCAGCTTCTCGCCTTCGGGGCCGCCGGCGCCGCTCTGGCAAGCCTTCCCGCCCGCGCCGGCATCGGCAATGTTCCCGCCTCCAGCCCCATCGCCAACGCCGAGCCGATCACCACCGCCGAGCGCATGGCACGCATGGCCAAGGTGCAGTCGCTGATGCAGCACGCCGGCATCGGCGCGCTCCTTGTCGAAGCCGGCTCGACGCTGCGTTATTTCACCGGCATCAACTGGTGGCGCAGCGAGCGGCTCACCGCCGCCCTCATCCCCGCCGAGGGGCCGATCTGCGTCGTCACCCCCTTCTTCGAGGAGCCATCGATCCGCGAGATGCTCGCCGTTCCCGGCGATGTCCGCGTCTGGCAGGAAGACGAAAACCCGCATGCGCTGGTCGCGGGCTGGCTCACCGAGCGCAAACTGGCCGGTCGTCCCGTCGCGATCGAGGAGACCGTCCGCCACTTCGCCATCGATGGCCTGCAGCGCGCTCTCCCCGGCGTCGGTGTCCGCTCGGGCGCAGCGCTGGTCAACGCCTGCCGCATGATCAAGTCCCCGGCCGAAATCGCGCTGATGCAGCGCGCGTCGGACATCACCATCGCCGCCTATCGCGCCATGGCGCCAAAGATCGAGAAGGGCATGTCGGGCCCCGACATCTACCTCCTCATGGCCACCGAAACCGCCCGGCTCGGCGGCCAGACGCCCTCGGGCGGCGTCCAGCTCAACGAAGGCAGCGCGCTTCCCCATGGCTCGAAGGAGCGCCAGGCCGTCCGCGAAGGCTCGGTCATCCTGATGGACTGCGGCTGCACGGTCGATGGCTATCATGCCGATATCTCGCGCACCCTCGTCTTCGGCAGCCCCGATGCAAAGCAGCGCCGCCTGTTCGATCATGTCCGCCTCGGCCAGGAGGCGGCGATGGCGGCAGCGCGCGTCGGCACGCCCGCCGGCCGCGTCGATGATGCCGTCCGCGCCGTCTACGAGCCGCTCGGCTATGGCCCCGGCTACAAGCTGCCCGGCCTGTCGCACCGCACCGGCCATGGCATCGGTCTCGATGTCCATGAGCCGGTCAACCTCGTCCATGGCGAGGTCACCCCGCTGGCACCGGGCATGTGCTTTTCCAACGAGCCCGGCCTCTATGTGCCGGGGAGCTACGGTGTGCGCATCGAGGATTGCTTCTACATGACCGAAACCGGCCCCCGCTGGTTCTCCACCCCGCCCAAGAGCCTGGATGAGCCCTTCTCATGACCTTCAAGCGCCTGCTCATCGCCGCAACCTTGGCCTGCGCCCCGGCCAATGCCGCCGATCTGCCGCCGGCCGACCAGGCCGAAGCCTCGATGCGCCCCGCACTTCCCGCCATCCTGCCGCTCCGCCACCGCGCCGCCCTCGAAGATTACTGGCTGCGTGAGCGGCTCGACACGCTGGTCCCGGCGCTGATGCGCGAACACGGCATCGACATGTGGGTGCTGATCGCGCGTGAATATCTCGAAGATCCGGTGATGGCGACCATGCTCAACGCCACGTCGCTCCACGCCCGGCGCCGCACCGTGCTGGTCTTCTTCGATCCGGGCGGCGGCAAGCGCGTCGAACGGCTCGTCCTCAACAAGCACGGCATGGGTGACCTCTTCTCGCCGGGCTGGGACATGGACAAGCAGCCCGACCAGTGGCGCCGCATCGCCGAGGTCATCACCGAGCGGTCGCCGCGCCGCATCGCGCTGAATGTCTCCCCTGACAGCGCCTTTGCCGATGGCCTCACCCACAGCCAGCACGAAGCACTGATGGCGGTGCTCACCCCCGCACAGCGCGCCAGCGTCGTCCCCGGCTTTCCGCTCGCCATCGGCTGGCTGGAAACACGCACGCCCGCCGAAATGGCGCGCTACGGCCAGATCGTCCGCATCGCCCATGCCATCATCGGGGAGGGCTTCAGCGGTGCCGTCGTCAAGCCCGGCACCACCACCAACCAGGATCTGGTCTGGTGGTATCGCCAGCGTGTGTCGGATCTCGGGCTCGGCTCCTGGTTCCAGCCGTCGGTCGAGATCACCCGCAAGGGTGTCCCCGGTATCTTGCGCGAAACCGACGAGCCCATCCAGCGCGGGGACATGCTGCGCGTCGATTTCGGCATCAGCTATCTCGGCCTCAACACCGACACCCAGCATGTCGCCTATGTGCTGCGCCCCGGCGAGCAGGACGCCCCTGCGGGGCTGAAAGCGGGACTTCGCGCCAGCAACGCCGTGCAGGATGCCGTGACGAGCGAGATGCGCGTCGGCGACACCGGCAATGCCGTCCTCGCCCGGGCCCGCGCCAAGGCCATCGCCCAGGGCCTCAACCCCACCATCTATTCGCATCCCATCGGCTATCATGGCCATGCCGCCGGCAGCGCCATCGGCCAGTCGGAAAATCAGACCTTCGTGCCGCACGGCGAATACCGGCTTCGCCCCGACATCGCCTGGTCGATCGAGCTCAAGGCCACCCAGCCTGTCCCCGAATGGGACGGCCAGATGGTCGACTTCAAGAGCGAGGAGGACGCCTTTTTCGATGGCAAGCGCGTCACCTACATCGATGGGCGGCAGACCAGGTTCCACCTGATCGAGGCCGACCCATCCTGATCCTCTCAGCTTCGCGACGATTGCCTTGCCCGCGCCCGGGGCGCATGACGCCCGGGTTAGTTGCTTGAGCGGGAATTTGGCGTGATCACTGATGCGGCGTTGCACTATTTTTACGAGACCGCGACGCTGGGATCGATGCGCCTCGCCAGCGACCGCATCGGCGTCGCCGTCTCCTCGGTCAGCCGCCAGATCGCCACGCTCGAAAAGGATCTCGGCATCCCGCTTTTCGAGCGCGGCCGCCGCACCATCCGGTTGACCGAGGCCGGCCGGCTCACCTACGAGCATTACAAGTCGCAGATGGCCAGCCGCGAGCATCTGTTCGCGCAGATCCAGCAGCTCCTCGAAGTGAAGCTCGGCCATGTCGAGGTCGCTGTCGGCGAGGGCTTCCTGTGCCGCGCCTTCATGCAGCTGATCGCCGATTTTCAGCATCGCCACCCCGGCGTCTCGGTCACCATCCGCACCGCCACCACCCCCGATGCCGCGCGCCTCGTCATCAACGATGAAGCGCATATGGCGGTCATCTTTACCATGGCCGGCGAGCCGCGGCTTCGCACCCGCGTATCGATGGCGCAGCCACTGCACGCCGTCTGCGCCCCCGATCATCCCGCCGCGCGCAGCAAGGGCCTCACCCTGGCCGATCTCGCCGAGCACACGCTGTGCCTGCCGCCCAACGGCTTCCGCATCCGCCAGGTTCTCGCCGCCGCCGAAATCCGCCAGCACCTGCGGCTCCAGCCCACGCTCACCACCGATTCGATCCACACCATGCGCGCCATCGTCAAGCAGGGCGAATCGATCACCGTGCTGCCGCACATCGCCATCGTCGACGATCTGCGCGCCGGCGAGCTCGTGGCACTGCCGCTGATCGGCGTCGAGGAGGAGGAGGAGCGCATCGCCCTTGTCCACCGCATCGGCCGCCAGCTCGAAGGCGTGCCGGCGCGGATGCTCACCACCCTGCAGGGCCGCTTCCGCGCGCTGTTCGAAGTCGATCCGGCGACCGCAGCCAGAAGCGCCTAAAGGCTGGGCTCCATCCGCGTGTTCATCACCAATTCCGCCACCGAAGCGGTGTTGGGCAGGGACAGCAGGAACGCCACCGCTTCGGCCACGGTTGCGGGCTGCATGCGATCGGCCTTGGGCGTCACGCCGGGCAGGTCGGCGATGAGATCGGTATCGACAGCGCCGGGACAAAGTGCGGTCGCGCGCACACCCTTGTCCCAGCCTTCCAGCCGCGCCGCATGCGTCAGCGCCACCACGGCATGCTTGGTCATCGCATAGGCCAGCGCGCTGCCCGGCCGCACCCGTTTGCCATCGGTGGACGCGATGGTGACGATCCGACCCTGCCCGGATGCTTCCAGATGCGGCATGGCGGCCCGGATCAGCCGCAGCGGCGCCTTGACGTTCACCGCCCAGTGCCGATCAAGCTCGGCCTCGCTGCCGGTCGCCAGCGTGAACGGCGTCAGCGTCCCCGCATTGTTGATGAGCGCATCGATCCGCCCGAACGCGGCCACCGTCGCCGCCACCCAGGCCGGCGCAGTATCGGCCACCTCGGCATCGAAGCGGTGATGGAAGGCGCCGGGAAAGCCGCTCCCCGGCCGGCGGTTGCCCAGCGACAGCCGAAAACCCTCGGCCGCCAGCCGCTCGGCGATCGCCCGGCCGATGCCCCGCCCGGTGCCCGAGATCATCACCACCCGGCCGGCCGCCGCCAGCATCAGAACAGCCCCTGATACACACCGCCGTCGTTGACGATGTTCTGCCCGGTCATATAGCCGTTCTGCGCGCTGCACAGATAGGCGATCAGGTCCCCGCACTCCGCCGGATCGGCGAAGCGCCCGGCCGGCGTCGATTGCAGCCGGTTCTCCACGATCGCCTCATAAGTGGTGTTGCCGCGCGCCGCATGGCCATGCAGGTTGGTCTGCAACGCCTCGGTGTCGAAAAACCCCGGCAGCACCGAATTGATGACGACATTGTGCGCCACGAGCTCGCGCACCATCGCGCCGATCGCCCCCGCCAGCGCCAGCCGCGCCGCATGGCTCGGCCCGAAATTGACCTGCGGAAACTTGATGAAGCTTACCGAGATATTCACGATCCGTCCGAAGCGCCTTTCGCACATCCCCGGCACCACCGCGTTGATCAGCTCCAGCGTCGCGAAGAAATGCGCCTCCATCCAGCCATCCCAGCCGGCGCGGTCAAGCGTGCGGAAGTTCTCGGGCGTCTGCCGCACGCCGGGGTTGGCCACCAGTATGTCCGGGTCCGGACAGGCAGCCAGAATCGCCGCGCGGCCTTCCGCCGTGGTGATATCGGCCGCCACCGTCGCCACCGTCACCCCATGCTCGGCCCTGATCTGTGCCGCCACATCCTCGAGCAGTGCCGCCCCGCGCGAGACCAGTGTCAAATTCACCCCCTCGCGCGCCAGCGATTCCGCCGCCGCATGCCCCAGCCCCTTGCTGGCACCGCAGACCAGCGCGTGACGCCCCTTGATGTGCAGGTCCATGTGCCTCTCCTCAGGCCGAAATCGCAGTGACGGGCACGCTGCCCCCGAACCCGAGCTCGGCCAGCCCCCGCTCGAGATGGGCGATCTGCGCCGTCGTCAGCGGCTGCAGCGGCCCCCGCGGCCGGCCCCCGCCGGGAAGCCCCAGCAGGTCCATCGCCGCCTTGGTCGCCGGATAGAGCGACATCCCGTCGCTGGTGAACAGCTTCGTCAGCTGCTGCCCGGTGCGCTGCAGCGCATGCGCCGCCTCCAGGTCGCCGCGCCGCGCCGCATGATACAGCTCCAGCCCGCCCGGCCGCCACATGTTGGGAAAGCAGTCGATCGTGCCATCCGCCCGCGCCAGCACCGCCGGCACGCCGAACAGCGACGATGGCCCACAATATACCCGCAACCGGTCTCCCACACGCAGCAGGCTGGCATGGAAGTTGTTCCAGTCGCCGCTGCTCTCCTTCAGCGCCACCACCGTCGGCAGGTCGGCGAGCCGATCGAGAATGTCCGGCGTCAGCGCATTCCCCGCATTCCCGGGAATATTGTAGAGCATCAGCGGCAGCCCGCAGGCCGCCCCCACCTCGCGGTAATGCGCCACGATCTCGTCAGGCGTCAGCGCAATGAAATAGCTCGGCAGCACCAGGGCCACATCGGCGCCATTCCGCTCCGCCGCGCGCGTCAGCACGATCGTCTCCGCCGCCGTCGCCGCACCCGTCGCCACGATCAGCGTGCCGCGTCCCGCCAGCGCCTCGCGCGCCACCGCCGTCAGCGCCACCCGCTCGTCATGCGTCAGCGCCCAGAATTCGCCGGTGCAGCCGCCCACCAGCACGCCGGTGGCACCCTCGCCCATCAGCCGGTCGATGTTCGCCGCCAGCGCATCATGGTCCACGCCGCCGGCGGCGGTGAAGGGCGTCGTCACCGCCGGCATCGGGCCGTGCCAGTCGAAGTCGTTCCTATCCATCTTGCTGCTCATCTCTGGGGGTTGGGCCTCTCACCGGGGAACAAGGCGCATCGAGGCTAACCCCGCTGCGGTGATCGAAAAGATGCAGCCGCTCGGCGCGTGCAGCCCAAGCCACGGCATCGCCGGGCACCAGCGCACAATCGGCGGCGGCGCGCGCCGTCACCCGGCCGAAGCCGCCCTCCAGCGTCACCAGCGTCTCATGGCCCACCGCCTCGACATGGCTCACCCGCGCGGCGATGCGGCCATCACCGATCGTCACATCCTCGGCGCGCACGCCGATCGTCACCGCGCCGTCAGCGGCGCCGGTCATGGACAAAACATCGCCCGCCACCAGCAGCCGCCCCGCCGCTACCACGCCATCCAGGAACGCCATCGCCGGCGTGCCGATGAAGCCCGCCACCATCCGGTTCGCCGGCCGCCGATAAACATCCGCCGGCGACCCGAACTGCTGCAGCACGCCGCCGTCGATCACCGCGACATGCGTCGACATCGTCATCGCTTCGAGCTGGTCGTGCGTCACATAGACCATCGTCCGCCCGATGCGTCGGTGCAGCGCCACCAACTCGCTGCGCATCAGGCTGCGCAGCGTCGCGTCGAGGTTCGAAAGCGGCTCGTCGAGCAGGAAGATCCGCGGGTCACGAACCAGCGCGCGCCCCAGCGCCACCCGCTGCTGCTGCCCGCCCGAAAGCTCGCGCGGGCGCCGCGCCAGCAGCGCATCCAGCTGCAGCATCGCCGCCACCCGCGCCACCGCGGCGTCGCGCTCGGCGCGCTTCACCCCGCGCTTGCGCAGCGGATAGGCGATGTTCTGCGCCACCGTCATGTGCGGGTAGAGCGCGTAGGACTGGAACACCATCGCGATATCGCGCCGCCCCGGCGGCACATCATTCACCACCTCGCCATCGAACAGAATCCGCCCTTCGCTCGGATTCTCCAGCCCGGCCAGCATCCGCAGCAGGGTCGATTTCCCGCATCCCGAAGGCCCGAGCAGGCTCAGGAACGCCCCCGAGGGCACCGCGAGATCGATGCCACGTACCACATCGGTGGTGCCGAAGCGCTTGGTCAGTCCCTCAAAGGCAATGCTCGCCATCAGCCTTTCACCGCGCCGGCGCCGAAGCCCTTGACCAGATAGCCCTGCAGAAACGCCAGGATGATGATTAGCGGCACGCTCATCATCACCGATGCCGCCATAAGCAGCGACCATTCGATGTTGAAGCCGCTCACCAGCATCGTCATCACGCCGGTGGTCAGCGGCCGCACATCATCGGCGTTCACCAGCACCAGCGCGAACAGATATTCGTTCCACGCCAGAATGAAGGTGAACAGTGCCGTCGAGATGATCCCCGGCAGCGCCTGCGGCAGCAGCACATCGAAGAACGCCCCCATCCGCGACGCCCCGTCGATCAGCGCCGCCTGCTCGATCTCGGCCGGAATCGCCGCCATGAAGGTCCGCAGCAGCCACAGCGCATAGGGCAGCGCAAAGCTCGTATAGGCGATGACGAGGCTGGCGATGGTGTTGGCCAGCCCCAGCTTCACCATCATCAGATAGAGCGGGATGATCAGCACCACCGAGGGCAGCATGTAGCAAAGCAGCACCGCCGAGGCGATCGTCTCGCGCCCGCGATACCGGAGGCGCGCCAGGCTGAAGGCCCCTAGCACCGCCAGCACCACCACCACCACCGTCGTCGCGGTGGCAATGGTCGCCGAATTGGCGAAATAGCCGGCAAAGCCCGTCTCGGTCAGCAGCGTCGCGTAATGTTCGAGCGTCGGCTCCTCGGGCAGTAACGCCGGTTCCAGCGAAAACACCTCATCCTCGGGCTTGAGCGACGTCGCCACCATCCACACCAGAGGGGCCGCCACCAGCAGGATCAGCCCCCAGGCAAACAGGCTCCAGCCCCAGCGCGCGAGCCGGCCCTTCACAACCTTCCCCGCACGGCGAGCCGATAGGCGACGAAGAACCCGAGCATCACGATCATCATCGCCACGGCATAGGCCGCCGCCATCCCCATCCGGTTCAATCCGAAGGCTTCCTGATAGACGATCAGCGGTAGGGTGCGCGTGGCATCCACCGGCCCGCCGCCGGTCAGCAGGTAAATCAGGTCGAATTCCTTGAAGTCCCAGATCGCCCGCAGCAGCACGACGATGCCCAGCACCTCGCCGATCTGCGGCAGCGTCACATCGCGAAAGCGCCCCCAGGCCCCGGCGCCGTCGAGCCGCGCCGCGTCGTAGAGCGATTCCGGAATCGTCTGCAGCCGCGCCAGCACGGCAATCACGACGAAGGGAAAGAACTTCCACGCCCCAACGACGATCACGCTCAGCAGCGCATTGGGCATCGTCCCCAGCCAGTCGATCGGCGCCTCGATCACCCCCAGCGCCATCAGCCCCTGGTTGGCGAGCCCGAACAGGTCGTTGAACAGCCAGCGCCATACCAGCACCGCCACCACCGTCGACACGAAATAGGGAAACAGCACCAGGCTCCGCGCCAGGCTGCGCAACCACAGGTCGCGGTTGAGCAGCAGCGCCATCGCCACCCCCAGCACGATCTGCAGCGCCAGCGTCGCCGCCGTCCACACCAAAGTCACGCCGAGTGCAGGCCAGAAGCGCCCGCCCGGCCCCAGCAGCTCGGCATAATTGCCGATGCCGGCAAAGCTGGCGCGCAGCGTCGGCGTGTCGACCTCGAACAGCGACAGCGCCAGTGCGGTGAACAGCGGATAGCCGATCACCGCCCCCAGCACGACCACCACCGGCGCGATCAGCAACGGCCCCAGCCAGCCGTCGCCGCGCAGCTTCGGAGCCGCCGCCATCATCCGCGGTCGGTCCCGGCGCGCATGATCGCCGCGATGCGGTCGGTCGCCCGCGCGACAGCGGCCTTGGCCGGTTCGCCCGAAATCGCCACCCGCTGCACCATCTCGGCAATGGCGTTGCTGGCGATGATCTCGCCCGCCTTCACATTGGGCGCATGCGCAGCGCTCTCGAAGCCGAGGTTGTGCCCCGCCGCCGCCGCCGCCGTCATCGTGGCGATCTCCTTGGCGAACATCGTGGTGATCGGATTGCCGGAATAGTCCGGGCTGTCGGTGATCCCGCGCAGCACCGGCAGCACATGGCCGGGTGCGGCCAGCATCTGCCGGATATAACCCTCGGGCTCGTAGAGCGATGCGGCCAGCGCCTGCGTCGCCGCCATTTCGCTCGCGCCTTTGGGGATGAACAGGCAGGGAAAATCGTTGAAGGTCCAGGCCGGCGTCGCCGCAGTCTGGCCGGGGTAGGGGACGCAGAGCAGTTGCCGCGCCATCGTCGGGTTCTGCCGCGCCACATTCACCAGCACCCGCCCGCCATAGATGCCCGTCGCCGTCGCCCCGGACACAAAGGCATTGAGGCTGTCCGCCCAGCCGAAGCTGCTGGCGCTCGGTGGGCAGAATTCGCGCATCGAGCGGTAGAAATCGAGCGCCGCATAGGTCGCCGGGGTGTCGAGCGTCAGCGTCAGGTCGGGGGCGAAAACCTGCCCGCCGGCGCGGTGGATGAAGGAGATGAACACCAGCGACGTCATGCTGTTGGTGCCATAGGGCAGGGGGGCACCATAGATCCGTGACGTCTGCATCCGCCGGCAGGCGTCACGCAGTTCGTCCCAGTCGCGCGGGGGTGCTGCAATGCCCGCCGCTTCCATCAGGTCGCGCCGCAGCCACAGCATGTCCACCGCCGTGCCGCCGAGCGCCACCGCACTCAGCCGCCCGTCCGCTGCCAGATACGGTGCGTTGGCGCCGGCCAGAAAGCGGTCGGCGCCGATGCTCGCCACCACGGCGTCCATCGGCTCGACCAGCCCTTGCGCATAATAGCTTTGCGCCGCGAACGACGGCAGGTGCGTCACGATATTGGGCACCTGCCCGGCGGCAAAGGCCGCGGCAAACTGCGCCGGATAGCCATCATCCGAGGTCGGCTCGAAGGCCACGCGGTAGCCGGGGTTCGCCGCCTCGAAGCGCTTGATCTGTGCCTTGTAGGCGCGCGCCTGCGCAGGCGCGGCCTGCGGGGACCACCAGCGCAACAGCTTGCGGTCGTCAGGCGCCCCGCATGCCGCCACCGGCAGCGCCAACGCAGCCGCCAGCAGGCTCCGCCGGTCGCAGAGCGACGGACCATGGTCGCCGGTGGCTGCACTGCCGCTCATTGTCCCCCTCTGCCGCGTACCTGTTGCCCCGGCACGCTGGTTTCACCATCCGCCGGACCGTCGCCAGGTGCAAGAGCATCGGCAGCGCCGCAGCCGCTGCGCAGCATCACCGCAACTCGCCGATCCTGCAAAAAATACCCATGAATTGCAGAGAGTTGGCTTCGGTCATCGAATACTGCGACCGCTTTCGCCCGCCGCTTGTGCGGGCAACGCAACATTGAAGCGCTCCGGGCGGAACTGTTCGATGTCCACCATCGGTGCGCGGCCGAGAATATCGTCGGCCACCATCCGTGCCGCGAGTGGTCCCAGCGTGTAGCCGGCATCCCCGGGGATCGCCACCGCCAGCCCCGGATGGCCCGCCACGCGCCCCAGCACCCCGCGCCCGTCGACAACGGTGTTGTTCCCCGCCCAGCAGCGCAGGATCCGCAACTGGCCGAGTGCGGGCACCACATGCAGCCCCAGCGTCGCGCTGGCGATCAGGCTGTCGAGCTCCAGTCCCGGCGTCGCATTGCCCGCAGCAGCCACCGCCGGCCAGCCGCCGCCGATCACCACCTGTCCCGAGGAAAGCTGCTTCAGCGTGATCATCCGGTCGGCATGCTGGACCAGATGCCCGATCAGCGGCGCTGCAGGCTCGGTGATGGCGATGTTGAGCGGCTCGGCCACGCTCGGGATCGCCAGCCCAAAGGGTGCCGCCAGCCGCCCGCTGTCCCAGGCTGCGGCAATCACCAGCCGCCGGCACGCCATCCGCCCGGCGTCGCTCTCGACCACGAAGCCATCCGTATCCGCCGCCACCGCCGACACCCGCACCCCCGGTCGCCGGTCCACCCCCAGCCCGCGCGTCCATCCGGCAAGCGCCTTGTTCGCCGCCAGCGGGTTGAGCTTGCCTTCGTCGCGGCAGAGTTCGGCGCCGACGATCGCCGGCCCCAGATACGGCGCCATCCGCTCGACATCGCTGCGCCCGAGAATTTCGACATCGAGCCCCAGCGCCCGCTCGCGCGCCGCCTTGTGGCCAAGAAACGCCAGCTGCTCCTCGCTTTCCGCCACCATCAGCCCGCCGGTCAGCTTCATCTCGAAATCGAGCCCCAGCCGCGCGCCCAGCTCGGCCCAGAACCGCACCGCCAGCGGATAGAGCGGCAACTGCGCCTCCAGCCCCGGCACCTGTGCCGGATAAAGCCGCATGAACCGGCTCTGCATCTGCACATGCAGGCTGCCGGCGTTGCTCGTCGAGCCTGCCGCATGGCCGGCATCGAGCAGGGTCACCGCCATCCCGGCCTCGGCCAGAAATCCGGCGATGCAGGTGCCGACGATGCCGCCGCCGATCACCACCGTCTCGGCGCGCGCCGGCAATTGCTGCGTCACCGCGCCAGATCCGAAATCCGCACCGGCCGCACCGGCGCTCGCGGCGCCAGGCCGGCGGGCATTGCCTCGGGCGCCAGCCGTGCCAGCAGCGGCACGCAGCTCCGCCCCTGGCACGGCCCCATCCCCAGCCGCGTCGCCTGCTTGATCGCGGCATGGCTTGTCGCCCCCGCAGCCTGCGCCGCCACCACATCGCCGGCGGACACGCCCTCGCAGCGGCAGAGGATCGTCTCGGCTGTCACATGCCCGACCAAAGGCCGCGCCGGCGCAAACAGCGTCCACAGCGCTGCCTGAAAACCCTGGTGCCGCGCCAATCGCACTTCGGCATCACCGGCATCGGCCACCAGCCCCAGGTGCCGCGCCGCCGCCGCCCCCGCCAGCGCCCCCGCCGCCGCCGCCACATGCGCGCCGCCGATGCTGGTGCAATCGCCCGCCAAAAACACTCCCGGCTGCTGCCCGAGCCCCCGCCCCAGCTCATCCGCCGGCGCCAGCCCATAGCCCAGGCACAGCGTATCGGCCTCGAGCACCTTCCCGGTGTCGGTCTCGATCTCGAGCCCCGGCCGCACCACCCGCACCTGCGCCCCCCACAGCATCCGCACCCCGCGCAGCCGCAACCGATAGGCAAGGCCCTGCCGCACCAGCCCCGGCGCAATCG
>JBBSPR010000059.1:0-13368 GCA_038258615.1 Sphingomonadales bacterium
GGCAAGCTCCGGGATCAACGCCACCGGGGATTGCATCCGGTCGATGATCACATGATTGACCGCAGTCAATCCGGGACCGGCTAACGCCATGAGGCCGGAAAGCGAGGGCGTGCCCCGCGGGCGAAGCGAAAGAACCTTTGCAGTCACGTGTCTTCCTTACCCCAAGGCGAGGCGCGCGCAAGTCTGCCGCTTGCGTCCGCGCCCATCCGCCGCAAAGGTGTCACCAGCAACCGATCGGAGCAAGGCGTGGCCGACGAAACCCTGAAACAATACCGCGAAAGCATCGACAACATCGATGCCGCCCTCATCTTCATGCTCGCCGAACGCTTCAAGATCACCCAGGCAGTCGGCCGCCACAAGGCAGAAACCGGCATGCCCCCGGCCGACCCGGGCCGCGAAGCCGAGCAGGTCGCTCGCCTCCGCGCCCTCGCCGAATCGGCACGGCTCGATCCGGAATTCTCGGAGAAATTCCTGCGCTTCGTCATCGACGAAGTGATCCGGCACCATCATGCGAGCGCCGCAACGAGCTAGAGCGTGTTTCACAAAAGCGG
Source organism: Sphingomonadales bacterium (assembly GCA_038258615.1). GTDB lineage: Bacteria > Pseudomonadota > Alphaproteobacteria > Sphingomonadales > Sphingomonadaceae > Sandarakinorhabdus. Next base: position 552 of record JBBSPR010000059.1, read on the forward strand.
GCACCGGTTTTGCGACAACAAGCACGCGAAAACGAAGAACCAGACCCGCCTAGGCCAGCCCGGCAGCCGCCGGCAACCGCAGCCGCACCAGCAGCCCGCCCAGGTCTTCGCTCTCCTCCAGCATCACCTGCCCGCCGTAAATCTCCGCCACGTCGCGCACGATCGCCAGGCCCAGCCCGGTGCCGGGCTTGTCGGTGTCCAGCCGCTCGCCGCGCGCGAAGATGCGCTCCCGGTCCGCCGGCGCGATGCCGCGGCCATCATCCTCGATCAATATGTCCAGAAATCCGTCCCCGGCCTCCACCGTCACGAACACCCGGCCACCGCCATGCAGCGCGGCATTGTCGATCAGATTGCCCAACATTTCCTCAAGGTCCTGCCGCTCGCCACGAAACACCGCCGTCTTGTCCCCGGCCATGTCGATCGTCACGCCGCGCGCCGCATGGATCCGCCCCACCGTCCGCACGATCGCCTGCAGGCTCGGCCACACCGGCGTGCGCGCGCTCGATTCGCCGCGCCGTCCCAACGCCCGCGCCCGCGCCCGCTGGTGGTCCACATGCCGGCGCATGATGTTCACCTGCGCCTCCACCGTGTCGGCGAGCGGGTCGGCGCGGCCATGCGCCGCCCCCACCAGCACGCTCATCGGCGTCTTCAGCGCATGTGCCAGATTGCCCGCATGGCGCTGCGCCGCCTCCGCCTGCCGCTCGCCATGTTCCAGCAGTTCGTTGATCTCGCTCACCAGCGGTGCAATTTCTGCCGGAAAATTCTCCTGCACCCGGCTCGCGGTCCCGCTGCGGATCGCCACGATCGCCTGGCTCACCCGCCGCAGCGGAGACAGGCCGTAGGTCGATTGCAGTGCAGAGAGCGCCAGCAGCCCCAGCGCCAGCAATGCCAGGAACCAGAACAGGAAAGCGCGCAGCTGCCCGATCTGCAGGTCGAGGTCACGCGTCGATTGCGCCACCTGAAAATAGAACACCGTCGTGGATCCCGGCAGCTTCAGATGCCGCCCCACCACCCGCAGCGATTCGCCCGGAAAGCGGCGGCTGGCATAGCGGCATGGTTCGCGGCAATCGTCCGCCGGTGCCCCCTCCAGCACACGGTCCCACAACGAACGCGAGCGAAAGGAATCCCGCTCCGGCGCGGAAACCTGCCAGTAAAGGCCCGAATAAGGCTCGAAGAACCGCTGGTCGCCGAGCGGTCGCAGGAAGCGCACATCGCCCTGCTCGTCGATGTCGGCGGCGGAGACCATCGCCGTCAGTGCAAAATCAAGCTGGCCGTCGAAATTCTGGGTGATGGCGTTCACCAGCACCCGGTCGAGCACGAAGCCACCCAACCCCAGCAGCGGCAAAATCCACGCCGCCGCCAGCGCGATCATCCGCAACCGCAACGATCCGGAAAGCCAGAAGCGTGCTGTCCGCAGCGGTGCTTCGGCGGCGGCCCCCTCGGCGGGAGGGTCAGCTGTCGCCCCCTCCACGGGGGGGTCAGCTATCGTTGAGGCTGTAGCCAAGGCCACGCGTCGTGCTGATCAGGTCCGCACCCAGCTTCTTGCGGATCCGGGTGATGAACACCTCGATGGTGTTCGAATCCCGGTCGAAATCCTGGTCATAGATATGCTCGATCAGCTCGGTGCGGCTCACCACCTTGCCCTTGTGGTGCATCAGATAGGAGAGCAGCTTGAACTCCTGTGCCGTCATCTTCACCGGCTCGCCTTCCAGCGTCACCCGCCCCGAGCGCGCGTCCAGCCGCACCGGCCCGGCACTCAGTTCGGAGCTGGCCTGCCCGGCTGCCCGGCGGATCAGCGCCCGCAGCCGCGCAATCAGCTCCTCGGTCTGGAACGGCTTCGCCAGATAATCATCGGCCCCTGCATCGAGCCCGGCCACCTTGTCGCTCCAGCGGTCGCGCGCCGTCAGCACCAGCACCGGCATCGCATGGCCCTCGCCGCGCCAGCGCTCCAGCACGGTCAGCCCGTCGATCTCGGGCAAACCCAGGTCGAGCACCACCGCATCATAGCTCTCGGTCGAGCCGAGAAAATGCCCATCCTCGCCATCGCTCGCGGCATCCACGGCATAGCCGGCGCCTTCAAGCGCGTCGCGCAGCTGGCGCTGCAAATTGGGTTCATCCTCGACAATCAGAACGCGCATCAAAAATCCTCAATAGCTGCGGGTCTGCCGCTTGCGCTGGCCGGTGCGCGCATCCACTTCAACATTCACCACCTCGCCATCGACCAGAAAACGCAGCCGATAGGTCAGTGTGGGCTCGTCGAACTCCACCCCCACATAGGTCCCGCGCACCTGGCTTGCCACGCGTGCCTTCACCATGTCGAACGAGACGATCTCCCCGGCTTCAACCAGGTCGCGCACGCGTCGTTCCACGCCGCCCGCCGTCGTCGGCATTGCCGGCAACAGCAACAGCAATGAAAGCGCCAGCACTTTCAACTTTTGCTTTGCATTCATAACAGCATGAATCTCATCGCTGCTTCCGATGCCGCAAAGGCACTGAATAGTCCATGAACATTGCCGCAGATCCGCCGCAATCGGTCACGGCGCTTGCGCAGCGCCCGCCAAACCGCCACTTGAGCGCGCATGGCAGATCCCATCCTCACGCTTGAAAACGCCGGCTTGCGCACCGGCACCGGCTGGCTGTTCCGCGGCCTCGATCTCACCCTCGATGCCCGCGATGCCCTCGCCCTCATCGGCCGCAATGGTGCGGGCAAGACCACGCTGATGAAGCTCATCGCCGGCGAGCTCGATCTCGACGAGGGCCGCCGCGCCGTCTCCCCTGCCCTCTCCATCATCCGGCTCGAACAAGAGCCGGCGATGACCGGCTTCACCACGCTCGGCGATTTCGCCCGCGCCCCCACATCTTCAGGCGATGATGCCCCCGAAGACCACAAGCTCGATGCCATCGCCTCGCGCCTCGGCGTCAACCTCGACATGGAAGCCGCCACCGCCTCGGGCGGCGAGCGCCGCCGCGCCGGACTTGTGCGCGCCCTCGCCTCCGAGCCCGGCCTGCTGCTGCTCGACGAGCCGACCAACCATCTCGACATCAACGCCATCGAATGGCTCGAATCCTGGGTCGAGCGCTATCGCGGCGCCTTCGTCACCATCAGCCACGACCGCGCCTTCCTCACCCGCCTCACCAAAAACTGCCTCTGGCTCGATAGGGGCGCCTTGCGGCGGGCTGAAGTCGGCTTCGGCGGCTTCGATGCCTGGTCGGATCGGGTGGCCGCCGAGGAAGCGAAGACCGCGTCGCGCCTCGATGCCCGCCTGCGCCAGGAGGAGCATTGGCTGCTCCGCGGCGTCACCGCGCGCCGCAGCCGCAACGAAGGACGGCTGGCAAAACTCATCGAGCTGCGCGCCGTCCGCCAGGCGATGACCACCGGCGATGCCGTCTCGAAGCTCGCCACCACCGCCGACGACACCAAGACCAAGGTGCTCATCGACGCCGCGCATGTGACGAAAACCTTCGGCACACGCACCATCATCAACGACCTCTCCTTGCGCGTCCGCCACAAGGACCGCATCGGCATCATCGGCCCCAATGGTACGGGCAAATCCACCCTCATCAAGCTGCTGCTCGGCCAGCTGGAGCCCGACAGCGGCCAGATCAAGCGCGCCAAGGTGCTCAACCCTACCATCATCGACCAGCGCCGCCAGCGTCTCGACGCCGAGGACGGCACCCCCAAGACCGTCCGCGACGTCCTCGCCGATGGCGGCGAATGGCTCGAAGTCAACGGTGTGCGCAAGCATGTGGCGGGCTATCTCAAGGACTTCCTGTTCGATCCCGGCGTTCTCGATGCCCCTGTCGACGGCTTCTCCGGCGGCGAACGCTCGCGCCTCCTGCTCGCCCGCGAGTTCGCCACCCCCTCCAACCTGCTTGTGCTCGACGAGCCCACCAACGACCTCGACATGGAAACGCTCGACCTGCTGGAGGAAGTGCTCGACGATTACGCCGGCACCGTCCTCCTCGTAAGCCACGACCGCGCAGTTCTCGATCGCGTCGTCACCATGGTCGTCAGCCTCGATGGTGAAGGCAACTCCGAAACCGTCGTCGGCGGCTGGTCCGATTGGGCCGAAGCCCGCAAGGCCAAGGCCGCCGAATTGAAAGCTCTTGGCCGCGAAGCCCGCAAGCCCGCGTCCAAAAACCCCACCACCGCCGTCACCGCCAAACGCAGCCCCGCCAAGCTCAGCTATAACGACGCCCGCGCGCTGGCCGAACTCCCGAAAACCATCGAAACGCTGACGGCCGCTTGTCGCCGCCACGAAGCCACCCTCGCCGACCCGGCGCTGTACACCCGCGACCCCAAACGCTTCGCGAACGTCAACGCCGAACTCGAAAAGGTGCGCGTCGATCTCGCCGCCGCCGAGGAGCGCTGGCTGGAGCTTGCAGAGAAGGAAGCGTCGCTGGGCTGAAGTGTCTCGGGCGGCCGGGGAACTGCGCCTCAGGTTATTCCTGTTCACTCTCGTTGCTTGCAGACTTTGAACGCGATCCCGCACCGCTGACCTGCGCCGAATATTTGCGCCGCGCCAGAACCTGCATGTCCGCAATCCGGTCGCTTTCGTCCCAGATATCTGCGCCGAGCAGGGTCTCGACAATATCCTCCATCGTCACAATGCCGACGGTCGAACCATATTCGTCCAGCACATTTGCAATGTGTTCTCGCGATTTCATCAGATCATCGAACAACGCCAGGATGCTCTTCGATTCCAGCACCGACATGATCGGCCGCATGATGCTGGAGAGCTGACGCTGTTCTTCGCCGTCAACGATATGTTCCAGAACTTCATCTTTCAGAACATAGCCCAGCAATTCCGCCGAATCCGTGCCGCGAACCGGTATCCGCGAAAAGATGAGCTCGTCCTGCATGTCGTACAACTCCCGGAACGTCGCATCTCCGGGCGCGCTCACCACCACCGTGCGCGGCGTCATCACGTCGCGTGCCCGAACTTTCCTGAAATTCATCAGGCTGTTGATGAACGCGGACTCGCGCGCGTCGAGAGCGCCTTCCTCGGTTCCGATCTGCGCCATCGCCAGAAAATCAGAGCGGCTGAAGATGTTGTTCTTCTTGTCCTTGTTGAACACGCGCGTCACCAACTGGCAAAGCCATATCAGCGGAGCAAGCACCCTCACCAGCACATCGAGAGACCGTACCGTGAACGGCGCAAAGGCCCGCCAATTGTTGGCGCCCATTGTCTTGGGCACAATCTCCGACACCAGCAAAATCGCCAATGTCATCAGCACCGGCACGATCGCACCAGTGATGACCGGGTTGGTATCACCCCAGATCTTCGTCGCCTGCGACCCGACGCCGATGGCACCCGCCGTGTGCGCGATGGTATTGAGCGACAATATCGCTGCCAGCGGCTTGTCGATATTGTCCTTGAACTCTGCCATGCGCTTCCCGATCCGGGTGCCCTCGTTCAGCTGCAACTGCATGTAGGATGGCGAAATGCTCAGCAGCACCGCCTCCCACAACGAGCACATGAACGATGCGACGATGGAGAGCAAAAGGAAGCCGAGCAATAGCTCTATCACTGAAACACATACCTTTGCGCAAACAGGAGCGATAAACACACAACGGCGTTATGCCGAATGGGTCGCATCGCTGTAATCTTGCGAAGAAGCTCGCTTCATTTCGACCAAGCGGAAATGCCGATCCATATGCCTGTTTGCACGTCCTTTTTCACGGACGTGCCGGTGGCGGTATTTCGGGGAAAAATTGCAGTCGAAGTTGTCCCGACAGCTTGCCACAACCCAACAAAGCGGCCTCAAGCCACCTCCACCCCCGGCACCACATCCAGCTCCACATGCTCGGGCACATCGACATGCGCCGGAAGCGCCGTCAAATCCGCCGGGTCGTGCGCGCGGATGAACCGCTCCACCACCGGCGCGATGCTGTCCCGCCAGCGCCGCCCGTTGAAGATCCCATAATGCCCCGCACCCTCGGCGAGATGATAGGCCTTCTTCGTCTCGTCGAGCCCACTCGCCAGCGTCAGCGCCGCCTTGGTCTGGCCGATGCCGGAAATATCGTCACGCTCGCCCTCGATCGCCAGCAGCGCCGTACGGTCGATATCGGCCGGGTCGATCAGCTCCCCGCGGTGCCAGAACTGCCCGGTCGCCAGCGCCTGGCGCTGAAACACATAGTCGATCGTCTGCAGGTAAAATTCCGCCGTCATGTCGCACACCGAGCGATACTCGTCGTAGAACGCCTTGGTCCCGTCCGCACCTTCCTGGTCGCCCGCCACCAGATGCTTGAACATTTCCCAGTGCGATTTCATATGGTTGGCAAGGTTCATCGACAGGAACCCGGAAAGCTGCAGAAAACCCGGATAAACCTTGCGGCCCGCACCCGGATAGCCCTGCGGCACAGTGGCGATCACATTCTGCTCGAACCAGGCAAAAGGCCGCTCGGTGGCAAGGTCATCGACCGAGGTCGGCGCCTTGCGCGTGTCGATCGGCCCGCCCATCATCGTCAGCGTGAGCGGCACCGCCGGATTGGCATGGCGGCTCATATGCGCCACCGCAGCGAAGCACGGCACCGCCGGCTGGCACACCGCGAGCATGTGCGCGCCCGGCCCCAGATGCTCCAGATAGCCGATCACATAATCCACATAATCATTCAGGTCGAAGCGCCCGTCCGACACCGGCACCGACCGCGCATCGCGCCAGTCGGTGACATAGACCTCATGGTCGGGCAGCATTCGCTCCACCGTGCCGCGCAGCAGCGTCGCATAATGGCCGCTCATCGGCGCCACGATCAGCAGCTTGGGGTCGCGCCGCCCCGCCATCGCCGGATGGCTCGCATCGCGCACGAAATGCTTCAGCTGCCCGAACGGCTTGCGCAGCACGATTTCTTCGGCCACCGCCACGCTCTCGCCGCCGACCAGCGTCTCGTTCAGCCCGAAGTCCGGCTTGCCGCGCGGTGCCGCCGCATGCGCGAACACTTCCAGCCCGCGCGCGATGATCGGGCTCGAAGCGATATAGGACATGGGATTGGCCGGGCTCAACAGCCATTCGGAACTCGTCTGGGCCATCTGCCCGATGCCGGCCAACCAGGCGCGCTGCATCTCATAGGCGGTGTAAAGCATCGTGTTCGTCCACCAGCGCCGGTCGCTTCGCCGGCTCGCAGCATTTTTTGCCACAAAGCAGACGTCCCCGAAACCGCTTTCTCGCACTGCAGCATCGCCCTTTACGCCACATTGAGACAAAGGCCTGCGCCTGCTATCAGCGCGCATGACCAAGCCCGACCTGCCACCAGTTTCGGAGCGCAAGCTCTCCCGCCTTCGCCTCGTCTGGCGCTTCGTCCAGGCCTATCCGGTCCAGCTCGCCTGCGCGCTCATTGCCCTCATTGTCGCCGCCGGCGCCACCCTGGCCATCCCCCAGGGTCTCAAGACCATCGTCGACAGGGGCTTCAGCCAGGGCTCCGATCCCGCCAGCATCACCCCCTTCTTCTTCGCCATGCTCGCCATCGTCAGCATTCTCGGCGTCGCCACCGCTGTCCGCTTCTACTTCGTCAGCTGGATCGGCGAGCGCGTGGTGGCAGACATGCGCCGCGCCGTCCACGCCCACCTCCTCACCCTTGATCCGGTGTTCTTCGAAGAGAACCGCCCCGCCGAAATCGCCTCGCGCCTCACCTCCGATACCGCAGTCATCGAACAGGTCGTCGGCACCTCGGCCAGCCTCGCACTCCGCAACACCTTCATGGGCCTCGGCGGCCTCGTCTACATGGCAGTGCAGAGCCCCAAGCTCACCGGCCTGATGCTGCTCGTCATCCCCCTCACCATCCTCCCCATCGTCTTCGTCGGCCGCCGTGTGCGCGCCATGTCCAAGGCCAGCCAGGACCGGATTGCCGACATCGGCACCATGATCTCCGAGATCCTCGGCGCCATCCGCATCGTCCAGGCCTTCACCCAGGAGAAGCGCGAATCCACCCGCTTCGGCGCCTCGGTGGAAAGCGCCTTCGACACCGCCCGCCGCCGCATCATGCTACGCTCGGGAATGACGGCGCTGGTCATTTTCCTCATCTTCGGCGCCATCACGCTGGTGCTCTGGCAGGGTGCGCTCGATGTCATCGCCGGCACGCTTTCGGGCGGCACCATCGCTGCCTTCGTCTTCGCCGCGATCATCGTCGCTTCGGCGTTCGGCACGCTCACCGAAGTCTATGGCGATTTCATGCGCGCTGCCGGCGCCTCGTCGCGCATGGAGGAGCTTCTCGCCGCCCGCCCCAGCATCCGCGCCCCCGCCAACCCCACACCGCTGCCCGCCCCCGCGCGCGGTGCTCTCGTGTTCCGCAGCGTCGACTTCCACTATGCCTCGCGGCCGGACACCAACGCGCTGACCGATTTCAGCCTGAACGTCGCCGCCGGCGAGAATGTCGCCATCGTCGGCCCCTCGGGTGCCGGCAAATCCACCCTCTTCCAGCTCGTCCAGCGCTTCTACGATCCTACCAGCGGGGAAATCAGCCTCGATGGGGTCCCGCTCACCGCGGCCGACCCCGAGGCCATCCGCCGCCGCATCGCCGTGGTCCCGCAGGATACCGTCATCTTCGCCGCCGGCGCCCTCGAGAACATTCGCTACGGCCGCCCCGAAGCCTCGGAGGCCGAAGTCTGGGCAGCGGCCGAAGCCGCCCATGCCGACCTGTTCCTCAAGGACTTGCCCGATGGCCTCGGCACCTATCTCGGCGAGGCCGGGGTGCGCCTCTCCGGCGGCCAGCGGCAGCGCATTGCCATCGCTCGCGCCATCCTGCGCGATGCCCCCATCCTTCTTCTCGATGAAGCCACCAGCGCTCTCGACAGCGAGTCCGAGCGGCTCGTCCAGCACGCGCTCGAAGGCCTGATGCAACACCGCACCACCCTCGTCATCGCCCACCGCCTTGCCACCGTGCGCGGTGCCGACCGCATCATCGTCATGGACAAGGGCCTGATCGTCGCCGAAGGCACCCACGACGCCCTCATCAACGCCGGCGGCCTTTACGCCAAACTCGCCCGCCTCCAGTTCGACGACGCTGCAGCCGCCGCCTGAACCGCCCGCCGCCCCGCGGCAGGGCTGATCACCGCAGAGATGTGCCACTCCCTCCCCCGTGCGGGGAGGGCGACCTGCGCCCCGTCGCGCGAGCGGGGTGGGGGCTTCTTCGCGCCCCGCAAGCAAGGCCCCTTGGCTAGCACGACCCCGTGGCAGCCTCACGCACCGATCATGCCCGCAGACGCAGTCACGCACAGACGCACCAGCGGAATGCCCCCCACCAACCGCCAAACTGCCACCCCCGCCACGCCGCAAAACGGAAAAAGGCGGCGCCCCGAAGGACACCGCCCATGTTCCAGCCTGCAACCAATGTCAGTTGGCGTAGGCCTCGTTCCCCACAAAGCCCATCTTTTTGATGCCGGCCTGCTGAGCCTCGGCCATCACGGAATCGACGACTTCATACTTGGCCAGCGCTTCCGGCCGCAACCGCAGTTCGGGCTCGGTCGGCAGCGCCGCCGCCTGCTTCATGTAGGACCGCAGCGTCGGAAGATCGACTTCCTGCTTGTTCCAGTAGATGTTCGACAGAAAGTCGATATCCACCTGGTTGAACACCGGGTCCACATTGCTCGGGTTGTTGTTCGGCGCCGGCAGATCGAGCTTCACCGCATGTGTCTGCACCGGAATGGTGATGATGAACATGATCAGCAGCACGAGCATCACGTCGATAAGCGGCGTGGTATTCATGTCCACCATGGCGCCGTCGTGGCCGCCATCACCCACTGCCATTGACATCGAAACGTCTCCTGTAAACTCTTCGTTCCAGCCGGGGAGCCGCCAACGGCGATCCCCGGCCAAAACAGACTATCGCGTCGGGACGAAGCCCGCCGAGGGCTCGGACACGAAAGCGATCTTCAGGAACCCGGCACGCTGCATGGTGAAGATAACCCCGCCCACGCACCGATATTCCATGTTGCTGTCACCGCGGATGTGAACCTCGGGCAGTTCGATATTGCCGCCAAGCGCTTCCTGCCGAGCAATATCGTCCCTCAGTGCCTTCACGCCCCGGTCGAGCAGTTCCTGCTTCGAATCCACCAGGGTCTGGCCCCAATAGGTGTCGCAGTTTGCATCGACCGAGATGTTCACATTCTCCGGCTTCGTCGTCGTCGGAATGTTGGACACCTGGGGGAGCGTGAGCGGAACGACCTGGATCGCCACCGGCACCGTGATGAGGAAGATGATGAGCAGAACCAGCATGACGTCGACGAGCGGCGTCGTGTTGATCTCGGTCATCGGACCGTCTTCGGCGTCCGCCGATGGATCGCCAACACTCATGGACATGGGCTGACCCTTTCTCTACCGACCGGCGCTTACTTGACCACCGGCTTGGGAGCAACCACGGGGGCAGCCGACACCGCTGGCGCCACGCGTGCACCGGAAACCAGGGCACCATGCACGTCCGACATGAAGTTGTTGAGCTTCTCGGTAACGGTCTTGTTGCGCTTGATCAGCCAGTTGTAGCCGAGCACGGCCGGCACGGCGACGGCGAGGCCGAGTGCGGTCATGATCAAAGCTTCACCCACCGGGCCGGCGACCTTGTCGATCGACGCCTGGCCGGCGAGGCCGATGTTGATGAGCGCGCGATAAATGCCGACCACGGTGCCGAACAGACCGATGAACGGCGAGGTCGAGCCGACCGAAGCGAGGAACGAAAGGCCGCTCTGCAGCTTGCCCGAGATGCCGGCGTTCGAACGGTTCAGCGCCATCGTCACCCACTCATGCTGGTCGATCTTGTCGGTCAGGCGACCTTCATGGTGATCGGCAGCGCGCAGGCCGTCATCGACGATCTGGCGGAACGGCGAGTTCTTGTCGAGCTTCGATGCGCCGGTCTTGAGGTCGGGAGCGGTCCAGAACTTCTTCTCGAGATCATTGGCCTCGCTCAGCACCTTCCGCTGGTCGAGATACTTGGTGATGATGATGAACCAGCTGGCCAGCGACATGAATACGAGAATGCCGAACACCGACTGGGCGATGATACCGCCCTGCTCGAGCGCTGCTGCCAGGCCATATGGGTTTTCTACTGCGACGGTTTCCATGCTGATTTCCCTCGAACTGAATGTTTTTGTTGCCCAACTCTGCGAGGGCGTAAGCCGGAGCCGCCGCCCTCAACCCCTTAACGCCTGTCCCGAATCTGCCAGCGGATCGGCACTGTCTTCGTTTCCGCAACCGGCGCGCCTTCGCGGGTGGCCGGATTATAGCGGAACCGCCGCTGGATGATGTTGCACGTCGCCTCATCGAGCCGCGTCGAGCCGCTCGAAGCGACCACATTGCATGTACTTACCCGCCCATCAGCGCCGACCACGAAGGTGACCCGGGTTACACCCTCTTCACCCGCGCGCAGCGAAGCTGCCGGATAGTCGTCTTCGCTGATGGTGTTGCCGCGGCCCCGGTCGGTCGCACGCGTCGGTGCAACCGTTGGCGCCGGCGGCGGCGGTGCCGCTGGCGCTGGCGGTGCGAACACCGGCGGCGCCGTCTGCTGCACCGTGCTCTGCGTCTGGATCGTCACCGGCGGCGGCGTGTCCGACTGGATGACAACCTCCGGCGGCGGCACGAACGGCGGAATTTCCACCTCCACTGGTGGCGGCGGCGGCGGCTCGTCCGGCGGCGGCGCCTCGTCCTCCACATTCACCGTTTGCAGAGGCTCGATGATCGACTTGACAGCCTTGAGCGCAAGCCCGGTGATGAAGGCGTAACCCAAAAACACATGGAGCAACGCAACGGCCCCGAAGGCCATCATGCGGTTTTTGCTCATTCCCTGGTCAGCATATGCCATGATTGATGCCGATCTCCCTGACCCATAAATTGATCAATGCCGGAAGCGCTGGCTTCCCGTCCCTCCCCGGCATCCCTCATCACCGTCTTAACTCCATCGCCGCGCGCCCCGCAACCGCTTTATCACGGCAATTATGTTTCAACTTCGACATACAGCGTTCGCACTGCGGTTGCAGCGGCGGCGCCCTCCGCATAGAAACAGTGCATGACGAAGCATTCCTTCCCGGTTCGGACCGGCGCGCGCGCCGCTCTCCCCGCCGCTCTTCTCCCCGCCCTTTTCGCAGCAGCCCTGCTGGCCGGCACCGCCACGGCGCAACCCGCCGGCACCACGCCATCCGCCGCCGCAGCCCCCGGCTATGTCACGCTCGCCGATCTCACGCTCGCAGCACCTGTCATCGTCCGCGCCACCATCACCCGCTCGCAGCGCATCAGCCCCCGCAATGCCCCCGGCCTCGCCGAGGGCATGGATCGCCTGCTCATCACCGCCACGGTGGATGCAGCACTCATTGCCCCCGGCGCCATCCCGCCCACCATGTCCTGGCTGCGCGATGTCCCGGCACCGGCGCGCGGCCGCGGTCCCGATCTGCGTGGCCAGCAGGTTCTCGTCTGGGTGCAGGCGCCCGATGCCGAGGGCAAGACCAGCCTTCTCCCGGGGCCCACCATGCAGTCCTGGACAGCACCGCTCGAAGCCACCGTCCGCGCCATCGCCACCGAGGCGCGCAGCGGCGCCGTGCCCGTCGTCACCGGCGTCTCCAACGGTTTCCGCGTGCCCGGCACCGTGCCCGGCGAGGCCGAAAGCCAGTTCTTCCTCACCACGCGCGCCGGCAAGCCGCTCACCATGGTCGTGCTCGATCGCCCCGGCCAACGCCGCCAGATCCAGGTCGCAAGCACCGATATCATCGACGAATCAGCCACTTCCGTGGAGCAGGACACGCTGCTCTGGTATCGCCTCGCCTGCGTGCTGCCCCCGCGCCTGCCTACCACCGCCGGCGGTGGCGACCCTGCACTTGCCGCCGCCTGGGCCAGCGCC
>JBBSPR010000060.1:0-13323 GCA_038258615.1 Sphingomonadales bacterium
CCCCCGCCCCCCGCCGCCGGAGGCCCTTCCTTCCTGCCAGCCTTCCGGCCTAGCCGCCGATCCGCTCGGACCGCGTCTTCGGCTTCAGCCGGCCCTCGGTGCCCGTCTCTGTGGGCAGGAACGAACCCGGCCCGACGCCGAGCCAGATCAGGATCGGTGCCGCGATGAACACCGACGAATAGGTGCCGACGATGATGCCGAGCAGCATCGCGATCGAGAAGCCGAACAGCACCGATCCACCAAAGGCCACCAGTGTCCCCAGCGCGATGATCATCGTCAGCGATGTCACGATCGTGCGCGGCAGCGTCTCGTTGAGTGAAAGGTCGAGCAGTTCGGCCATCCCCATCTTGCGATATTTGCGCAGGTTCTCTCGTACCCGGTCATAGACCACGATGGTATCGTTGAGCGAATAGCCGACGATGGTCAGCACCGCCGCGACGATGTTGAGATCGAATTCATATTGCGTGATCGCGAAGAAGCCGAGCGTCAGCGCCACATCGTGCAGCAGCGCGAACAAAGCCCCCACCCCGAACTGCCACTCGAACCGGAACCAGATATAAACCGAAATCCCGATCATCGCGAACAGGATCGCCAGCGCCCCGGCCGTCACCAGCTCGCCCGACACCTTGCCCGAAACGGTCTCGGTGCGGCGGAAGCTGGCATCGGGGTTGCCGGCGCGGATGGCATCCTGCACCCGCGTCACCACCCGCTGCACCGCGGCCTCGTCGCCCGGCGGCAGCGGCAGCCGGATCGACACGGTGTTGGCATCGCCGAAAGTCTGGATCGACGCCGAGCCCGCTCCGGCCGAATTGACCGTGCTGCGCAGCGCCTCGATCCGCGCTTCCTGCTCGAAGCGCACTTCCATCATCAGCCCGCCCGAAAAATCGACGCCGAAATTCAGCCCGCGGATCACCACCAGCGCGATCGACGCCAGGATCATCACCACCGAAATGCCCACCGCCACATTGCGCCAGCGCAAAAAGCCGATGTTGGTGTTGTCGGGAACGAGTTTCAGCAGGCGCATGACAAGCTCCTCACAGCACCAGCGACTTCGGCCGGCTGCGCAGCCAGCCCGCGACCATCAACCGGGTGATCGTCACCGCGGTGAACACCGAGGTGATGATGCCGATCGTCAGCACCACGGCAAAGCCCTTCACCGGCCCCGATCCGAAGGCGAACATGATCGCAGCGGCAATCACATTGGTCACATTGGCATCGAAAATGGTGCGCGAAGCCTCGCGGTAGCCGGTCTCGACCGCCCCCACCACCGCGCGCCCACGCCGCAATTCCTCGCGGATACGCTCGTTGATGAGCACATTGGCATCCACCGCCGCCCCCACCGTCAGCACGAAGCCGGCAATGCCCGGCAAGGTGAGCGTGGCGCCGAGGCCCGACATGATCGCCATCACCAGCACGCCATTGGCAATTAGCGCCACCACCGAATAGACGCCGAAGCGGCCATAGGTGATGATCATGAACACCGCCACGAAGATCGTCGCCAGCACGCTGGCAATGGCGCCCGCACGAATGCTGTCCGCCCCCAGATCGGGGCCGACCGTGCGCTCCTCGACAACCTTCAGCTCCACCGGCAGCTTGCCCGAGCGCAGCAGGATCGCCAGCTCATTGGCGGTCGCCACCGTATAACTGCCCGAAATGATCCCCGACCCGCCCAGAATCGGCTCGTTGATGCTCGGCGCCGAGATCACCGTATTGTCGAGGATGATCGCGAACGGCCGCCCCACATTGGCCTGCGTCGCCTGCGCGAAGCGCCGCCCGCCGGTGCTGTCGAAACGGAAGCTCACCGCCGGCTGGCCATTCTCGTTGGTGCTCACCTGGCTGTCGATCAGCTGGTCGCCGGTGATGATCGCGCGGCGCTTCACCACCAAGGTGCCGCCTTCGATGCTCGGCAAGATCTGGCTTCCCGGCGGCGCCCGGCCCTCGGCCACCAGCGTCGGATCGGCATCGACATCGACGAGCTTGAACTCGAGCTTGGCGGTCTTGCCGATCAATGATTTCAGCGCATCGGGGTCCTGCAGCCCGGGCACCTGCACAACGATGCGGTTGGTCCCCTGGCGAATGATGTTGGGCTCGCGCGTGCCCAGCTCGTCGATGCGGCGGCGGATCACTTCCACCGCCTGTGCCATCGCGCTGTCCACCGCCAGCGCCACCCCGGCCTGCGTTGCCTGCAGCGTGATCCGCGGGCCGTTGTTGCTCACCTCGGTCTCGCGGGTGCCGGTAATGCCCCCCACCGGTGTCGAAACCCGCCGCAGCACCGAAAGGGCGCGGTCGAGATCGGCGGGATTGGTCACCGTCAGGCTCACCCGGTCACGGCCCTGCGACAGGTCGGTAAAGGCGATGGCGCCGCTCTCCGCAATCCGAAGCTCGGTGCGCACCGTCTCCTCCAGCGCGTCGAGCCGCGCCTTCAGCACGTCATCGGCGGTGGCCTCGAGCATCAGGTGCGAGCCACCGCGCAGGTCGAGTCCCAGGTTGAGCTGGCCCTGCGGCAGCGGCTCGGGCCAGGCACTCGCCGGAACGAAATTCGGCATGGCGAAGATCAGCCCCGCCAGCAGCGTGGCGGCGATCGTCCAGATTTTCCATTTGGGAAAGTCGAGCAAGCGCGTCAGGCCTTGGCGGCGGTCGCGTTGGACCCTGCAACAGCACCCTGCTTGCGCACATCGGCAAGCGTGGCCTTGAGCACGCGCAGCTTGACGCCGCTCGCCACCTCGACCTCGACTTCAACGCCCTCCACCTTGGTTGCCTTGCCGATGATGCCACCGCCGGTCACCACTTCATCGCCCCTGGCCACGGCATCCACCATCGCGCGATGCGCCTTCACGCGCTGCTGCTGCGGGCGGATGAGCAGGAAGTAGAAGATCGCGAAAATGGCAAGATAGGGCGCGAACCCGATGATCATCACCATCGGGTCGGTGCTGCCGGCACCTGCAGCCTGGGCATAGGCCGGGGTCGAAAACATGGGTGTTCGGCTTTCTTCGTTTGCGGCTGTGTGGCAGCGAGATATGGGGCAGCGCGATATGGGGTGGCTCTAGCGGGTTGCAACCGCCCTCGCAACCATGGCACCGGGCTGCACATGAACGAAACCGAAGCCGCCCTTTCCCGCATCGCCGCCGCCGTGCAGGCGCTGGCCGCCGGTCTCGCCCCGCCGGCGGCCGAGGGCGCCGATCCGCATCACGGCAACTGGTTCGTCTGGAGCGAAGGCGCGCTGCGGCAGGTGCCACGCCCACGCACCACGGCGCTCGATCTGTTCCAGGGCGTCGATGTGCAGCGCGCAGCCCTTGTCGAGAACGTCCGCCGTCATGGCGCCGGGCTGCCGGCGCACGACGTGCTGCTCTGGGGTGCGCGCGGCATGGGCAAGAGCTCGCTCGTTCGCGCCGTCCATGCCGCCGCGTCCGACGCATCTCCCGGCCCGGTGGCGCTGGTGCAGGTGGCGCGCGGGGACGTCGCCGGCCTGGCGCGGCTGTTCGAGCGGCTCGCCGGTGTCGATCGCCCCTTCACTGTGTTCCTCGATGATCTCGCCTTCGATGGCGCCGGCGCCGAGGTCCATGCCCTGCGCGCCCTCCTCGATGGTGGCATCGAGGCGCGCCCCGAGCAGGTGCGGTTGATGGTGACAAGCAACCGCCGCCACCTGCTGCCCAGCACGCTGGCGCCCGCCGGAACCGAAGACGCCAACCCCCCCGATGCAAATCCAAGAGACACCCGTGACGATCAGCTGGCACTTGCGGACAGGTTCGGCCTGCGGCTCGGCTTCCACAATTGCGACCAGCCGACCTATCTCGCCATGTGCGCCGGCTATGCCCAAGCGCACGGCCTTGCCTTCGATCCCGCCGCCGCCCTCGCCTTCGCCGCCGGTCGCGGCGCCCGCTCGGGCCGCGTTGCCTGGCACTTCATCGTCGAAGCCGCCGGCGCGCAGGGCGTAATGCTTTAGCCTCTCGACTCGGCGTGCGGCTATGGGCAGACTCCGCGCATAACGGTCCTGGGGGTAGGTCATGATGCGGGCATCCATAGGCTGGGCGGCGCTGCTGGCCCTGGCCATACCGTCGCCGGCCATGGCGCAGCAGGCCGATGCGCGCCGCTGGAACGGCGGCCAGTATGATCGCACCATCACCTGCTCCTCCACCGGCAACCGCACCCGCGAGTGCCGCGCCGATGCCAGCGGCGGCGCCGATCTCCTCCGCGTGCTAGGCGGCAACTGCGGCCGCAACAACTGGGGCTTCCGCACCGATGCGGTGTGGGTGCGAAACGGCTGCCGCGCCGAATTCGGCGTGCGCAGCGCCGGCTTCGGCGGCGGTGGCGGCTGGCAGGGTGGCAACAACGGCGGCAATTGGGGCGGCAACAACGGCGGCAACAACGGGGGCAACTGGGGCGGCGGCGGCGGCTGGCAGGGCGGGGACAACAACTGGCAGACCGGCACCATCCGTTGCGAATCGCGCAACAACCGCCGCCAGACCTGCCGCGCCGATGCCCGTGGCGGCGCCCAGATCAGCCGCGTGCTCGGCGGCAATTGCAGCCGCGGCAACTGGGGCTGGAGCAACAACGAAATCTGGGTCGATCGCGGTTGCCGCGCCGATTTCCTGGTGCGGGGCCAGGGCCAGCAGCCCGATCAGGGCGGTGGCGGCCCCTCGGCCGGCGCCATCATCGGCGGCGTCGCGATCGCCGCCGGTCTTGCTGCCATCATCGCGGCCGCCACGAAGAAGAAGAACCCCGAAGCCGCTGCGGCGCCCGAAGCGCCTCCGCTCCCCGCGGGCAACGCCAGTGGCCCCGCCAGCATCCCCGCCAGCATCAACGTCAATCTGGCCACCGTGCCCTCTGCCGCTCGCCCGGCATTCCAGACCTGTCTCGACGAAGCCGCCCGCCAGATCGGCGCCACCGGCGGCACCGCCATCGCGCTCGGGGAGATGCAGGAAATCGAGCCCGGCAACGGCGGCTATCGCTTCCGCTTCCGCCTCGATGGCACCTGGCCGGACGAGAAGCGCAGCATCGCTGCTTATTGCCGCGCCACCGCCACCCAGGTCATCGAACTCGATTTCCAGTAGCACCGCGACCGGCTGTCCCGCTTGTGGGGCAGCCGCAGCACCCTATATGAAGGCCATCCGGATTTACCCTAAGGCATTCTCATGAGCTTCGCGCGCGGCACCTGGCGCTTTCTGGTCGGCGTCAAGGATCTGCTGGTCCTGCTGCTGCTGCTGCTGGTCTTCGGCCTGCTCTGGGCCGCGCTCAGCCAGAGCGGCGCCGTCGCCGTGCCGGGTGGCGGCGCGCTGGTGCTCAACCTCGAAGGCGCGCTTGTCGATCAGGCCGCCGAAACCGATCCCACCCAGGCGCTGCTCGGCAGCCAGGGCCTGCGCGAAATCCAGGCGCGGGACGTCATCGCCGCCATCGACACCGCTGCCACTGACAAGCGCATCAGCACGCTGGTGCTCGATCTCGATACCTTCATCGGCGGCGGCCAGGCCAATCTCCAGGCGATCGGCCGCGCGCTCACCGCGTTCAAGAAATCCGGCAAGCCGGTCGAGGCCTATGCCACCGCCTATACCGACGACAGCTATTATCTCGCCGCGCGTGCCGATCGCATCTGGCTCAACCCGCTGGGCGGCGTGCTCATCGCCGGCCCCGGCGGCTCGGGGCTCTACTTCGCCAAGGCCCTGGAAAAGCTCAATGTCGACATAGAGCTCTTCCGCGTCGGCACCTACAAGGCGGCTGTCGAGCCCTATGTCCGCAGCGATGCCTCGCCCGAAGCCAAGGCCGCCGACCAGGCGCTTGTCGATGGCATCTGGGCCGGCTGGAAGGCCGATACCCGCACCGCTCGCCCCGCCGCCGATGTCGAGGCTTGGCTTCGCGCCCTGCCGCAGCGCATCGCCGCCAGCAAGGGCAACCAGGCCGAGGCCGCGCGTGCCGCCGGGCTGGTGGACGTGCTGGGCAGCCGCACCGATTTCGAGGCGGCGCTCACCGAAAAGCTCGGCGAGGCCGATGCCAATGCGCCCTATCCGTTCAAGGCCGCCACCCTCGGCAGCTATGTCCGCGCCAATCGCTCGCTGGTGCCCGGCACCGGCTCGTCGGTGGGCGTCGTCTATGTCAGCGGGGAGATCGTCGATGGCGAGGCGCCGCGCGGCACCGCCGGCGGCACCAGCATCGCCGATGCCGTCAAGGATGCGCTCGCCACCGACACCAGCCTCAAGGCGCTGGTCGTCCGCATCGATTCGCCCGGCGGCTCGGTGCTCGCCAGCGAGGAGATCCGCCGCGCGGTCATGGCCGGCAAGGAGGCCGGGCTGCCGATCATCGCCTCGATGGGCCCGGTCGCCGCCTCGGGCGGCTATTGGGTCGCCACTGCCGCCGATCGCATCTATGCCGAGCCGAGCACCATCACCGGTTCGATCGGCGTGTTCGCCGTGCTCCCCACCTTCCCGCGCGCCCTCGAAGCGCTGGGCATCAACACCGATGGCGTCAAATCCACCCCCTATTCGGGCGAGCCGGACATTCTCGGCGGGCTCGGCAGCGAGACGCGCCAGCTGCTGCAGATCTCGGTGGAAGACATTTATGGCCGCTTCATCGCCATGGTCGCCGCGTCGCGCAACCTGCCGCTCGCCGAGGTCGATCGCATCGGCCAGGGCCGCGTCTGGACCGGCGCCACCGCGCGCCAGCTGAAGCTAGTCGATGAGCTCGGCGGCCTCGATGCAGCCATCGCCGAAGCCGGCCGCCGCGCCGGTATCGAGGGCGATATCCGCACCGTCGATATCGAGACCCGGCGCTCGCCAGTGTCCGAATTCTTCGACAGCATCTTCGGCCCCGGCGATGCCACCGCCGCCACCGACCCCTGGGCCATGCTATCTGCACGCAGCCGGATGCGGGCACTTGCGATGCTCGGCGATGTGCAGTCGCTGGGCAGCGGTGCCACCATGCGCGCCACCTGCCTCGAATGCGCGGGCATGGGCTCGCCGCGCCCCGCCAAGGCCGCGAGCGTCGAAACCGCCATCAAGACGTTTCTTCAGTCCCGCCCATAGCCCGGCAGCTTGATCCCGCGCGCAATCGCCAGCGCGCGGAGCGTGAACCCGGCAGCCATGCCCAGCCCCGCCGCGACCAGCAGCGGCGCACCGAGGCTCACCGCGCCCACATGCACGGCCGCCCCCAGCGCTGCCGCCGACACATAGATCTCCGGCCGCAGCAGGATCGACGGCTCGCCTGCCAGCACATCGCGGATGATCCCGCCAAAGCTGGCGGTCAGCACCCCCATCACGATCGCCGGCAGGGCAGGTAGGCCATAGCCCAGCGCCTTGTCCGCCCCGATCACCGCATAGGCCGCCAGCCCCACGGCATCGAACCACAGCAGCGCCGCCAGCGGCCAGCGCTCGGCGCGGATGAACCACACCGCCGCCGCCGCCACCAGGCAAACGCCGAGATAGTCGGACCGTCCCACCCAGAACACCGGCGCGCCGATCAGCAGATCACGCAACGTGCCGCCGCCCACGCCCGTCACCGCAGCGAAAAACGAGAAAGTCACGATCGTCTGCCGCGCCCGCGCCGCCGCGAGTGCTCCGGAAATGGCGAACACCGCCACCCCCGCCATGTCGAGCAACTCGGTCAGCATGCTTACATGTGGATCGGCTTGCCCGTCACCGCCATCGCCGCTTCCTTCAGCGCCTCGGGATGGGTCGGGTGCGCATGGCAAGTGAGCGCCAAGTCTTCGGACGACGCGCCGAACTCCATCGCCAGGGCAGCTTCGGCGATCATCGTCCCCGCCATCGGCCCGATGATATGCACGCCAAGAATCCGGTCGGACACCGCATCGGCGAGCACCTTCACAAATCCCTCGGTGTCGCGATTGGTCTTGGCGCGGCTGTTGGCAGCAAACGGAAACTTGCCGACCTTGTACTGGATTCCAGCCGTCTTCAGCTCCTCCTCGGTCCGCCCCACGGTCGCCACCTCGGGGTCGGTATAGACCACGGCGGGAATCACATCGCGGTTCACATGGCCGTTAAGCCCGGCGATATTGTCGGCCGCCGCCACGCCCTCGTCCTCGGCCTTGTGCGCCAGCATCGGCCCTTCCACCACATCGCCGATCGCCCAGATTCCCGCCACGCTCGTGCTGAAATCATGGCCCACCGGCACGCGCCCCTTCTCCAGCACAAGCCCGGTCGCCTCGATGTTCAGTCCATCGGTATTCGGCCGCCGCCCGGTCGAGAGCAGCACCACATCGGCCTCGATTTCGGTCGCGGCCCCACCCGCCACCGGCTCCACGGTCACCACCGCACCGTTGCCCTTACGCACCACGCCGGTCACCTTGGTGTCGGTATGGATCACCATCCCCTGCTTCTTCAGCACCTTGGCAAAGGCATTGCCCACTTCGATATCCATCGCCGGCACGATCCGCGGCGCATATTCGACCACGGTCACCTTCGCGCCCAGCCGCCGCCACACCGAGCCCATTTCCAGCCCGATATAGCCGCCCCCGATCACCACCAGATGCTTCGGCACCGCACCCAGCGTCAGCGCCTCGGTGCTCGTCACGATCACTTGCGCGTCGGGCGTCACACCCGGCAGGCTCGTCGGCTCGGAGCCGGTGGCGATGATGAAGTCCTTCGCCGTCAGCGTGCGGTCCCCCACGATGATCGACTTCGCGTCGACAAAGCGCGCCTCGCCCTTGATCCACTCGACCTTGTTCTTCTTGAACAGAAAGGCGACCCCATCGGTCAACTCCTTCACCGCCTTGTCCTTTTCGGCGAGCAGAGCGGCCAGGTCCAGCTCAACCCCGGCAATCTTCACGCCGAACTTGGCCAGATGCCCGCTGCCCGCCTCCTCGAAGAAGTGCGAGCCATGCAGCAGCGCCTTGGAGGGAATGCACCCGACATTGAGGCAGGTGCCCCCCAGCGTGCCGCGCTTCTCGATGCACGCCACCTTCAGCCCATGCTGCGCGGCCCGGATCGCCGCCACATAGCCGCCAGGCCCGGAGCCGATGACGATAAGGTCGAAGTCTGTGGCCATCAGTTCATCCAGTCCTGCAAGATCGGTGTGAGGCGACAGCCTCGCGCATCAAAGATCGACCAGCAGCCGCGCCGGGTCCTCCAGCGCTTCCTTGATCCGCACCAGGAAGGTCACGGCCTCGCGGCCATCGACGATCCGGTGGTCATAGCTCAGCGCCAGATACATCATCGGCCGCACCACGATCTGCCCGTCGCGCACCACCGGCCGTTCCTCGATCCGGTGCATGCCGAGAACGCCCGATTGCGGCGGGTTGAGGATGGGTGTGGAAAGCAGCGAGCCGAACACGCCGCCGTTCGAAATGGTGAAGTTGCCGCCCTGCAATTCCTCCAGCTTCAACTGTCCCGCCTGTGCCCGCGCGCCGAAATCGGCAATCGCCCGCTCGGTGGCGGCAAAGCCCAGCTTGTCGGCATTGCGCAGGATCGGCACCACCAGCCCGCCCGGCGAAGACACTGCAATCCCCAGATCGGCATAATCGCGATAGACGATCTCGTCGCCCTCGAGGCTCGCCCCCACCGCCGGCACATCGCGCAGCGCCAGCACGCACGCCTGCGCAAAGAAGCTCATGAAGCCCAGCCGCACGCCATGCTTCTTCTCGAACAGGTCCTTGTAGCGCGTCCGCGTTGCCATCACCGCGCTCATGTCGACATCGTTGAACGTCGTCAGCATCGCGGCGGTGTTCTGCGCTTCCTTCAGCCGCCGCGCGATCGTCTGGCGCAGCCGCGTCATCCGCACCCGCTCCTCGCGGCGCTCGGCCACAGGAGCAGCCGCAGCCGCACCCGAAGCCGGGGCAGCCGCAGCCTTCGCCACACGCTTCGCGGTGCCGGCCTCGATCGCCGCCAGCACATCGCCCTTGGTCAGCCGGCCATCCTTGCCGGTGCCGCTGATGCTGGCAGGATCGAGGTCATAATCCTCGACGATCTTCCGCACCGCCGGCCCCATCGCGTCGAGCGCCTGCGCAGCAGGGGCCGAAGGTGCCGGAGCCGCAGCAGGTGCAGCGGTGGGCGCCGGAGAAGGGGAGGGTGCCGCAGCCGGTGCCGCCGCAGCAGCAGGCGCTGCCGCCGAGGCCGCCGGCGCATCGCCCGCCTCCACCGCCGCAATGGCGCTTCCCACCATCACCGTGTCGCCCGGCTGCGCCAGATGCGCCATGATCACGCCCGCAATCGGCGACGGCACATCCACCGCCACCTTGTCGGTCTCCAGGCTCACGATCGGCTCATCGGCGGCGACATGCTCGCCCACCTGCTTGAGCCACACGCCCACCGTCGCTTCGGTGATCGATTCGCCAAGGGCGGGGATGATGACGTCCTGAGCCATGGTCAGCTGACTTCCTTCAACGATTGCTTCGAGGTTTCGAGTTCATTGCCGGCAGCCACCCGCGCCGCTTCACGGCCAGCGCCAAGCGCCTCGGCCACCAGCTTCGCCTGTTCGAGCGCGTGCCGCTTCAACAGCCCGGTCGCCGTCGCCGCCGCCGCCGGTCGCCCGGCATAGGTCGGCCGCTGCCCCAGCGCATCCTCGATCAGCGGGTTGATGAAGCTCCAGGCACCGGCGTTCTTCGGCTCTTCCTGTGCCCACACCACCTCTTCGAGGTTCGGGAAGCGCGCCGCATACTCCTGCACCGCGTCGCCGGGGAAGGGGTAGAGCTGCTCCACCCGCAGCAGATACACATCGTCGCGCTCCGTCGCCTCGCGCGCCTCCAGCAGGTCGTAATAGACCTTGCCGGTGCACAGGACGAGCCGCCGCACCTTGTCCGGGTCACACGGCGCCAGGTCGTCGAGCACGCGGTGGAAGCTGGTGCCGTCCGCCATGTGCGCCAGCGAGCTCACCGCCCGCTTGTGGCGCAGCAGCGATTTCGGCGTGAAGATGATCAGCGGCTTGCGGAAGTCGCGCAGCATCTGCCGGCGCAGCAGGTGGAAATAATTGCTCGGCGTCGTCGCGTTCGCCACCTGGATATTGTCCTCGGCGCAGGCGGTCAAAAACCGCTCCATGCGCGCCGAGCTGTGCTCCGGCCCCTGGCCCTCATAGCCATGCGGCAGCAGCATCGTCAGCCCGTTGGCGCGCAACCACTTGATCTCGCCACTGGTGATGAACTGGTCGATGATCGTCTGCGCGCCATTCACGAAGTCGCCGAACTGCGCCTCCCACAGCACCAGCGTGCGCGGGTCGGTGAGCGAATAACCATATTCGAAGCCCAGCACGCCGAATTCCGAAAGCGGGCTGTCGAGCACTTCGAACGCGCCCAGCCCCTTCAGCGGCACGTGGCGGGCACCGGTCTTCTGGTCGGTCCACACCGCGTGGCGCTGGCTGAACGTGCCGCGCCCCGAATCCTGCCCCGAAAGCCGCACCCCTTGGCCCTCGCGCAGCAGCGAGCCATATGCCAATGCTTCCGCGGTCGCCCAGTCGATGTTCTGCCCGGTCTCGATCATCTCGGCCTTGGCCTTGAGGATGCGCCCCAGCGTCGGATGGATGTTGAACCCCGAAGGCACATAGGTCAGCACCTGGCCGATCGCCCGCAGCTCCGCCGTCGCCACGCCTGTCAGCGCTGCACGGCGGCTGTCCACGGCTTCCATCGGCCGGTTCAGCCCCGCCCAGCGCCCCTCGAACCAGTCGGCCTTGTTGGCCTTGTAGGTGGCGGCGGATTCGAAATCATTCTCCAGCGTCTTGGTGTAGGTCGCGATCGCTTCGGGCACGAAGCGCGCGTCGATCACGCCCTCCTTGATCAGCCGTTCGGCATAGATCTCGCTCACCGGCGCATGGCTGCCGATCTCGGCATACATCAGCGGCTGGGTGAAGCTGGGCTCGTCGCTCTCATTGTGCCCGAAGCGCCGGTAGCACCACATGTCGATCACCACGTCGCGCTTGAACTTCTGGCGGAACTCGGTCGCCACCTTGGTGGCAAAGGTCACGGCCTCGGGGTCATCGCCGTTCACATGGAAGATCGGTGCCTGCACGATCTTGCCGACATCGCTCGGATAGGGCGAGGAGCGCGCGAACTGCGGACTCGTCGTGAACCCCACCTGATTGTTGACGATGAAGTGGATGGTGCCACCCGTATTGTAGCCGGTGATGCCTGAAAAGCCGAAGCACTCCGCCACGATGCCCTGGCCGGCAAAGGCCGCATCGCCGTGCAGCAGCACCGGCATCGCCTTGCCGCGGTCGGCATCGTCCGCCATCGTCTGGATCGCGCGCACCTTGCCGAGCACCACCGGGTCGACCGCTTCCAGGTGCGAGGGGTTGGGCGCCAGGCTCAAATGCACCTTGTTGCCGTCGAACTCGCGGTCGGTGCTCGCCCCCAGATGGTATTTCACATCGCCCGAGCCGCCCACATCATCGGGGTTCGCCGAGCCGCCGCCGAATTCGTGGAAGATGATGCGGAACGGCTTCTGCATCACATTGCCGAGCATGTTGAGCCGGCCGCGGTGCGGCATCCCGAACACGATCTCGGTAATGCCGAGCTGGCCGCCGGTCTTGATGATCGATTCCATCGCCGGAATCATCGATTCCCCGCCATCGAGCCCAAAACGCTTGGTGCCGACATATTTGCGGCCCAGAAACCGCTCCCATTGCTCGGCCTCGATCAGCTTGTTCAGGATCGCGCGCTTGCCGAGCGCGGTGAAGTGGATCTCCTTGTTGCGACCCTCGATCTTCTCCTGGATGAAGCGCCGCTCCTCCACATCGTTGATGTGCATATATTCCACACCAACCTTGCCGCAGTAATTCTGCCGCAAGATCTCCACCAGCTCGCGGATCGTCGCCGTCTCGATGCCCAGCACCCCGGCGATATGGATCGGCCGGTCGAGGTCGGTCTCGCCGAACCCATGATATTCCGGCGTCAGGTCGGCGGGCAGCTCGCGCTTCAACAGCCCCAGCGGATCGAGATTTGCCGCCAGATGCCCGCGCACCCGGTAGGTGCGGATCAGCATCAGCGCATTCACCGCGTCGCGCGCCGCGCGCGCAATGTCCTCGGGCGTGGCCCCGGCACTCGCTGCCTTCTCGGCCGCCTTCGATGCTGCCTTGGCCGGCATCAGCATGTCGGCGGCATCGAGCCCGCGCGTCAATGCATCATCGGGCCGCGGCGGCCAGTCACGCCTGGCCCAGCTTGGTCCCGCCCGGTCCGCCGCCGTCGGCAACAGCACGTCGTCTGCCATCACACTCGTCCTCATTCTGCCGCGCCCTGATAGACCGGCGCGGCCTGCATGTCACCGCCGCTGGTGCATGGCTGCCATGCAAGCAGGGGGCCTCCGGCGGGCAAGGGGCTCGCCCCCGGCACCCCATTAAAGGTGTCAGCCCATCAGGTGTTAAGCCAGGGGGATGGCGAGGAGGGAGGGGGAGGGG
>JBBSPR010000061.1:0-13291 GCA_038258615.1 Sphingomonadales bacterium
CTGGGGCCCGAGGCCCCAGCCGCCGGAGGCATATCATGGGTTCGTGGAGGGGCATTCAGGGTATGTGAAGAGTCAGTTTGCGGCGGCGAGCACGGCTTCGACCTGCGGGCGGGTGCGATAATCTTCTTCCATCAGCCGCGCCTTGATGATGCCGTCGCGGCCGATGATGAAGATGGCGGGGCGGGGGACGCCGGCGGCGCGGCTGCCGGCGGTATATTGCGGATCGCGGAGATCCCAGCCGTCGATGATGCGCGACTTGGTGTCGGAGAGCAGCGGCCACTTGACGTTGCGCTCTTCGGCAAACTTGTTGAGGATCGCGGGAGGGTCGTAGCTCAACGCCACAAGGGTATAGCCTTTTGCGGCGAGCGGTTCGGCGGCCTTGGCGTTGAGCTCGATGAGCTGGGCCTTGCAATAGGGGCACCAGCTGGCGGAGCGGAAGAACACCAGCACGGTGCCGGCGCGGCCCTGCAGGCTTTGCAGCGTCTGTGGCCGGCCGCGCGAATCATTGGCCTGCAGCGGCGGGGCCTTTTCGCCGACGGCCGGGATGGCGGCGGCGGCGGGGGCTGCGATGAGGGCGGCGGCGATGGCGATGGTGCGGAACATGCGGTTTCCTTGGCCGGCAATGGCCGGCTACAGGCCGTCATCATCGAGCAAAGGCAGCTGCTGCGCCACCCCTGCCGGGGGTTTGATGCCGAGGTGCGACCATGCGGGGCCGTTGAGGACGCGGCCGCGCGCGGTGCGGGCGACGAGGCCCTGCTGGATGAGGAAGGGCTCGACGACCTCTTCGAGCGTGTCCCGGGCTTCGCTGAGGCCTGCTGCGAGCGTCTCGATGCCGACCGGCCCGCCGCGATAGAGATCGGCGATCATGATGAGATAGCGACGGTCCATCGAATCGAGGCCGAGCGCATCGACTTCGAGGCGGTTGAGCGCGCGGTCGGCGGCGCGGGCATCGACGGTGATGGTGCCATCGGCATGGACGAAATCGCGGACCCGGCGGAGCAGCCGGCCGGCAATACGTGGGGTGCCGCGGGCGCGGCCGGCGATTTCGCGCGCACCCTCGGGGGTGAGATCGAGGGCGAGGAGCGTGGCGGCGCGGGCGATGACGCGTTCGAGCTCGGCGACGGTGTAGAAGTTGAGGCGCAGCGGGATGCCGAAGCGATCGCGCAAGGGGGTGGTGAGCAGCCCGGCGCGGGTGGTGGCGCCGACCAGCGTGAAGGCGGGCAGGTCGATGCGCACCGAGCGCGCCGAGGGGCCTTCGCCGATCATGATGTCGAGCACCCGGTCTTCCATCGCCGGATAGAGGATCTCCTCGACGGCGGGTGCAAGGCGGTGGATCTCGTCGATGAACAGCACGTCGTGATTGTCGAGATTGGTAAGGATGGCGGCGAGATCACCGGCTTTGGCGATGACCGGGCCCGAGGTGGCGCGAAAGCCGACGCCGAGCTCGCGGGCGACGATCTGGGCGAGGGTGGTCTTGCCGAGGCCGGGGGGGCCGTGAAGGAGGACATGGTCGAGCGGCTCGCCGCGGGCGCGGGCGGCGGCGACGAAAACGCCGAGATTGGCGCGCAGCTGCTCCTGGCCGACGAATTCGGCGAGGGTTTTGGGGCGAAGTGCTGCGTCGATGTCGTCGGGCTTGCGGATGGGATCGAGCGGGCTGTTCATTTGGCGGTCTTGCGCAGGGCGAGGCGGAGGAGGGCGCTGACGTCGGCGGCGTCACCGAGTTCGGCCTGGGCTTCGGCGACGGCGCGGCTGGCTTCCATCGGGCGGAAGCCGAGGCCAGCGAGTGCGGTGAGGGCATCGGCGACGGCGCTGTTGCCGGGGACGATGATGGGGGCGGCGCCGCCGAGGGCCACTGCGCCGAACTTGCCCTTCAGTTCGTTGGCGATGCGGCTTGCGAGTTTGGGGCCGACGCCATTGGCGCGGGCGATGCTGGCGGTATCGGCACTGGCGATGGCGTGGGCGAGTTCGCTCGGGCCGAGCACGCCGAGAATGGCGAGGGCGACGCGGCCGCCGACGCCCTGCACGCCGGTGAGCAGGCGGAAACTGTCGCGTTCGGCGAGGCTGAGGAAGCCGAAGAGCTGGATGGCATCTTCGCGGACCTGGGTTTCGATGTGGAGGGTGACGGGCGTGCCGGGGGTGAGGCCACCGAGGGTCTTTGCGCTGGCGCTGACGAGATAGCCGACACCGTTCACATCGATGACGGCGGCTTCGGCGGCGACTGAGTCGAGCAGGCCTTTCAGCTTGGCGATCATGCTGGTCGGCTGCGCAGATGGGCGTGGGCGATGGCGACGGCGAGGGCATCGGCGGCATCGGCACCCGTGACCTTGATGCCGGGGAGGAGGCGCTCGACCATGGCCTGCACCTGCGCCTTTTCGGCGGCCCCGGTGCCGGTGAGCGCCTTTTTGACGAGCCGGGTGGAATATTCGTGGACCGGCAGGCCGGCGCGGCCGGCGGCGAGCAGCACGACGCCGCGCGCCTGGCCGAGCTTGAGGGTGGACTGCGGATTGGCGTTGACGAAGACTTCTTCCACGGCTGCCTCTGTTGCCCCGTTCGCGGCGATGACGGCCACCAGGCCATCGTAGAGGGCGACGAGGCGTTCTGCCAGCGGGGCTGCGGCGGCGGTTTTGACCGTGCCATGGGCGATGTGGCGGAGGCGGTTGCCGCTGGCCTCGATGATGCCCCAGCCGGTGGCGGCGAGGCCGGGGTCGAGGCCGATGATGAGCCTCATGGTTCCGGCGATACGGGGACCTCGCGGCGTGCCAGCGTGACGAAGCTTTCGCTGCGCAGCTTCCAGCCCGTCGGCGTGGGCACCCAGACGGCGAGATATTCGCCGACCAGTTGGTCTTCATCGCCATCGGGGGTGAGACTGCGGCCGAGCCAGGTGCCACGCTCCATCGCGCGTTCGCGGCGCTCGGCGATGGTGATGACCTCGGGGGTGCGCTCGAAGGTGATGAAGGCGGGGTTCTTGAAGGCGCGCACGAAATAGGCGGTCATCGCGGGGCCGCTGTCGATCAGCTCGCCGCCGCTGCCGGCGATACCCTTGTAGCCGGGGCCGAACATCGTGGCGATGGTGGCGGCATCACGGCCCAGGATGGCGGCGTTGTAGCTGGCGCGGGCGGCGCGGATGCTGGCGACGTCATCGGCCGTGGCGGGGGTTGCTGCCAGCAGCGTGAGTGCGGTGAGCAGTGACCTCACAGCGTTATCACATGGCCTCGAGAACATCGTCGGGGACATCGTAATTGCCCCAGACGGTCTGCACGTCGTCGTCTTCCTCGAGTGCGTCGATGAGCTTGAGGAGCTGGCCGGCGTCGTCGGCGCCGACGGTGACCATGATGCCGGGCTTCCAGGCGAGTTTTATGCCTTCGGCTTCGCCGAGCACGGCTTCGAGCGCCTTGGCGACTTCGTGCATGCCGTCGATTGCGGTCCAGATTTCGTGGCCGTCTTCGCTCGAAGCCACGTCTTCCGCACCCGCTTCGAGGGCGGCTTCGAAGACCTTTTCGGCGCCGCCGGTGGTGGCGGGGTAGGAGATGAGGCCGAGCCGCTCGAAGCCGTGGCTCACCGAGCCCGAGGCGCCGAGGTTGCCGCCGTTCCGCGACACGATGGTGCGGACGTTGGTGGCGGTGCGGTTGCGATTGTCGGTCAGGGTTTCGATGATGAGGCTGACGCCGCCGGGGCCGAAGCCTTCGTAGCGGATTTCCTCGTAGGATTCGCCCTCGCTGCCTTCGGCTTTCTTGATGGCGCGCTCGATATTGTCCTTGGGCATGCCGCCGGCGCGCGCGGTGAGCACGGCGGCGCGCAGGCGGGCGTTCATCGCCGGATCGGGCAGGCCCATCTTGGCGGCGACGGTGATCTCGCGGCTGAGCTTGGAGAAGAGCGTGGAGCGCTTCTTGTCCTGCGCACCCTTGCGATGCATGATGTTCTTGAATTTGGAATGGCCGGCCATGGGATCCGCTGGGCTGGAGGATTGGTGCTCCAGCCCTTACGCCAGGCCTGCGCGTGTTCGCAACTCACTCGATACGGACGGCGGTTCCCGACAGGGCGACCATGATCATTGATTCACCCGCGCCGAGGGTGTTGTAATCGAGATCGACGCCGACGATGGCGTTGGCGCCGCGCGCTTCGGCTTCGGCAACCATTTCGGCGGTGGCCTGGTCGCGGCCCTTGCGGAGGACCTGCTCGTAGCTGCCGGCGCGGCCGCCGACGATGTCGCGGATGCCGGCGAAGAAATCGCGGAAGACGTTGGCGCCCATGATCGCCTCGCCGGCGACGACGCCGAGATGCTCGACGATGCGGCGGCCTTCGATGCTGTGTGTCGTGCTGATGATCATCCTGCGTCTCCCCCGGACTCTGTGACTGCCTTGGCCAGCATCACGCCGCAGAGATGGGCGCGATACTCGGGGCCGGCATGAATGTCGGTGTTGAGATCGGTGGAATCAAGGACCAGGCCCTTGATGGCGGCGGGTGAGAAGTCGTTTTTCAGCGCGGCTTCGGCTTGGGCCCAGCGAAACACGCACGCGCCGGCGCCGATGATGGCGACGCGGACCTCGCCACCCGCAAAGCGGGCGACGAAGACGCCGACGATGGCATAGCGCGACGCGGGGTGGCGGAACTTGGCGTAGGCCGCGCGCTCGGGGATGCGGAAGCCGATGCGGGTGATGATCTCGCCGTCTTCAAGGGCAGTGGCGAACATTCCCTGGAAATAATCGGCGGCGCTGTGGGAGGCGCGGTCGGTTTCGATGACTGCGTCCATCGCGACTGCCATGGCGGGATAATCGGCGGCGGGATCGTTGTTGGCCAGCACGCCGCCGATGGTGCCGCGGTTGCGGACCATGGGATCCCCGATGAGGAGGGCGGCGCGGGCGAGGCCGGGGATGATGGACTGGACGGTGGCATCATCGGCGACAGCGGCGTGGGTGGTGAGGGCGCCGATCCAGAGGCGGTCGGCCTCGTGTTGCACGCCGGTGATGCCGGGGAGCGCGCTCAAGTCGATGAGGGTGTCGGGCATGCGCAGCCGGCTCTTCATGGCGGGCAGCAGCGTGTGGCCGCCGGCGAGATAGGCGGCTTCGCCGCCGCTGGCGAAAGCCGCGGCGGCTTCGGCGAGCGTTGTCGGGCGGGAGAGGGCGAAATCACGCATCGACCGTCTCCCCCATGGCGCGGGCACCGGTGACGATGGCCTTGACGATGTTGATATAGCCGGTGCAGCGGCAGAGATTGCCTTCGAGATCGTGGGTAACCTGCTCCGCGGTAACCTGGCTGCCGTGGCGGCGGACGATTTCGAGGCCGGCCATCACCATTCCCGGGGTGCAGAAGCCGCACTGCAGGCCGTGCTCGGCCTTGAAGGCTGCCTGCATCGGGTGGAGCGTGTCGCCATCGGCCAGCCCTTCGATGGTGGTGACATGCATGCCGACGGCTTGCGCTGCGAGCAGGGTGCAGCTTTTGATGACCTTGCCGTCCAGCTGCACGTTGCAGGCGCCGCACTGGCTGGTGTCGCAGCCGATGTGGGTGCCGGTGAGGCCGAGTTCGTCGCGGAGCATCTCCACGAGCAGCGTGGCGGCGGGCACGTCGGCGCTTCGCTGGATGCCGTTGATCGTCAGGCCGATTTCCATGGCGTCTCTCCTATCCGCGTGCGGCGAACATCGCTTTCAGTCCGGCCGCCTGTTCTGCCACGGCGCGGGCGCCGATGTCGCTGGCCTTGGCGCGTGTCCACCATGCAGCGAGGCCGGGGGTGGCGTCGAGCAGCTTGGCGGTGCCGAGGCCGGCATCGAGGGCATCGAGGAAGAAGAACAGCGGGATGAGGGCGGCATCGGCCTGGGTGAAACTGTCTGCGATGGCGAATTCATCGTCCTGGATGCGGAAATGCTCGATATAGCCAAGTGCTGCGACCATGCCGGCCATGGCGGCGGGGACGCCCTCGGGCTTGTCCCGCGCGCCGAACAGGCCGCCGAGGTTGGGGACGATATAGACATCGGCGAGGCGCACGAGCAGCCGGGTGCGCGCCTGCGCCTGCGGGTCGGCGGGCATCAGGGCGGGGCCGGGGAGGACGGCATCGAGATAGTCGGTGATCGGCTGGCTCTCGGGCAGCGCGAAATCGCCGTGGACGAGGAGCGGCATCTTGCCCATGGGGGTGAGCGCCAGATACTCCTCGCACTTGATGCCGCCGGGGAACTGGTCGATGGCGATGTCATGGCCCTTGGCGCGCGCTGCCAGCACCGGGCGCATGACGAAGGGCGACAGCAGGCCGCCATAGAGCTTGAGATCGTCGACCAATTTTCCGTCCCCCTCAGTCAGCAAGGCCGAGCGCGGCCTTGTATGTTTCCAGCAGTGCCTCCGCCTCGGCGCGGGCGTTGGCATCCATCGCGCGCAGCCGGACGATGGACTTCATCGTCTTGGTGTCGAAGCCGGTGCCCTTGGCTTCAGCATAGACATCCTTGATCTGATCGGCGACTGCCTTCTTCTCTTCCTCGAGGGTTTCCACCCGCTCGATGAATTGCCGCAACTGCGCTGCCGACACGTTTTCGTTCACGCCCATTCCTTCCACGGATTCGGATAAGCGCCTGTGCTAGCCTGCCGCCGCATAAAGGCAAGGGTGCCGGGGTCAGTGCGCGTTCTTCGCCACGCTCTCCGCCATGCGGGCCAGCTGATCGGGCGTGGCTTCGCCCTGGTGGCGGGCCTTCCATTCGCTTTGCGGCATGCCGTAGACGGCCTGGCGGGCGGCGGCCTTATCGAGCTCATGGCCCTGCTCGGTGGCGGCTTCGTGGAGCCAATCGCCGAGACAATTGCGGCAGAAGCCGCCCAGGCCCATCAGATCGACGTTCTGCACATCGGTGCGGTGCCGCAGGTGTGCCACGAGGCGGCGGAAAGCGGCGGCTTGCAGCCGGTCGCGGGTGGTTTCATCGTCGAAAATGGTCGTCATGATCGCGTCTCCCATGGCCAGCCGCAGTGGGTGCCGGTAGGTTGTGTGCATGACAGCCCATTTCAGCCCAAGATCCCGCCGGGTCAAGATTCTTGCCACGCTCGGGCCGGCGTCCGACAGTCTCGAAATGATCGGCTCGCTGATCGCGGCGGGTGCCGATGCCTTTCGGGTGAACATGAGCCATGGCGCGCATGCCGACCATGCGGCGCGGATCGCCACGGTGCGCGAGGCGGAGAAGGCCAGCGGCCGGCCGGTGGCGATCCTGGCCGATCTGCAGGGGCCCAAGCTCAGGGTCGGGCGCTTTGCCGGGGGCAGTGCGCAACTGGAGGCGGGGCAGGGCTTCCGCCTCGATGCCGACCAGGCACCCGGTGATGCGACGCGGGTGCAACTGCCGCACAAGGAGCTGTTCGCCGCACTTCAGCCGGGCGCGCGGCTGCTGGTGGATGACGGGCGGATCGTGCTGCGGGTGACGGCGGTGGCGCCGGGGACGATCGACACGCGGGTGGAGGTGGCGGGACGGATCTCCGACATGAAGGGGGTGAATGTGCCCGATGTGGTGGTGCCGATGCCGGCACTGACACCCAAGGACCGGGCCGACCTGGCGTTTGCGCTCGACCATGATGTCGACTGGATCGGCCTCAGCTTCGTGCAGCGGCCCGAGGATGTGGCGGAGGCGCGGGCGCTGATCGGCGGGCGGGCGGCGCTGCTGGCGAAGATCGAGAAACCGGCGGCGCTGGAGCGGCTGGCCGAGATTCTGGAGTTGGCCGATGCGGTGATGGTGGCGCGCGGCGACCTGGGCGTGGAATTGCCGCCGCAGCTTGTGCCGCCGGCGCAGAAGGCGATCGTAGCGGCGGCGCGGCAGTGCGGCAAACCGGTGGTGGTGGCGACGCAGATGCTCGAATCGATGATCGATGCGCCGACCCCGACGCGGGCCGAAGTGTCCGACGTGGCGACTGCGATTTATGACGGGGCGGATGCGGTGATGCTCTCCGCCGAATCGGCGGTGGGCAGGTATCCGCTGGCGGCGGTGGCGATGATGGACGCGATCGCGCGGTCGGTGGAGGCGGACCCCAGCTATCAGGCGCGGGTGAACTTCACTGAAGTGAGCAGCGGCAGCAGCACGGCTTCGGCGATCAGCCAGGCGGCGGCGACGATTGCGGTGAACATCGGGGCGGTGGCGATTGCCTGCTTCACCATCACCGGCAGCACCGCACTTCGGGCGGCGCGCGAGCGGGCACCGGTGCCGATCCTGTGCCTGACGCCGCGCGCCAGCACGGCGCGGCGGATGGCGCTGGCCTGGGGCGTGCACAGCGTGATGACCCGCGACGTGGCGAGCTTCGAGGAGATGGTGGCGAAATCGCGCCGGATGGCGTTGCGCACGCATCTGGTGCGCGCCGGGCAGCCGCTGGTGCTGATCGCCGGGGTGCCGTTCAGCACGCCGGGGACGACCAATGTGGTGCATGTCGTGCGGCTGACGGGGGATGAGTTGAAAGGGCGCTGAGGGGGTGGCGGGATTGCCGCAGTATGAACGGCTGTGGTATTCCTGAATCCGCCGGTGGGGTGGCCGGCTTTGCGGGGGGTTCGCGATGGTCTGGGGGATGATACGGCCTTGGCTTGCCGTGGTTGCGGTTCTGGTCGGGGCCGGGGCGGCACAGGCGCAGATCGTGGTGCGCTATGATGGGACGGCGCAACTGATGTCGTTTTCCACCGGTGACAGCCAGCCGGGGCCGTCCATCGGCAATTTCGGCAGTTTTTCGGCGGTATATGTTTACGATGATTTCGGCACGCCGCTGGCGGGGTCGCTGTTCGTCAACGGCCTGCTGCGATCGCACAACACGCGTTGTCGTGATTTCCCCACCTTGGGGAGTTGCGAGCCGCTTTCGATCACGCCGACTTCGATTTCGAGCGGGGTGGTGGCGACGCCCGAGGACTTCAGCTCGATCTTCGTCAGCTCGCCGACCTTCTTCGGGGACACGCCGCTGCTGGGCGCGGGGCGGACGAGCTACTCGCTGGTGGCGGGGGACACGTCCAACGTGCAATTTGCATGGTCGATTTTCGACAATGGCGTCGATTTTGCCTGGGTCGATGGCGTGGGCAGTGTGAGTGCGGTGACGGTGAGCGTGCCCGAACCGGCGAACTGGGCCCTGCTGATTGCCGGCTTCGGCATGACGGGGGCGGTGTTGCGGCGGCGCCGGGCCACGGCGCAGGCGGCTGTTCAGGCGGCCTGACGCGCCAGCAGCCCCTCGGCCTCCAGCCGGGCGCGGAGGCGGGCAGCATTGGTGAAATGATGGCCGGGGAAGCCGGCGGCGATGCCGGCGCGGACGTTCTCGATGCGATCATCGACGAACAGCCCTTCGCCTGGTGCCAGGCCGAAGCGGTGGAGGGCGAGCGCGTAGATTTCGGGTTCGGGCTTGAAGAGCTGCTCGGCGCCCGACACGACGATCTCGCGGAAGCGATCGAAGATGGGCGCGGTAGGGCGGAACATGGCCCAGAACTCGGCCGAGAAATTGGTGATGGCGAACAGCGGCACGCCTGCGGCATCGAGCTCTGCGACAAGCTCGTGCATGCCTTGCACCGGCCCGGTGATGGTTTCCAGCCAGCGCGGGCCATAGGCGGCGATGTTGGCGGCTTCGGCGGGGAATTTCGCCTGCAGCGCGGGGATGGTTTCGGCGAGCAGGCGGCCGCGATCGTGCTGGAAATGCCATTCGGGGGTGACGACGTGCGCCAGGAACCACTCGCGGTGCGCGCGGTCCGGGATCAGTTTTGCGTAGAGCGCGCCGATATCCCAGCCGTAGAGGACATGGCCGACGTCGAATACGACGGCCCGAACAACTGAAGGGACCGGGGTCGCCTGGCCCCGATCCGCTTGATCATTCGACATTGTGGCAGGCGGCTGGATGGAGCCTGACGCGATCAGCCTAGGACTCAGCCCTGGCGCGCCTTGAAGCGGCGGTTGGTCTTGTTGATCACATAGGTGCGCCCGTGCCGACGCACCACCTGGCAATCGCGGTGGCGGTTCTTGAGCGACTTGAGAGAGTTCCGGACTTTCATGACATCTCTTCTTTGCGGGCAAATTCGGTTGGCGTGAGGCGAGCGAGGCGCGTAGACAATGAGACCAGCAGAGTCAACCGAAACGAGTTCCCATGCGTCATGTCCCGATCATCATCACCGCGACCATGCTGGCACTTGCCGGCTGCGCCACCAGGGCGCCGATGGCCGATGTGACGCGCTTTCATCTGGGCGCGCCGATCCCCACCGACAGCGTGCAGGTGGTGGGTCCGGGTAGAGGGGAGCCGGGTACGGGGGAGCTTGAGGCCGCTGCCACCAGTGCAGTGGTGGCCGAAGAGCTGGCGCGGTTGGGCTTCCGGCCGGCGCCGGGCAGTGCCACGGCCTATGTGGCGACATGGAAGGCGGAGCAGACCGCGGTTGAAGGCCCGCCCAAGCCGCCGCGCTTCAGCATCGGGCTTGGCGGCGGCAGTTTCAGTGGCGGGCGCGGCGGCGGGGTGAGCGTGGGCGGCGGGGTGAATGTGCCGGTCGGCAGCACGCGGCCGGGCGACACGCAGTTGAACACATTGCTGCAGATCGAGATGAAGCGCCGTTCGGACAATTCGGTGGTGTGGGAGGGGCGGGCATCACGCGCCTCGCTCGCCAAGGACGGCAACCCGGTGCCGGGGCTGGTGCGGGCGGTGTTCAGCAACTTCCCCGGGCCTTCGGGGCAGATGGTGCAGGCGCCGGCCCGGTGACAGGCAATCCGGTGACAGGCAATCTGGTGACAGGCAATCTGGCGATTTCCGTTTCGGCGGCGTTCGATTCGGGGAATATCGAGGTCGTTCGGTGCGAGGCGCCGGACGAGATCGTGCTGCGCATCCGCAAGGACGCGCATTCGGAGTTTTTCCAGTGGTTCCACTTCCGGCTTTCGGGCGCGCGCGGGCAGGCGTGCACGGTGCGGATCATCGGGCTGGAGGCGAGTGCCTATCCGGGCGGCTGGCCGGGCTATGATGCGGTCACGAGCCATGACCGGGCGAACTGGGTGCGCAGCCCGAGCCACTATGATGCCAAGGCGGATGGCGGCACGCTGACGATTCAGGTGACGCTGCTGCACGACCATGTGTGGCTGGCCTATTTCGCGCCCTACAGCATGGAGCGGCACCATGATCTGGTGGCGCGGATGGCGGTGCTGCCCGGGGTGCGGGCGCGGGTGCTGGGCCACAGCCTCGAAGGGCAGCCGATCGATTGCCTGACCATTGGCGAGGGGCCGCGGCAGGTGTGGCTTTATGCGCGGCAGCACCCTGGCGAGAGCATGGCGGAATGGTGGATGGAGGGGGCGCTGGAGATGCTCACCGACCCGGCCGACGCGGTTGCGGCGGCGCTGCGGGCGGGGGCGACGATCCATTGCATCCCCAACATGAACCCCGACGGCAGCTGCCGCGGGCACCTTCGCACCAATGCGGCGGGCGTGAACCTTAACCGCGAATGGGCGAACCCGACTGCCGAGCGCAGCCCGGAAGTGCTGGCGGCGCTGGCGGCGATGGATGCGACGGCGGTGGATTTCGCGATGGATGTGCACGGCGACGAAGCGATCCCGCAGGTTTTCATTGCCGGCTTCGAGGGGATTCCCGGAATTACGGAGCGGCAACTGGGGTTGCTGGGGCGCTACAAGGAGACGCTGGCGCGGGTGACGCCGGATTTCCAGACGCGGATCGGCTATCCGCCGGCGCCGGCCGGGCGCGCCAATCTGACGATGAGCACCAACCAGCTCGCCGAGCGCTTCGGCTGCCTGGCGATGACGCTGGAGATGCCGTTCAAGGACCATGACGACAATCCGGACAGCCGCGCCGGCTGGTCCCCGGAACGCAGCAAGGGGCTGGCGCGGTCGTGCCTTGCGGTGCTGGCGGAGATGCTGCCGGACCTGCGCTGAGGCTTGCAGGAAGGGAACTCCACCCCGCTCGCACCAAGGGGTGCGGGTCGCCCTTCCCGCGCGGGGGGAGGGAGGTTATCTTGCCAAGGCTGCCAGCACGCGCTCGGGGTGGCTCAGGTGGATGAAGCGGCCGGCGTCGGGGAGGGTCTCGATGGCGGCGGCGGGGAGGCGGGGGGCCCAGAAGCGGGCCATGTCGGGGGTGTCGTGCATGGGGTCGTGGGCGCCCAGCAGGATGTGCCAGTGGCGGGCATCGGGGACGGGGGGGCATTCGACGCCGGCGGCATGGCCCTGATGCTCGGCGATGGTGCCGCTGACGCGGCCGGTGGCGAACAGGGTGGCGCCGCGCTGGAAATCGGCGAGTTCGGCGGTGTTTTCGAAGACGGCGAGATCGGGCGGGCTGTGGCGGATGAGCATGCGCAGCAGCCGGGCGACCTGGGCGGGGGTGGTGCGGGTGGCGAGCCAGCGGGTGACGGCCTCCTGCCGCTCGGGGTAGCGCTCGGCGGCCTGCCAGAGCATGCCGATGGCGCCCAGGCGCTTGTGGCTGTGGAGCGAGCTGACATCGGGATTGAGGGCGACGACGCGGCCGATGCGATGCGGCGCGGCGCGGGCGAGGGCGCAGACGGCGTAGATGCCGCCGCGGACGAGGAAATCACTGGCTGGCAGGCGCAGCGCATCCTGCACGAGCGCCATGTCGGCGGCGGCGGCGGCCCACGGGCAGGCAAGGGCGGGATGGGGATCGGTGAGGCCGAAGCCGGGGCGATCGATGGCGATGGGGCGGAAGCCGGCGGCGTGGAGGCGGGTGACCAGGCTGGCGGGGATGAGGCGGGTGGCGCTGCCGCTGTGGGTGACGATGACGGGGCGGCCGGTTGCGGGGCCATGGTCGGTGATGGCGACGGCGCCGGCATCGCCGTCGAAGCCGCGGCGGACGATGAGCCGGAGATCCTGGTGGCGGGGATCTTCGGGCCGAGTGCGGGTGAGCGGAAGATCGCGGGCGCCGGCGCCGCTGAGCAGGGCGGCAGCGACGGTCTGGGTGATGAGGCGGCTTACCTGGGGGGCGGTGCTGACGCCGAGCGTTTCGAAGATATGCGCGAACTGCTTCTTGGCGACGGCTTCCGACATGC
Source organism: Sphingomonadales bacterium (assembly GCA_038258615.1). Classification (GTDB taxonomy): domain Bacteria; phylum Pseudomonadota; class Alphaproteobacteria; order Sphingomonadales; family Sphingomonadaceae; genus Sandarakinorhabdus. The sequence goes on from JBBSPR010000061.1 coordinate 12,953, forward strand.
CGGCCATGGTGGCGGCCTCGCCGCGCGAGCGCGCCTGGGTGAGGGCCAGGGTGAGGGTGGCTTCGCGCGGGGTGAGGCCGAAGACATCGACGAGGATGCGCTCGACGGTCTGGGTGCGCGGCTGGGCGACGGTCACGATGGTGGTGAGGCGGCTGACGAGCTGCGGCAGGCGCGCGACGCCGGCCTTGGCGCGGGCGCCATCGGCGCCACCGACGTTCAGGAAGGCCTGCTCGGGCAGATCGTCCAGGTCGCCGTTGACGAGCGCCTCGAACGAATCGACGGTCTCCTCGACCGGGGTCGTGATGCCCTCGAGTCCGGTGAAGGTCTCGGCCACGTACA